>JBKEBU010000157.1:0-27738 GCA_047973325.1 Propioniciclava sp. | reverse complement strand
CCTCCACGAGCCGACCGAAGGTGCTGTCGGCCGACAGGTCACGGCTCCCGGCCGAGAAGTTGTCCCGGCGGGTCAGCTTCTTCTTCAACGCCCGCTCAGCAACCGTGCGGGTGTCGCCCGTGGCCTGGACGAGCCGGAGTTGCCCGTCGTCGTCCCGAAACCTCACCCGGGCCTTGACCGTCCCGTTGTGGGCGGTGATGTAGGTGAACTGACCGAAGGTGCCGACATCGGTGCGCGGGCGCGCCATCTCAGATCACCGCCCCTCGCGTGGCCGGCCGGGCCGGACCTCGCGCTGGGCGTCGATCCAGGCCAGCACGTCGGCTTGGGCGAACTTCACATGGCGTCCCACACGGACGCCGCATGGACCCTTGCCGTCCACGCGCCAGTCGTAGATCGTCGCGACAGGCACGCCGAGAAAGTCGCCAAGGTCTTCGATACTCATCAGCGGAACAAGTCCGCTGGCCGGTTGCAGTGTCGTCTTCATGCCAGACAGGTGCGCCGGGCAAACCGCCCGCCCCGAAACGTCCCAAGACGCTCCATGCCAGCGCCCCGCGCGGGACGCCGAGCGCACCTGCTGAACGAGGAGGTGATGACTATGTGATGACCGAGTCAAGTCTAGAAAACTTTCAGGCTCGGCTCCCAGCGGGAACCGAGCCTGAAATTCGTGGCGGGGGCAGGATTTGAACCTGCGACCTCTGGTTGGGAACTGACCTGGAGTAGGCTGGGAGTTGTGATCATCTGGGGTGCCTGGCGGCGGTAGCGACGGCATCCACTTCCCTGGTGATCCGGCCGTCCTTGGGGCGGCCGTGTGTATGTTCAGCCTGAGGTGAGCATTGAGGAGAGTTCATGACTGATCAACCCACGGCCGCAGACGCATTGGCGGGGTCCACCTCGGATGCGTCGCTGCGGCGTTCAGAGGCTCGCAGTCGTGAGATTGAGGGAAAGATCCACCAAGATCCCCGTGGGTTCCGGATGCTGACCGGTGACCGGCCCACCGGTCACTTGCATATCGGCCACTACTTCGGTTCGATGCTCAATCGGGTCCGGCTTCAGGATGCTGGCGTGGAGACGTTCGTGCTCATCGCTGACTACCAAGTGATCGCTGACCGGGACGGGACTGGGCCCCTGGCTGAGCGCGTGGAGTCTCTGTTGGCGGACTATCTGGCCGTCGGACTGGATCCGGCGAAGACAACTATCTTCACCCACAGCAGTGTGCCTGCGCTGAACCAGCTGATGTTGCCCTTTTTGTCGTTGGTCACCGATGCTGAGCTATACCGCAATCCAACGGTGAAGGCCGAGCATGAGGCCACCGCCGGACGCCCGATGTCGGGACTGTTGCTCACCTACCCGGTTCACCAAGCGGCGGACATTCTCTTCTGCAAAGCCAATCTGGTGCCGGTAGGCAAGGACCAACTGCCGCACCTGGAGCAGACCCGGGTGGTGGCCCGCCGCTTCGACGAGCGCTACGGCCGAGTTGATGCCTCGCAACCAGTTTTTCCGCAGGCGGAGGCGTTGCTCTCGTCAGCCTCACTGATTCTGGGCACTGATGGCACCAAGATGAGCAAAAGCAAGGGCAACACCATCGAGCTCCGGATGACGGCTGATGAGACCGCCGCGCTGCTGAAACGGGCGGTAACGGATTCGGATCGCCAGATCACCTTCGACCCGGAGCATCGGCCTGAGGTGAGCAACCTGCTCACCTTGGCCGGTCTGGCCACCGACCAAGACCCACGCGACATTGCGGCCGAGATCGGCGACGGTGGCGGCGGTGGGCTCAAACGCTACTTGACTGAGGCCCTCAACGAAATGCTGGCCCCCATCCGCGACCGGCGGGCGGCGCTAGCGGCCGACCGTGGCTACCTGGCCGAGGTGCTGGCCGCGGGCAACGACCGGGCCAACGCCATCGGGGACGCCACGCTGGCTGACGTGCGGGCAGCTATGGGAATGAGCTACTGATGGGGATCGCCACGCCGATCCGTTTCGTGAGCCGGCTGACCCGTCGGCGGGCGCTGTGGGGTGGGGTGGCCATCCTCGGTTCCGGCGCAATCGCGGTGACAGCCGTGCTGGCCGCGATCACCGAGCAGAGCGTCCCCAGCATCGTGCTGGCCGCTATCGTGGTGGCCCTGGCACTGATGGCGGGGGTGCTGGCGATAGACGGGGTTTCACAAGGTGTCTTGCGGGTGAATTCGGACGGCTATGCCACGCATCTCACCGGCCTCCATCCTTGGCATTCGGTGCTCGCTCTCGGGACCGCAACTGTCGAAGGGCGTCGGCTCCCGACGGTGGCGTTGCGGTCCATCGACGGATTCGTCGTCGAACAGGATCTGCTGCGTGGCTTTGCCGACGATGAGGGTGAGGCCGTGCTGGATGTTCTGGACCAGCACGCGCCCCCACTGCCGGGGTTCGGCGATGTGGTCCTGGATGCGGCTTGGTGGGCGACGGTGGAGGCTGAAGCCGAGCGTGCGATCGGTGTGGTGCGGGAATCGGCTGCCCGGGAGCCGATATCCCGCGAGCGGGTGCCGTTCGGCTTCCCGGGGCTCACCAGCGCGATCCGGCTCGACTATGGCACCAACCTGGCTGGTGAACGCGTGGAACTCATAGTGCGTCAGGGGCTGGATCTAGCCCTGACTACTCAAGATCGGCGATGGTTGCGGCAGCATCGTCGGCGGTCACCCGATGCGGCTACCCAGGTGGCGCCACTGTTTGGTGAGCACCAGGTGAAGCTCAGACCTGACCGAGGTACGGGATTTGATCGGATCACCGTCAGCCTCCCGGATCAGCGTCCGCTCACCTTCAATGCCGAGGAACCGGATAGATACCGGGCCGCCTGACCGGCGAATCCTGGTTACTCACCGGAGGAAACTGGTGCCGGCTGGCGTTCCGGGTTCGGCTGGGCGCCAGCCCGGCTTCCGCCACGAAGACGACGGCGACGGCGGCTTGATGACGAGCCTTCACGGGCCTCAGCAGCGCCGGTGCCGGGTGCGGGCGCTTCCGAGGCGCCGTTAGCCTCGGCCACCGGTTGGCCGTTGCGCAGTCGGCGACGGCTGCGGGTGCGTTGTGGTCGAGGTTCGCGCGGTTTGCGGGCGGGGCGATCGTCGGCGCGCGGCCGCGGATCTCGGAGGCGCCCCTTAGTCCCGGCAGGGATGTGCAGATCGTCCAGGAGATTTTCGCTGGTGGAGTAGGTCTCCACAGGATCCGGGAAATCCAGATCCAGGGTCTTGTTGATAACTTTCCATCGGGTGATGTCGGCCCAGTCCACCAGGGTGACTGCGATCCCCTTGGCGCCAGCCCTGCCGGTGCGGCCGATGCGGTGTACGTAGGTCTTGTCATCGTCGGGGCACTCATAGTTGATCACGTGGGTGATCTCAGCGACGTCGATGCCTCGAGCAGCCACGTCGGTAGCGACCAGAACCTTGACCCGGTCATCGCGGAAGCGTGCGAGTGCCTTCTCCCGAGCACCCTGGGCTAGATCGCCGTGAATGCTGGTCGCGGCGAATCCGCGCTCATCCAGATCGTCGGCTAGCCGCTGAGCGGCGCGTTTGGTCCGGGTGAAAACCATCACCTTGCCGGCATGATCGGCCTGGATGATCCGGGAGACGATCTCTGGCTTGTCCAGGTCATGGGCCTGATAGACGAACTGGGTGGTATCCGGCACTGTGGTGGCCGCATCGTGCGCCTCAGCCCGAATATTCACCGGCTGGGTCAGATGGGACCGCGATAGAGACACGATGGCTGCTGGCATGGTGGCCGAGAACAGCAGGGTCTGCCGCGATGCTGGGGTTCGGGCTATCAGCTTCTCGACATCGGGAAGGAATCCAAGGTCCAGCATTTCGTCGGCCTCGTCGAGGACCAAAACCTGCACATGTGAGAGATCGAGCGAACGACGATTGGCGAGGTCGAGGAGCCGACCCGGTGTGCCGACGACTACATCGACACCTGAGGCCAGCGCATCGAGCTGCGGCTCATAGCCGACCCCGCCGTAAACCGTCAGGATGCGCGCATGCCGGATGGCTGAAGCGTCCTTGAGGTCGTCGGTTATCTGGAGTGCGAGCTCACGCGTGGGGGTCATCACCAGAGCCTGCGGCTTGCCTGGATCCTTGAGATCCGCATAGGCCGGATCTGTGGGAACTGTGATCCGTTGGAGCAGGCTCACCCCGAAGGCGAGTGTTTTGCCCGTGCCGGTGCGCGCCTGGCCGATCATGTCGGTACCCTCGACAGCTATCGGGATAGACATGGCCTGGATCGGGAAGGGGTGAGTTATCCCCTTGCGGGCGAGGGACTCGACGATATCGGGATGAACTCCGAGATCGGTAAAAGTGGTCTGCGATACTTCTTTGGGCTCTTCTGACACGGTCTGCGTGTTGCCTCACTACTCACCGGTCGAGAGACCGGTACGAACACCGCCCTGCATGCGCAACTTCAGGTGCGCACCGAACAGACGGGGACACGCCGGTGTGCGTGACCCCCCCAGTCTAGCCGGTCAGGAGTTCGGGGCGCCGAAACCTACCGGACGGGCGTGCTCGGTACCCAAGTCGACGTAGGCGATTTGTGCCGCAGGAATCAGAACTTTGCGTCCCCGGTCGTCGGTGAGTGCGAAGACGCCGTTGGCAGCGAGGGCCGCGGTAAGATCCGCCTCCAGCGTGGCCGCCGTGGCTGTGGTCTCGAGGGCCACTTCACGTGCCACATTGCGGATGCCGACCTTGACCTCCATGGAACCTCCTCGTTGGTGTTCGGCTAGCCTACCTGCGCCAGCCGGGTGCTGAAGCAGACTTCGCCCGGGGCGAACGCCCGGGTTCGGCCCTCCGGCCCAGCTGCGCAGGCTACTCGTGCCCGCGCCTGACGTTGGTGTCATCAGTGTTGGTGTTCAGGTGGATGGATTGCCAGGGCGGCGTTCGATGGCGATGCTGGACGTATCGGTGAGCGCGACAATGTGGCGAGGCACGCCTGGGCATCAACACAGGCAGCGAATTCCAGGCGCGGGGACAAGGGTCGCTAGTCAGGAAGAGGGGTGCGGGGGCCGGAGAGGAGTCCGGAGAACAAGTCGCCATGGTGGTCAATCCGAGCCGGGATCTCGGAGGCGGTGAATACCACCGAGGCGCCGTCGACGGCCGCCTCAACCTCGCTCCAGCGCAGTGGCGTGGAGACTGTGGGCCGATCACGACCGCGTAGTGAATATGGAGAGATGGTGGTGCGTCCGGGCAGGTTCTGATTGAGATCCAACAAGATCCTGTGCTCCCGGGCCGCCTTGCCGATCTGAAGGACGAAGAGGTCTGGGTGGGAGGTGACCAGACGCTCACCCAGCGCGTTTGCGTAGTCCCGCACTGCAGCAACCGGAGTTGGTGGAAGCGCCACGTACAGCTGTAGGCCCTTGCTGCCGGAGGTCTTCGGATAGGACGTGAGCCCATCATCAGCCAGGTCACCGGCAACTAGCAGCGCGGCAGCGGCAATGAGATCCATCGAGACGCCGCCACCTGGGTCCAGGTCGATGACTAGATGGTCCACCGGCGTGGAGCTGGTGATGACGACATCCTGGCGGGTGCGGTCAACATGCCACTGATGCGTATGCAACTCAAGCGCTGCCAGGTTGGCCAGCCAGATCAGGGTGGCCACTTCGTCTACCACCGGATAGGTGACCTGCTCATGTGATCCAGATACCTGGATCGTGCGTACCCATGTCGGGGTGCCAGCGGGAACATTCTTCTCGAAGAAGGACGGCGCCGAGGACCCGTGGGGAAATCGCACTCGGGTCACAGCCCGCCCGGCCAGGTGAGGCAATATCACCGGCGCGACCTCATGGTAGTAGGCGATGACTTCGCCTTTTGTGAAGCCGTTCGGAAAGAGCTCCTTGTCGAGATTGCTCAGCCGTAGCGTGCGACCAGCCACCTCGGTGGTCACCTCGCTCATGGAGCCAGGGTACCCCCGATCCCGAAGACAGGAGCCCGGCGAACCCTACTCCGTGCTGCTTGCCGTGACCTCCGGCTCAGCGGTGACGGTGGCAGCCGTTGCGGGTGCGGTGGTGGCTGCTCGGGTGGGGACGCTGGTCGCGGTGGCGGTCTTGGTGGTGCTGGCGCTGGATGTGTTCGTGGGAACCGTGGTTGCGGTGGCGGTCTTGGTCTTGGGAGCCGTTGTGGGGGTGGTGGTCTTCCGGGAAGCCGAGGTGGCCTTGTTTGTGGGGGTTGCGGGCTTGGTGGTGGCCGTTGCGCGTGGCTTCGTGGTCGCGGATGTCGAGCGGGTGGGGGTTGATGTTGGTGCTGCTGACGATGCGGTGTTGCTGGGCGTCGGATCAATAGTACGTTCCGGCGTGGACCGGGGGAATGGCAACCAGGGCAGCAACGGGCGCCGGGGGTTGGCCGTGGGTTCGGTAGTCACTGGTCGAGTGGCGGTGGCAGGCGGTGCCGACAGTGACTGGGGTGCTCGCGTGGAGGGTGCGGGAGCCAGGGGCGCCGGAGCAGGGGGTGCCCCCACCCTCTGGGACGGATCAGCGGAGGATGTGACTGGCCTCGAGGGCACGGTGCCGCGCGAGGCAGGGGCGTATCCGGTCACCTGGCGCGGAGTCGTCGATGAACTCACCGTCTCCGGTGGTAGTGCAGCGTTATCGGCGGTCCGCGGTGACGTGTTGAAGATTGAGCGCCGTGTCGGGGTAGCGCTGTTGCGGGCCTTCGCGGCGGTGGACTGGTATCCGCGGGCACCAGCTGCCGACGGAATAGTGGAGGCCGAACCCTCGGCAGCCGCATCGGGCGTCTCGGGAAAAAAGACCCGCAATTGGGGCAGCCAACGGGACGTGGTCGACGTTGGCTGACGGGGTTGCGCCGGAGGGGCGTCGGGCGATGCTGTGGTGGTCCTGGTGGTCGACCCAGCAGGGTTCGCCGGGTTCGTACCGGTTGAGGTACCGGCTGCGGTCATGGAGGCGTTGAGATTCACAGCAAGCAAGGTGGAACCAGCGAGGAGTGCTGCTGAGAGTGCTGCCGGGACCAGCCGGGTGCCGACCACTGAAACGCGTGGGGGCATGGCGCGGCGAGCCGGTTGAATAAAGGGGCTAGTGGTCACAGATGCACCTGCGTCAGCGGACGCGGGTGCGGCGCGGCGGGGCTCATACATGTGATGGTTCCTCGGGGTAGGTGACGACTGAACCACTGCCAAGGATATCTGTTGGGTGGCCATTTGTGCCAGCAGGCACGATATTCCTCGGCGCAGAGCGAACGAAAAGCCTTAGTGAAACCCACGTTGCTCGGGCGACACGCTGCGTGGCGGGGCAGTGCTCGCCGGTGACCTGGTACGTATGCTGGGATGGTTCCGTGCAGAATCCGGTAGCAACAGCGACAGGTCCAACCTTGGTTCTCGGAGCTGCTGGCACCGGAAAAACAACAGCGCTGGTGGCGGCTGTGGCCGAGCGTAGCCGCCTACCCGGGCCGCTGCCGTTGGTGCTCACCTCAACCCGTCAGGCGGCTTCGGAGATCCGGGATCGGGTCATCCGGGTCCTCGGGGAGACCTCCCTGGCACCTCAGGTCATGACGGTGCATGCGCTGTGCCTATCCCTGACCGAGCGGTACGCCGCCGACCCCGACCTGGGCCTCCTGTCGGCTCCGGAACAAGAATTTCGGATCCGTGCGCTCGTGGCGGGAAGTCGGAGTGGCTGGCCGGCAGAGTTACAGGCTGCCGTTGGCACCCAGGGATTTGCCCGGCAGGTGCGGGCGGTGCTGGCTCGAGCGCGCCAACTGGGCCTCGATCCGGACGATGTGGCGCAGGCGGGGGTCGCAGCGGGGGAGCTGGAATGGGTGGCAGTCGGCCGATTCATGGCCGAGTATCTGGACGTGCTGGATAGCGAGCAGGTGCTGGACTACGCCGAGCTGGTGCATCGCGCCCGGATTCTCTGCGAGAACTCGGATGTGCTGGCAGCCATTCAAGCGAGTATTGGTGCGGTATACGTTGACGAATGGTGCGAGCTGGATCCTTCGCAGATTGGTCTGGTTCGAGCGTTGGCGCCGATGGGGGTGCCAGTGGTAGCCCTGGCAGACCCGGACACCAGTGTGTTTGGGTTCCGCGGCGCGCATCCCCGGGCGATCAGTGCCTTCATGGAGAGTTTCACTCAGGCCGGCATCGCTCCTCAGGTTGAGGTTCTTCAGCAGGCACATCGCCGGACCCCGGCTGAGGTTGAGGCCACCGCCCGGGTGGCTCAGCGGCTGGGGGTGCCGGTGAGCGAACGGTCCATTCATGCCGCCTACCGGGAGGTTGTTCCCGGTGGAGAGGGGCGAATCGAGGTCTGCACTCTTCCCGATGCTGCCACCCAGGCACGTTATCTCGCCGGTGAACTGCGGCAGGCCCAATTGTCTGCCAACATCTCCTGGGGTGACATGGCGGTCCTGGTTCGCTCCAGTGATCAACTGGTTCCGCTCGCTCGCGCCCTCACCGACGCGAACATCCCCGTCGAGATCGCCGGGGACGAGATCGGACTGGCCGACGAGCTGGCAGTGCAACCGTTGCTGTTGGGGCTGGAGGTGGCTGGTGCCGGCGGTCGCCCCGATCCAGAACAAGCCCGACGGCTGCTGGCCTCGCGATGGGGAGGGCTCGATTCCGTGGAAATGCGTCGGATCGGGCGACGCCTCCGGGAGCAGGATCCCGATGCACTGGGGCGTCCGGTGATAGAACTTCTGGCGGAGATCCTTGCGGGAAGCCGAGTCGTGCCTGCAGGAGAAGAGGAGCTGGAACGGTGCCGTGACCTGCTTGCCCGAGCTACGCAGGCGATTGCTGGCGACGCCCGACCCGAGCAGGCGCTCTGGATGCTGTGGTCGGGGACCCCGTGGCCAGAGCAGCTTCGGCTGGACGCGGTGAGTGGCGGTGAGCCGTCGCCCAGGGCCAATCAGGATCTGGATGCGGTGGGGGCCTTGTTCGCCCTTGCGGCGCGATCCGAGGGTCCGGGTGGGGCTGCTGGCGTGGCCTGGTTCCTAGCCGAGGTGGCCCAGCAGCAGATCCCGGCCGATAGCCAACGCGAAGCCAGCGTTTCTGGGCGTGGGGTCCGGCTGTTGACCGCCCACCGAGCCAAAGGGCAACACTGGACGCTGGCGGCGGTCGCCGGGGTCCAGGAAGGTATCTGGCCCGATGCCCGCCGTCCGGGGTCGTTGTTCGACCCGGTTCGCCTCAGCACCAGCGGTCTGGGGCTCGGGCTGAGTTCGGGGGAGCGGGTGGCGGCTGAACGGAGGCTCTTTCTGCTGGCGTGCACCCGGGCGGAAGGGCACCTGCTGGTGACCGCAGTGTCCGGAACCGACGGCGAGGATGACCGGCCGTCGCGCTTCCTGTCCGAGTTGGGGGTGCCTGTCCGGCAGGTGATGACTCCGCCCGCACGGCTACACACCATCCGCGACCTGGTCATCGAGCTGCGACGGACCGCCGTGGACCCAGAGGTATCGCCAGGCCTGAGGGCAGCAGCTGCAGCTCGCCTAGCCCGGCTCGCTGACGCCACCGACGACCGGGGCGATCGGCTGGTCACGGACGCAGATCCAGATCGGTGGTGGGGGGTCCGTGCGGTGACTGGCACCCGGGCACCCTCCTCGGCAGCGACGGTACGGCTGAGCCCCAGCCAGGTGGAGCGATTGCTCGCCTGTCCTCGACAGTATTACCTCAGTCGTGAGGCGCGTTCGGATCCGCCTCGACCGGCGGGTGCGCTCCTGGGATCAGTGATCCATGCCCTGGTGGAGCGCGCGGCGACGCATCACCTCGGCCCAGACCAGCTGGCGGCAGCCTTGGATGCGGTGTGGGCAGACATTCCATTTCCGGCTGCCTGGCTATCTGCCTCCGAGCGGGCCGAGGCTGATGCGGCGGTGGAACGCTTCCTGGCTTGGCAAGCCGGCAATGAGCATGCGGAGTTGGTGGGCGTTGAGGTGCCCTTCCACGCCACGGTGCGCCTTGATGACGGCCCTGTCGAGTTGACTGGGGTCGTGGATCGACTAGAGAGACTTCCTGATGGCTCGCTGCGGATTATCGACTTCAAGACGAGCCGGACGATGCCCACGCGGGCGGTTGCAGCTGCGCACCCGCAGCTCGGGGTGTATCAGTTGGCGGTCCATGCCGGTGGCTTCGAGGAACACGCGCCCGGGAGCCGGACCAGCGCGGGTGCCCAGTTGGTATTCCTCCGTCACGATGATGGCAACGGCTGGCCTAAGGTGCTGCGACAACCATCATTGATGGATCAGCCGCACCTGGCCGAGGAGGCGACAGGTGGGGACCACCCCACCTGGGTCCACGAACGGATATCCCAGGCTCGCGCCATTCTGAGCGCTGGCCAATTCGATGCGCGCCCCAGCGCTGACTGCCGTTGGTGCCCGGTGCGTTCCAGTTGCCCTGCTCGCAGTGGGCAGGTGCTCCGATGAAGCCATTGACCCACCCAGCACAGGTCTCGGAGGCCCTGGGAATCAGCTTCTCCGCTGAGCAGTTGGCGGCGATTGCTGCACCCCTGGAACCGGGGGTGATAATCGCCGGTGCTGGTACCGGTAAGACCACCGTGATGGCGGCGCGGGTGGTGTGGCTGGTGGGGAGTGGGCTGGTGCGCCCCGAGCAAGTCCTCGGGCTGACCTTCACCCGGAAGGCAGCTAGTGAACTCAGCGCTCGGATTCGGCGCGCGTTGGCTACCGCGGGAGTGACCGACACCACCGGGATGGATGAGGCCGGAGAACCGGTGGTGCTCACCTATGACGCGTTTGCGGCCCGTCTGGTCGCCGACCATGGGCTGCGGATCGGTGTGGATGCCGATGCCCGGCTGATCACCGGAGCCGCGCGGTTCCGGCTGGCATCTCGGGCGGTGGTGGCAGCGCCGGGTCCGTTCACCCAATTGGCCCGGCTGCGTCCCGATTCGGTGGTGGAGAAGGTGCTGACCCTGGACGGCGACTTGACCGCTCACTTGGTGGATAGTGAGGCGTTGGTGGGCCAGGCCGACACAGTCATTGCTGCCGTGGCGGAGGCACCACGAAACCGATCCGGTGATATCTACTCCGCACTGCGGACCGCCGCCTCAGTAGCCGCCGAACGGGTGGAACTGGCGGGGCTGGTGGATGATTTCCAACGAATCAAGCGCACTGCTGGAGCTGTTGAATTTGCCGATCAGATGGCGGTGGCCGCCCGGCTGGCCCGTGAAGCTCCGATAGTGGGGCAGGTGCTGCGCGAGCAATTCGCCGTGGTCCTCCTGGATGAGTACCAGGACACCTCGAGCGCGCAGGCAACCCTGCTTCAGAAACTCTTCTCCGGCGATCATCCAACGACCGGACGAGGCCACCCGGTGACAGCCGTGGGCGACCCTTGTCAGGCTATCTATGGCTGGCGAGGCGCGGCGGCTGGCAACATCATCGCCTTTGCGGACACCTTCCCGCAGGCAGATGGTCGCTCCGCGAACCGGTATGCGTTGACTGTGAATCGGCGCTCGGGTACCACCATTCTGGCGGCAGCCAATGCGCTGGCGACGCCGTTGCGCCAGGACCAGGAACTGCAGTGGGATGGCATTGAGACCGATTTGGTAGCCCCCTCGGGAACGGCACCGGGCGCGATAGCGCTGGCCACCTATGACACCTGGGCCGAGGAGGTTGTCGGGGTCGTCGATAGGGTTATCGCCCATCATGATGGCGGCACGGTTCCGCACTGGTCAGAGATAGCTATCCTTTGCCGCCGAAACTCGGCGATCCGGGACCTGTACCAAGCCCTCAGCGGCCGGGATGTTCCGGTGGAGATTGTCGGGCTGGATGGCCTGCTTCAAGTGCCGGAGGTGGCCGATGTGGTGGCGGTGCTCCGAGTGCTCGACGACGCTGCGGCGAACCCAGATGTGGTGCGGATTCTCACCGGACCCCGGTGGGCCATCGGACCGCAGGACTTGGGGGTATTGGGCCGTCGAGCCCGGGAGCTTGCCGGTGCCATCGGTGATGATGAGGATGAGTTGACCACTGCCGAGGAGATCGCCGCCCTGGTGGATGAGACGTTGTCGGTCCGTACCCCGAGCTTGGTGGAGGCGCTGGCGGATCCCGGGCCGGGGAACTACTCCACGGAGGCGCGGGCCCGGTTCGCGGAGGTGGCCGCAGAGCTGGCGTGGTTGCGCAGTCATGCGGGGGCGCCGGTGACCGAACTGGTACGCCGGGTGATCGGCGCACTCGGGCTTGAGGTGGAATGTGGGCTGCGGGGACTGCAGGGTCGCCAGCAGCTGGATGCCTTCGTGGCCGAGGTGGCCGGCTTCGCTCACGCCGATGGTGACGGATCGTTGCGGAGCCTGCTGTCCTGGATCCGGGCCGAGGAAGACCATGGTGGCGGCCTGGAACAGGCGGTTCCCACTCCGACAGATTCGGTGAAGTTGCTCACCATCCACAAGGCCAAAGGATTGGAATGGGACCTGGTAGTGCTTCCCTCCCTGGTGGATCGGGTATTCCCTTCGGAGCGGGTACAGGGAAACTGGCTCAAGGCTTCTGGGGTTCTGCCGGCAGAGCTCCGGGGAGATGCTGCGAATGTTGCCCAGTTGGCGGAGATGACTGATGCCGCCGCGAAGGAGTATCAGGCGGCACTCAAGGCCGAAGCGCGCCGCGCAGACGATCGATTGGCCTATGTGGCGGTGACCCGGGCGCGTCAGCAGGTGCTGGCCACCGCCCACACCTGGTCGGAACTGATCAAGCCCCGAGCGCTCTCGCCCTACCTGAGAACACTCGAGTCGTTTGCCGATTCGATAGAGAATGCCACGGTTTCTGCTACCAACCCGCTGTTGACTGCCGATGCCGCCGTCCTGTGGCCGAGCAGTCTGGATCTGGTAGCAGCCGATCAGCGACAGCAAGCAGCGGCGGCCGTCACCCGCTACCGACGTGAGACTGCAGTCGGGGACGAGGGGGAGCCACTCCTGCTCGATGAGGCGGCGACCGTGGCCGCCTGGGATGAGGCGAGTGCGCTGCTGCTGGCCGAGGCCCGGGGCCGCCGCCGGGGCCTCCAAGCCACGCTGCCGCGCTATCTGTCCACGACCGCGCTGATGTCCTTGGAGCAGGACGCTCCCGGTTATCTGGCCATGCTTGGTCGTCCGATGCCCCAACCTCCGGTCCTATCAGCACGGGTGGGTGAGCGTTTTCATGCGTGGCTGGAGCGGCGGTTTCATACATCGCCGTCGCTCCTGGGGGATCTGGACGCCCCCGCAGAAGGGTCCGATGACACCGTGGCCCAGCTGATCGCCGCGTTCGAGCAGGGTCCTTTTGCTGACCGGGTTCCGAAGGCGACCGAGATTCCGTTCTCGCTGTTTCTGGGAGGGCACGTTCTCCGGGGCCGGATCGACGCGGTCTTCGGTGATCGTGGTCAAGACACCATCGTTGACTGGAAGACCGGCCGCTCCGTACGGTCGAATCCGCTGCAGTTGTCGGTGTATCGGTTGGCCTGGGCGGAGCTCACCGGCATGGAATTGGATCAGGTGGATGCGCTGTTCTACTTCGTGCGCCAACGCCGCATAGTTCGTCCGCGAGATTTGCTCAGCCGGGCGGAGCTGGAACTGCTGGTTCAGACAACGACGGACCTATCCCGGCGGTAGACCGACAGACCTGGCTAGTAGGCTGTCGCAGCTGATCTGTTGTATTCGCGACCCCAGGTGAGTCCTGGGCTGCGTCGTTGATCCTCACCGATACCCCGGCATCGATTCCGGATCCCCGTCTTGCCCAGAACCCACCTGACGCCGCTCGCTACCACACATCTCAGCTGCGACAGACTACTAGGGTGGGACTTCATGGAATCGTGGGTGTCGGATAGCCGGTTCGATCGTGCCCTGGAATACCGGGCGGACGAGAGCTGGCTGAGCCAGATGTGGGCCCATCCGCAGGCACGAGTAGTGGAAATCGATGAGCAGTCCCGGATCAGCGCCACTGTGGATTCCACCCAGCTTCGGAGCACGCCGCCTCGCGGAAGCTACGATGCTCAGCGTCACTATCTCCTCGGGTTGGTCGATGAGGACCCCTGGTTCGGCATGGCCGCCGCGGGCGATGGTCCCTTCGCACTGGCCTACCAGCTCAATCTCACTCTGGATGAGACCGCGACGGATCTGGTGATGACCGCCTTGGCGCTGGTTGGCTGGCATCAGAGCGCCCCCTTCTGTAGTCGGTGTGGCTCGCTCACCGAGGTTCGCGCCGGGGGGCAACACCGCTGGTGCGAGCACTGCACGCTGCTGCACTTCCCGCGAACGGACCCGGCTGTGATCGTGGCGGTTGTTGATCCTGCTGACCGGCTGTTGCTGGCACATCAACGGGTGTGGGACCCCCACCGGATGTCCTTGCTGGCCGGGTTTGTGGAAGCCGGTGAATCGCTTGAGCAGGCGGTGCACCGCGAGATTGCCGAGGAGTCGGGGGTGCGCCTCACGCAGGTGCGTTACCTCGACAGTCAGCCGTGGCCCTTTCCGCGATCACTCATGCTCGGGTTTGTTGGTGTGGCTCGCGACTCCGAGATCCAGGTTGATGGTGTGGAGATTGAATACGCCCGCTATTTCAGCCGGGAAGAGCTCACGGCCGCTGTCGATGCCGGGGAGGTGCTGCTTCCGGGGCAGATCTCGATAGCGCACCGGATTATCACCGCCTGGCGGGCTGGTGCGCTGCCTGCCGGCTGCTAGCCAGCTAGTCGGCGTGCCAAGCCGCTCATCCGCCTAGCTGGCCGTCCGATAGCCTCGCGGATAGCGGTGTCTGTCCCCACGAGGGTCACCGATCGCCGGGCCCGGGTCACCGCCGTATAGAGCAACTCTCTAGTCAGCAAGGGCGAGCCAGGGGGTGGCAGCACGATGGTGACGTCGGCGAACTGACTTCCCTGGGCCTTGTGCACGGTCATGGCATGGACGGGGACCAGATTGTCGAGCAGGAAGGGCGGATACGACCGGAGCTCGCCTCCGATCCGGAACCAGGCTTGGCTCCGAGCGCCGTGGCGGATCACCACGCCGGTGTCGCCGTTGGACAGCCCCAGGTCGGGGGTGTTCGTGGTCACCATCACTGGGCGTCCGACAGCCCGTTCCGGATCGGCCGCGAGGTCGGGGGCGGCGACAGCCAGCCAGGAATCTATCTGGCGGGTCCAGGCCTGCACGCCGAAGGGCCCCCGGCGATGCCCCAGGAGCAACCGATGCTGGTCGAGGGCCGCAAGTGCACCGGCCACGTCGTCGTCTGCGGCGGCCGAAATCAAGGTCAGCGCCGGTGCCAGGATCCGGTCCCGGAGCAGGGTGGTTCCTGCGGTGGGCTCGAGGAGCTGCACCTGACCCGGGGAAGCCAGGGTGTGCAGTGCCGTCTCAGCGTCGCCGGTAGCGACGGCATCAGCTAGCTGCGCGATGGCCCCGGCGAACCGGTAGTTCTCGGTGAGCCGAACCACCGCAGGGGTGGTGGCTGCGGCCTGGGTGAGATCGGCCAGAACCGATCCAGCCTCCACGGAGGCCAGTTGGTCCGGATCACCGACGAGCACCAGGCGTGCCGAGGGCTTCAGGGCACTGAGCAGCCGACTCATGAGGAGCATGGAGACCATGGACATTTCGTCGACTATCACCACATCGTGGGGGAGCGGCCGGTTGGCATCGTGGATGAAGCGGGTGCGGGCTCCGGGCCGCGAGCCGAGTAGGGCGTGCAGGGTCACTGCCGTGAGCCCGGGGAGCGCAATCTCCTCATTGAGACGGGCGGCCGCCTTGCCGGTGGGCGCGGCCAGCCCGATGACGGTGCTGGGGTCGTCGTGGGCCAGCTGTTCGACGATGCGTCGAATAGTGTAAGTCTTTCCGGTTCCCGGCCCACCGCCAATGATGGTGAGTGGCGCTGTCATCGCCCGCGCGATGGCGGCGGCCTGACCGGACTCAGCTGGCCTGGGGTCGGCACCGGCTAGCCTGTCCAGGAGGCGCTGCCGGACGTTCTCTTGGTCGACGAAATGGCGCTCGAGGTAGAGGGCGCCGTCGACCAGCCGCAGGGGGCGGTCACCGCCGTGGTCACCCCCGACGGTGACGGCTGGGCTTTCCTGGAGGGCGGTCAGCCAGCCCTCCGCCTCCGGCCACGCCTCAGCATGGAGGTCGGTGAGATCATCCTCATCGTGACCCAGATCCCGGATCTGCTCCCAGTCCACGCAGATGGAACCGGCTCGGAGCGCTCGCACCGTGAGGGCCAGGGCAAGGTGAACCCGCTCATCGGATTCGCGGCACAGGTGGGTGAGATGCTGGGCTGGTTGCACGTCGGCCCAGGTAAGAGCGCCGGCCTCGGCGAAGGTGCGGAGCAGGCCCGTGCTACTCACGGCTGGATCGGTGATCATGGTGCTCCTTGCGCCAGCAATGCCGAGGTGGTGAGCACCAGCTCGGAGGGTGGTTCCCAGGTGAAGACCCCCACCGGGGTGCCGTCGACCCGGGGGGTTGCGCTGCCAGCCAACCCGCGGACGAACAGGTACGCGATGCCAGCGAGGTGCCTTTCGGGTGCATAGTCAGGGAGTCGGAGCTGGAGGTAACGGTGCAGGGCCACGCTGTAGAGCAGCGCCTGCAGGGGATAGTGGCTGTCCATCATCGCGGCGGCCATCGCCGTCGGCGTGTAGTGCCCCAGAGTCAGCGGCTCGTCGGTTGGAGCCAGCCTATTGGTCTTATAGTCAACCACCAGGAACCGGTCCTCACCCGGGGCGGGCGTGATGCGCAACACCGCATCGATAGACCCGGTCAGGAAGCCATGCAGGTGTTGGGGCGCCAGGTCGGGTGTCCGGAGGCGCTCGGGGTAGTCGGCAAGAGGGTGCCCAGCCGGGAGATGTTCGGAAAGTCGGTCTGCGAGGTCAGCGACCCGAGCGGCCGGGTTGGCGAGCGGGAACTCGAAGTCCATTTCGGTGAGCCGGTCAGCCGGGGTGATGTCTCGGAGTCGGGTCTCGTACCCGATCGGCCCCAACGGCGTATCAAAGCTGGGCATCAGGGCGTGGGCGAGGGCGTCGGCGTCGGTACCGGCCACCGGCCACCGGATGAGAGCCCGGCTGACTGCCTGGGTCAGGGCTGTGGGGAGGGTGGTACTGGGATCAACCCGCTCGAAGACTTCATGAACGAGGCTGCCGAAAGCAGCGCCACTGGGGAGATCGGCCATCGGTGATGGCTGATGAAGAGCAGGATCGGCCGGAGGTAGATCGATGCTGACGATGGTCTCATCACTGAGCAATCCGCCTTCGGCGGGTACCCCGGGGGCGTGGCTGCCGGCAGTGATGCCGGAGAACGAGGTGCGCCGCCAGTGGGGATCGACGGTTCGGTTCCACGCACGGGCCGCCAGCCGACCGGGCTCGGTGCGCGGTGGGAGCACCGGGGGGCGATCGGGTGAAACCGGGACCACCGCGATGCTGCCGTCGGCTAGCCATGGCAGATTTCCAGGGTTGGTGCCGTGGGGTTGTCCCTCCGGTGGGTAGCTGAGTGCTGGCCGTTGTGCCGGAACTGACCGGGGAGCGAACAGCAGTCGATGGAGAGGAGCCCGACCGATATCGCGATGGTGGGCCCACCAGGTCACCACATGGGATTGGGCACGGGTTAACGCGACGTACAGGGTGCGGAGTTCTTCATCGCCGGCGGCGAGGCGTTCGGCTGCGTAGCGATCCGTTCGCCCGGTTGCGCGGCTCCCCCCGACATCGAGGGTGCGACCGGAGGAAGCGGGAACCACCAGACCCTGTCCGGTGTCGGGGCGCTCCCAGGGTGCGGTGGCCGCCTCGGGCACCAGTACTACCGGCCATTGCAAGCCTTTGGCCCGGTGCACCGTCATTATCTGGACGGCATCGGCATCAGTCTCTAGCCGACGGGTACGTTCCACATCGCCCTGGGAACGCTCAATCTCGGCCCCCAGCCAGGCCCCGAGTTCGCGGGCGCGGCCCCCCGCAACCAGGCTATGCGCGTGCAGGAGCTCCCCGAGATGCTGATGGTCGGTGACCAGCCGCTCGCCCCCGTGATACTGGAGCAGTCGCGCGCTGAAATCGGTGTCGGTCTCGATAGCACGCATGAGCCCAGGGATTCCGGTGCGAGCCAGCGCGCGTGACCAGCGGTGCACCAGAAGTGCCCACTCTCCGGTACGAGTGTCATCGGCCACAGCGATGTCGCTGATGGTGGCGCCGATGAAGTCGGTGAGCCAGGCACGTTGCAGATAGGGGCGGCGGCGATGGTCCATGGCCTGCAGCAAGGTGAGCCAGTCCGCTGCTGCTGGGGAGTTGAAGACGCTGCTGGTGCCGGCAAAGGTGACCGCGACCCCGCTCTCTGACAGCGCAGTGGCCAACGCGTGGCCGCGGCGGTTGGAACGGACCAGGATGGCCACGTCCCGCGGCCGGATGGCGCCGTGGCCGGGTTGCAGTGGTGGTGCGGGACCGAGCAGCGAGCTGGTCACCGACACCACATCCTGATTGATGGCTTCAGCGGCCTGTCGCGAGGGGAGTGGCTCATCAGCCAGGATGGTGCGGATCTGAATCCCGGCATCCCAGACCGGATCCTGGGCCACCAGGGAGGAAGACCTTGCTGAGGTGACTGGTGGCACATCGACCTGGTCGCCGAGTTGAACTCCGCCGAAGAGTGCGCCGACGGCCTGGACCACCTGTGGTTCCGAGCGATGATTGACAGCCAGGGTGGTGTGCACCGTGGCCGCCTGGGTGGCGGCGGTGTACTGCTGGATATCACCGCCGCGGAAGCCATAAATGGCCTGCTTGGGATCGCCAATGAGAACGACTGTCGATTCCGCAGCAAAGGCATGCGTCAGAATCTGCCACTGCACCGGGTCGGTGTCCTGAAACTCATCCACCAGAACCACTGGAAACCGGGCAGACAATCTGGCCTGGGCAGCTGGCCCCAGAGTCGGGTCGGTCAATGCATCGGCAAGGCGGGTTAGCTGATCGTTGAAGCTGTAGATGCGTAACTGCTGCTTGCGCTGAGCCACCTGGGTGCGGACCAGATCGGCAAACCTGACTCGCTCGCCAGCTACTCCAGGCAGGTCCTTCCCGATCAGGGGGGCGGTCTCCTCGACTGCCGCCCGGGCGATGGACCGAGCTCCCGGGTCGGCACCGTCCCGCCAACTGTCGGCGAACGGGAAGGGCGGGGCACCCTCCACAGCCCCGTAGCGCTGCAGGTAGACATCCGCTGCCACCTCGTCGGCGAGCCAGGTGAGCTCGTCGACCAGCGTTGACTGGGGGGTCTGCGGGGCCAGGATTCCCAGGCCGCGGAGCATGGACTCGCAGAACTCATGGGTCGTCATGATGGTGGCTCGGTCGAATGCTGCGAAACCGGCGGCCAGGCGATCAGCGCGGGCCAGCCGCTCCGCGGCATCGATCCCCTGACACAGCAGCCGGTCTAGTTCGTCGGTGGGTTCGGTGCCGGCCGCTGCCTTTCGGAGGGCGTGGGCGCTGAGTTGTAGACGTTCCCGGACCCGCTTGCTCAGTTCGGCGGTGGCTGCACGGGAGAAGGTCACGATGAGCAGCTCTTCGATCTGACTGGTTCCCTCGGCGAGCATTCGAGCAGCCAGGGCGGCGATTTGGAAGGTCTTTCCAGTACCGGCGGACGCTTCCAGCACGGTGATCCCGCGAGGTAGCTGATCGGCCACCCTGAAGGCAGCGGGCGGAGTCATCGGCCCAGCCCAGTGATCAGTGGGCCCCAGACCTGTGCTGCCAAGGCGCCCAGGGAGGTGGTTTCCTTCGGGTGCCCCCAGCGGCCAGCGTCAGTGCGTCGCTGTTCCCAGGGATTGCCGGTGGGGAATAGCTTGTGCCAGACCTCATCCTGATCCCGTTTCCAGTCGTCTTTCAGCCCGAAAAAGTTGGCGAGGGGATCCTGCCCGCGGGCCCGGTCCGCCGCCCACCGGTAGCTGAGGCGTGGCGGTAGCAGCAATACCTGCTCGGTGGCTTCGGCCGCGAGAGCCACCACGTCGGCTAGGAATGACCGGGCGAGTGCCACTGGCGGTGCGTGCAGGCTTTCGGAGCTTGTCGGCCCGACCAGGACCGCATCGATACGCTGCCCCAAAGCCGCGGTGGCTACCAGGACGCGCATCCAGGCCGGACCGAGGTGCTGAGGCCCGATCCGGCCGAAGTGGGCTTCGACGATGCTTCCCCCGCGGGTGATTACCGTCCCGGTCACTCGGACTGCACCGACGTCTACGGAGAGCAGCTGGGAATCAAGCGGCCCGTCGGCCACCCGTTGCCAGGCCTGATGGATCTGCTGAGCGGTGCTGGTCATGTTGGCCATCGCCCGCTCGCCGAGATTGAGTGGCGGCACGTCTCCCGACAGCCAGGCGCTGCGCGCCAGGGCCTCTACCGAGTGCCCGGCCAGCAGCCCGGTCAAGATCTGGGTTCCGATCTTCCATCTGCTGAGCCCGTCGAGTTCCAACGGCAACTCCGGGCGAGGGATGTCGTCGCGACCCAGGGTGATGCCGGTCCGCTGGCGCAGCCAGAACCTACCTGGATGTTTGACTAGGGCGACGAGAGAGTCGAGCTCGAGCTCTACCAGCCCCGCAGTGCGGGGGACGATGCCCACCCGCCAGCGGTCGATCCGATCCCGACGGGGTCCGATCAGCGCTCGGGCGGCCGCCAGGCTCGATTGATCGAAGCTGCGGGGTGCTGCCGGCTCGAAGTTGCCCGGAGCGAAGGGCTGAAGTGGCTCCGAACGAACCTGGTCGGAGCCGAGGAGTTCGATGAGTTCCAGCACGCCCGCTGGTGGGTGATGCTCGGTGTTCAGATGGCTGGAATGACCTTGGTAGATAACTATGAGTCGCTCGGAGGCACTCAGGATGGCATCGAGAAAGTGCTGGCGATCATCGGCCCCAGGGTCCGGGTCGAGGGCGTGCGGCTCCCGAAGCAACAGGTCGTCACCGTCGGCCCGCTGGCGTCGAGGAAAGGTCCGTTCGTCGAACCCCACCAGGCAGAGAACTCGATGGGGCACCCGGGCCAGCCCGGCTAAGGACGAGACCACCAGCGAGCCGTTGCCGTAGCTGGGTCGGAGCGTCCGGTGGGCGAAGCTGCCGTCCAGCAGCGCGACCGCATCGCTGGGACCGAGGAGGGCGGTGGCCTCTTCCCTCCGGCTGGCCCAATCGGCCAGCGTGGCCCACACCTGGTTCAGTTGCCATAGCTCGTCGAAGGGGACATCGAGGAGCAGATCGATGCAGTTCCGCAGGCGGTCGACCCAGGTAGTGAGGCGCCCTGGCTCACCGATTGCTGTCACGATCCGAGATACGCGGCTGACGAACTCGGCCAGGGAGCCCACCCGGACTGTGTCGGTGGAGGAAACATCGTCTACGGTGGCGACCGAACCCAGCTGGGTGGGCCGATCCGCACTCAGTGCTTCACCCAAGAGCAGGCGTTGCACCCCTAGTTGCCAGGTGTTCTGCGCAATCTGCGGCAACCCGAAGTAGCCCCGGTGGTTGCGGTTGATGCCCCAGCGGACGCTGGCTTGATCAAGGAGTTGTTCCAGCCGATCAAGGTCCTCGCTGGACCAGCCGAACCGGCGGGCGACGAAGGGATGTGACATCAGGGCCAGCAAGTCGTTGGTGGTGGCGCGGCGAGCACCCAGGCGCAGGACGTCGGCGAGCAGCCGATAGACCTGGTTGGCGACGGCGGCTGAGCGTTCCGCCACCTGCACCCGGAGTGTGGTCGCTGGATGGGCCTGGTTGGCGTCGAGTGGTGACGAGAAGGCTGCGTGGAGATGGGGGGCGAGGGCGTCTGGATCCGGGCACAGAATTGCCACATCCCGCGGTTCGAGCGTGGGATTGTCGGCGAAGGCTGCAGCGACGGCTTCCCGGAGAACGCCGACTTGGCGGGCAACCCCGTGGCTGGCCTGGATAGTGATGGTGTGGTCGGCATCGTGGGTCACGGTTTCCCCCCGGTGGATGCCGGTTTGCAGTGCGCCGAGGGATGTGTCTGGCCGTGGTTGGCTGGGGAGCTGCTCGATCCGCCCAGCGACTGCGGCCCAGGCCCGCCACCAGGCATGAGCTCTACGTCCGAGCGGTGCCCCCACCGGGTGGCTCGCACGCCCCGGACCGATGGTCGGGAGCCAAATATGCACCGGCGTCTGGGACGCCAGCGCCTGGAGGAGTTCCGGAGACGACGGGTGAATTGTCCGCGGGGCAAAGACGTGGATCGATGGCCAGCAGACGGCGTGCTCACCCTGACGTATGGCGGACACCAAGGCGGCCCGTCGGATGAGGGGGTTGGGTTCAGCGATGTGACGCTGCAGGAGTTGCCAGAGCACGCCCTGCCAGTCATCGGTGGGGCTTTCCTGAGCCCCCGGGACGCTCCAGCGGCGGATCAGCTCAGGTCGGTGGTCGGGATAGCGCCTCAGTAGGTGAGCTATCCGCAGGGCGTTGGCGTAGCGCTGGTCGTTGGCGTCAAGGTGGTGCCGAAGTGGTTGGAGCCGGGGATTGGTGTCGGAATCGACTAGCTGGAGCATCGTCCAGACCAGCCGTTCCGGAGCCCACGGATCCGCGTCGGTCGGATGCGGCGAGAGTAGCTGCTCTAGGTGTGCCAGCCGATGGATCTCGAAGCCGGCGAAGATGCCCTCGTCGCCGCTGCGGCGGGCCACCTCCTGACTGAGCCACCGCTCGGTTCCGCCCTCAGGTAGCAACAGCAGGGGGCGGACGAATGGATCCCCAGGCAGGCAGGCCGTCTGCGTGAAGGCGGCCGCCAAATCTACGAGATCGGCGCCACCATGAAGAACCAGTTCTGACATTGCCTCCACCCTAGCGACCCCTGGTCGCCAGATCTCAATACCGTTCGGTGGGCTCATCAGGCCCGGCCATTTACAAGGGCGGTCAGAGGCGGAGCTTCGGTAGTGGCCTGTCGAGCCCTGCACCGATGTCTCCGGCGGTGGTTTAGAGTCAGGATGTGCGTGTAGACCCCGAGGCTCTCTTGGATCAGCTTGATCCGGAGCAGCGGCGGGTCGCGATGGCTCTCGAAGGGCCGGTCGTGGTTCTGGCTGGTGCAGGCACCGGGAAGACCCGCACGATGACTCATCGGATTGCCTATGGGGTCGCGATCGGTGCTTTTCCGGCCACGGGGGTGTTGGCGCTGACCTTCACCACCCGGGCGGCCGGGGAGCTTCGGGCCCGCCTGCGGGGCCTCCAGGTGCCCGCCGTGCAGGCCCGCACCTTCCACTCGGCGGCCCTCCGGCAGGCCCAGTACTTCTGGCCCCAGGTGTACGGCGGGGAACTGCCACCGGTGGAAGGGCAGCGAACAGGCATGATCAGTGCAGCGCTTCGACGGCAAGGGTTGGTGCCGGAGACCGGCCTGATTCGCGACATTGCTGCGGAGATCAGCTGGGCCAAGGTTACCAACGTGAGCCCGGAAGACTATGCCCAGGCTGCGCCTGCGGCCGGACGCGTCCTATCCGGGCGGACGGTTGATGAGGTCGCCCGAGTGCTGACCCACTATGAGTCGGTGAAGACTGCACGTGGGGTGATTGACTTTGACGACATTCTGCTCTGCGCCGCTGGCCTCCTTGCCGACAATCCCCAGGTTGCCGGCGAGGTACGCCGCACCTACCGGCACTTCGTTGTGGACGAGTACCAGGACGTGAGCCCCCTGCAGCAGACATTGCTGGATCTGTGGCGGGGAGACTCGCTGGACGTCTGCGTGGTGGGGGATCCGGCCCAGACCATCCATTCCTTTGCCGGAGCACAAGCCACCTACCTCACCTCGTTCCACCGCCGCCATCCGACAGCTCAGCGGATTGAACTGGTGCGGGACTACCGATCGACGCCCGAAGTTGTCGGCTTAGCGAATCAGATCATGGCTGGCCAGGGAACCCACGTGGAACTGCAATCGGCCAGGCCCAGCGGTCCGGCACCGCTGATGCAGATGGCGGCCAGCGAAGCCAAGGAGGCTGATGAGGTGGCCGGCTGGCTGCAGCAGAGATTTGCTTCCGGGATTGCCTGGAACCAGATGGCGGTGCTCTATCGGATTCACGCGCAATCGCCGGTGTTGGAGGCCGCGCTCGCCGAAGCCGGGATTCCCTTCGTTACCCGGGGCAGTGACGGGTTTTTTGAGCGTCCGGAGGTGCGGGCGGCGCTGCGGGCGTTGGCAGCCGCGCCGACCACGGCCGATCAGAGTCCGGCGGATGCGCTCCGGGCAGTGCTGGCTGGATTGGGGTGGACGCCCGAACCTCCGCAAGGACAGGGGAGCTTGCGGGAGCGTTGGGAATCGTGGGATGCGCTGGCCGGGGTGGCCACAGACTTTGAGACGCGCCGTCCGGAAGCGACCGGCGCCGAGCTTGTCGAGGAGTTGTCCGAGCGGGCGCACCAGCAGCACTCACCGGATGGCCAAGGGGTAACGCTGTCAACCCTGCATGCGGCCAAGGGGCTGGAATGGGATGTGGTGGCCATTGTCGGCGCGCATGAGGGCGGGTTGCCCTTCGTGCTGGCCACCACTGAGGCGGCGGTGGCCGAAGAGCGTCGACTGTTCTACGTTGGGGTGACCCGAGCCCGGGAGCACCTACGTATTTCTGGGTCGGTGACCCGCAGTGGGACCGGTGCCCGGCGTGGGGCCAGCCGATTCTTGCCCGGGCTGAGCAATCCGGCGCCTCGTGGTCGGCAGCACCGGCGACGCCGCGGTCGGGGCACCGTCTTGTCACGGCGCTGTCATGCTTGCGGGGAGCTGCTCGCGAGCTCACTCGAACGGAAGCTGGGGCGCCATGACCTCTGCGCTGCTTCCGTCGACGAGCAGTTGTGGGAGGACCTGCGTGCCTGGCGCAAGGAGCAAGCCGAAGCCGGAGGAGTGCCTGCGTTCGTGGTGTTCAGTGACGCCACCTTGTTGGCGATAGCCGAGCAACGACCGGCGAGTCGGGATTCCCTCGCCACGGTGTCGGGTGTTGGGCTGACCAAACTGGATCGATACGGCGATGGGATCCTGCACGTGCTCGGCCAGCATCCGGCCGAGTAGCCCTGTCAGCGCCACTCAGCGGGCTACAGCGACAGGCTCCTTCGGTTCCTCGCCCGCCTGGACGGGAATCCCGGGCCTACCCCCGCTTCTTCGCGCCGACGATGACCTGACGGCGCTCTTTTTCCTCATGTTCGGCTTCGCGCAGCTCTTCACGCTGGACCTCTTCTCGCTGAAGGGATTCCGGCCGAGCGGATACGTCGATGTCGCTATCGGCGTGCCGCTCATCGTCGGGGCGGTCTGGTGGAAGCAGTGGAGAGCCGACCATCCGAAACCCGCAAAGCCGAGAAAGCCTCAGCGGCCGGGAGCGGACGGAAAAACCCAGGCTCTCGGATCACTCGGAACCTTCTTCCTGGGGTTCCAGTTTCCGTTTCACCCCGGCTGCCTGATTTTCGTGATCGCGGCAGCGGGCCATACGACGGAGCTGAACACGATCGAAAGGGTGGGGATCGCGATCTGGTTCGTCCTGCTCGCGGTTTCGACCAGCGTCGCGCTCACGCTGTTCTTCGCCTTCGCGAGCAAACGGGCTCAGGCGCGACTGCGACTCACGCGCATGAGGATCGCGGCAGCCGCGCCACGCGTCGGATACGTGCTCATCATTGTCGTCGGAGCGCTGATCATCCTCTACGGCCTCTGGCACATCTTCCTGCGTGGTGTAGTTCCCAGTGAGGTTGTGAACGTGATCTGACGGGGTCAGCCCTCCGATCCCGGTATGGGGTCGGTGATGATTATAGTGATGCAGCCAGGCCTCGTACGTCTCGGCCCTGGCTACATCACTGTCGTATACCTCGGCGTATGCCCATTCCTGTGCGAGAGTGCGGTTGAATCATTCGATGCTCCTTTGCCATTGGCCTGCGGCCGGTAGGGACGTGTGCGGCGATGTCTCACCTCCGGGCCGAGCGCTTGTGCGAAGGCGTGTGAACGGTAGCAGGATCCGTTGTTGGTCATCACCCCGGTCGCGGTGACCCCGGCATCAGTGAAGAACTTGCGTGCTCGTTCCCAAAACCTGGCCGCGGTTTCCTTCTTCTCATCGGTGAGGATCTCGGAGTATGCCAGGCGCGAGTAGTCGTCGACGGTGTGATGCAGATACGCGTATCCGCGGGTCGGCAGGGCCCCGACTCGGGCCGCGCTGTCCCTGGCCACGCCCGCCCGCCGGTCTTGGGTGGAGCCACGGCCATGCAGGCGCCACCCGCCGCCATCAGGGATTCGCCCGAGCTTCTTGATGTCGACATGCACGAGCTCGCCCGGGGCCTGCTTCTCGCAACAAACGATCCGGGGTTTCCGGATGGGAAGCCCGGTCCCACGATCGAGATCGGCAAGTTTCGGCATCTGGTATCTCGCGAGGATGCGTTCGATCGTGGAATGCGGGATACCGAGGTGGTAGCTGATGTGATGCGGCCCCACTGGCGGGTGAAACGGAGGGAGGTGATGCGATGCTCGCGGCGTTTCGGGAGCCGGCGTGGTGAATGGTGGGGGGCGTGCGGAGCGATCCTCGAACGAGTCGCCTGCCCGATAGCGTGTGGCCCACGTCGATGCGGTCGCTGCGGAGACCAGGCAACGTTCAGCAGCGCGACGAATGGGCCAGCCCTCATCGACGACCAGCGCTGCGAGACGCTTTCGTCCGAGCGGGGTGAGGGGTGCGTTAGCGTGGGGCATAGAAGACCTCCGGCGGATGGTGAGTGTGGTAACCCACATCCTGCCGGAGGTCTTCATCTCGTCTCAGACGTTCACAACGTCCCAAGGAACTACAGCTAGGTCCAGGCACAGCTTCCCGGGGCCACCTCACCGCTCATGCTTATCCTTCAGGTCGTCGGGCTGGGAGGTTTGGTCCTCACCAGCCCGGTGTGGCTGTACCAGGTGTGGGCCTATCTCGCGCCGGCGCTGCTGGCGAAGGAGAAGAAGTACGCCTTGAGCTTCCTGGCTGCTGCGGTGCCCCTGTTCCTGGCCGGGGTGGCGGCCGCCTATGTCACCCATGGTGATCCTGCTGGGGTTCACCCCCGAGAACCAGGACGTGCTCAACCTGCTCAACCTCGTCGAGTTGCTCACGCTCATGATGAAGCTCATGCTCGTCTTCGGGATCGGATTCCTCATGCCGGTCATCGTGGTGGCGCTCAACTTCATGGGCATCGTGTCGGCGGCCTCGCTGAGGAAGGCGCGCCCCTATGTCATGTTCGGCTGCGCCGTCTTCGGGGGCGCGGCCACCCCGGGCGGAGACCCGTTCTCCATGCTCGCGCTGGCCGTTCCCATGATGTTGTTGTTCTTCATTGCCGAGCTCATCGCCCGCGCCAAAAATAGGCGTCGGGCCGCCCGCAACATCGGCACCGGCGTCGTCGCGGCATGAGCCGACTGACCCTGGTGGTCAATCCGACCGCCGGGCATGGCCGGGGTCGGCTGCTGCTGCCCCGAATCGTCGGCAGGCTCACCGCCGCCGGGAAGGCCGTCGACGTGGGTTGTGCCGATTCCTGGCAGGACGCCCGTGACTGGTGTCGTCGGGCCGCCGAGGGCGGCGGGGACGGCCTCATCGTGGCGGGCGGTGACGGGATGGCCCAGCTGGGATACAACGCTTGCGCGGCCACCGGGATGCCTCTGGGTCTGGTCCCCTGCGGCACCGGCAACGATTTCGCCCGGGCCGTCGGGATACCCCGCGGTTGGCGGTCGGCCACCGAGACTGTCCTCGACGGTCACACCCGCCGGATCGATCTGATGGCGGTGACCGGCGATCTGGGCGAGCGCACCGAGGCGTTCGTGGGCTCGGTGATCTCCACAGGTTTCGACGAACTCGTGCGGCAGCGGGCCGAACGGCTCCCCGTGGATCTGGGGGCGCTCACCTACGGCTTCGCCGTGCTGCAGGAACTCCGTCAGTTCACCCCGCTCGGCTACGACCTCACCATCGACGGTGAC
>JBKEBU010000142.1:0-54009 GCA_047973325.1 Propioniciclava sp. | reverse complement strand
GCTGACGTAGTACTGACCTTCCTCGATAGCGGCAATCGCATCCGGGGTGAGGTCCATACCGCCGAACTTGAACTCAGCCTCTCGCCCCGCATTCTGGGCAGCCTTGATAGCACCGAGGCAGAGGTTGTCGTTGTAGCACCAGACCCCGGTAGCCCCACTGGGATGGGCCTGGAGCAGGCTTTCGAAAGCAGAGAGCCCATTCTCCACCCCCTCACCATCACCGGCCTGGTATTGCACCAACTCCCCGCCTTGGGCCAAGGCGTTGTCCAGACCGGTCTTGCGACCCTCGGTCACCGAGGAGCCTGGCACGCCGCCCAGGGCCAGAATGTTCCCGGCATCGGCGTCGATGAGCGACTGGGCGATATCCTCGCCGGCCTGCTCATCATTGGGGCCGATGAAGCCGACGTAGCCGGGCTGTCCTGAGGTGCCGGGATCGTAGCCCGGATACCTATCGGTGACCACGACCTCGACTCCGGCATCCTCGGCCAGCTTGAGCAGCTGTGGCGCGACCGCTGTCGAGGTGGGAGTGATGATCAACCCATCCACGCCCTGGCTGATCAGGTTCTGAATGTCGGAGACCTGCTGCTGTTCATCACCGTTGGCCGCAACCGCGTTCAGCGAGATGTCAAGCTGGTCGGCCCCATCCTCAACGAAGGCCATGTAGGCCTGCCAGAACGGGCTGTTCGAGGTTGGATAGGACACCCCGATGCTGACGGAGGAAGCCCCCGCGCTGGACGTGCCCGTGGGAGCTGGCTCGTCTAGCAGTCCGCCACTGCTGCAGCCGGTCAGCGCCAGGGCGGCGGCAATGCCACCGACAATGGCCTTCAGTGTCGACATGCGCTTCATAGTTGGAATCTCCTTTGATTTCGCGCAGGCTCACGCAGGGCCATGAGCCGTGGATGCGTTGTTGGGTCTGTGTGTCATTCGAGCGCCGGAATGCGCTCTTGGCCGGGCTAGTGGGGGATGCTGGGCAACTCCTCAGCTGTGGTTGGGGTAGGTCGGTAGCGCTCCAGCGGACCACCGAGCCGCTCGGTTACTGTCCAGGCGGCCGCCAACAGTTGCTCAGCCACCTCGGGGACCCGGGCAATGTCCATGCGGCTGATCGGGCTGGAGACCCCGATACAGCCGACGACGGTGCCATCGATACCAAAAACCGGAGCCGCCAGACAGCGCACCCCGGGGTTGAACTCCTCATCGTCAACGGCGTAGCCCCGCTCGGTGACCCCCACGAGCTCCCGGTTGAGTTCATCCATGCTGGTGATTGTTCGAATAGTGAACCGTTCCAAGGGTGTGGTGAGCCAGGCCTCCCATTCCGTCGGCGGGACGTAGGCGAGCACCGCCTTGCCGGTAGCGGTCGCGTGCAGGGGAGGGCGACTGCCGATCTCGGTCTCCACCGACACCCGGAAGGGCGCCCTACGTTGGAGGACGTACACCGGCCCGCCGGCGGTCATCTGCGAAGCATGGACCGATTCGCCGGTCAGTTCCACCAGCTCGTCGCAGGGCCCCTCCGCCGCTGCCCGCACATCGAGCCGCCGCAACACTGCCCCCGCAACCGACACCAGTTTGGCCGACGCCCGATAGCGTTTGGTGCTCTGATCCTGCTGCACGTATCCCCGCTTGACTAGGACCTTGAGCAACCGATGGGTGTTGCCCTTGTCCATCGAGAGCACCGTAGACAGATCACTGACCCCCAGACCGGTATTGCTCTGGGCCAGCGCTTCCAGTACGTCCAGGCCAGACTCCATGGCTCCGCCACGGGTACGGGAGTCGTTCATGACGAACAAGGTAGGACGTTGTTGTCTATCTGTCAACGCTGTTACACATCTGACCCCAAGCCAGCTCGGAACATCGGCAGCGAGGCTCGCGATTACGCACCTCCTCACTGCCTCAGCCTACGAATTCCATGGATCTGTTGTCGTATTTACAACGACGTTGTACAGTGCCGCCATGCCAGACGATCCTCGATACCTACGCGCCGCCGCAATCGCCACCGCTGGCTCCGTGCAAGCCGCCCTCGACGCTGGCACCCTGCCCCCACGCGTAGAGATCACCCTCGCCGAGGCTGTGATCGTGGGCCTGCTGAAGCAGAACGTCCGCACCTTCATCGGGATCTTCGGACATGGATCCACCGAGCTGGGCGAGGTGATGCGGATCTACGAATCGGCCCAGGCTCTGCGGACCCATGCTGTGCGCAATGAGGTGGAGGCCGCCCACGCCGCCATGGCACTGCGCTGGGCCACCGGCGAGAAGGCAGCCGTGTTTACCTCGATTGGCCCCGGAGCCCTGCACGCGCTGGCAGGCAGTCTGGCCGCGAGTAGCGATGGGATCGGGGTTTGGCACCTCTACGCGGACGAGACCACCGAGGCTGAAGGCCCCAATATGCAGCAAATCCCGGGCGGGGGGCAGGAGCAGTATCTCAAACTCACCTCGGCGATGGGACCGGCCTACACCCTGCACACCCCGTGGGCACTACCGGAGGCACTCCGCCGCGGCCTCAACGCCGTGGACGATCCACACCGCGGGAGACCCTTCTATCTGCTGCTCCCCATCAACACCCAACCACAGCTGGTTGCCATGAACCTCGCCGCACTGCCCAGCGGAGCCCCGCCCGGGCTGGGAGCAGCCCTCGACGATGGGCGCTACCAGGAGGCTGCCCGCGCATTGATCGAGGCAGAGCGCGTCGTCGTGCGGATCGGCGGCGGCGCCCGCGGATGTGGCCCGGAGATCAGCGAACTGCTCGACCTCATCGATGGCTTCGCCGTCACAGCGCCGATGAGCTCCGGAACCCTCCCGTATTCTCACCCGCGCAATCTCACCGTAGGCGGATCCAAGGGGTCTATCAGTGGCAACTTCGCCATGGAGCACGCGGATGCCCTCCTCGCGATCGGCACCCGAGGGGTCTGCCAGGCCGATATGTCGCGTACCGGCTACCCCCAGGTCACCCGGGTGATCAATATAAATACCGACCCGGCCGACGTCATGCACTACCACCACACCACCCCCCTGCTCGGCGACGCCGCCCTGACCCTCCGCATGCTGATTTCAGCCGTGCGCGCGCTGGGGGCCACCCCCCGTGATCTGACCAGTCGCTGGGCCACGGACTGCGTGCAGGCGTGGGAGGAATGGGTCGCCTACAAGGCAGAGCGCTACGCAACCCCCGCACTGTTCGACGAGGTGTGGCAACGCGAGGTGCTCACCCAACCCGCGGTGCTGAAGGTCGTCGGCGATTGGGCCCGGGGCCGGGAGGACACCATCAGCTTCTTCGACGCCGGTGATGTTCAGGCCCATGGCTTTCAGGTATCCGAGGATGATCGGGTCGGACAGACGATCACCGAAACCGGGGCCAGCTATATGGGATTTGCCAGCAGCGCTCTGCTGGCCACCGGGATCGCGCGCCAGGGATTCTTCGGGGTGGCGGTGACTGGCGACGGCAGTTTCACCATGAATCCACAGATCCTCATTGATGGGATCCAGCACCACGCCCGCGGGGTGATCGTCCTTCTGGACAACCGTCGCCAGGCAGCCATCTCCTCTCTGCAACGCAGCCAGTACGGCGTCGACTACGCCACCCACGACTCGGTCGAGGTGGACTATCGGGCCTGGGCGGCCGCCACCAAGGGTGTTCAGGCCTTGGCTACCTGTTATTCGCTTGAGGATCTGAACACCGCGCTCGATGGCGCCTATGCCTACGACGGCCTCAGTTTTATTCATGTGCCGGTGTACTTCGGCGAGGACCCGCTCGGCGGCCTCGGTGCATTCGGCCGCTGGAATGTTGGCAACGCTGTGGCTTCGACCCAACAGCTACGCCATGAATTGGAGATCTGACATGACTGCGTTCCCCGCGATCAATCCCGGGCAGCTGTTCATCGACGGCGGGTGGCGCCCGGCCACCTCGGAAACCACCATCGAGGTCACCAATCCGGCCACCGAGGAGGTCTGGGGCACTATCGCCCAGGCAGCTCCCGAGGACATCGACGCCGCCTTGGCATCCGCCCAGCGCGGGCTGATCACCTGGCGGAACACGGATGCGTGGACCCGGTCCGCGACGCTCCGCCGGATCGCCGACATTCTGCGAGAGTGGGGCCCCCAGGCAGCCGCCTTGATGACTGCCGAGCAAGGCAAACCGCTTCGAGAATCGGAAGCAGAATGGCGGGCCACCGCCGATCAGTTCGACTGGTACGCCGACGAGGCTCGGCGGATCTACGGCCGGACTGTCGATACCCATGCGACCGACACTCGGCTGTTCGTAACCCGGGAACCGGTGGGCATCGTCGCCGCGTTCGCCGCCTGGAACTTCCCCGCGCTCCTGCCCGCCCGGAAAATCGCTCCTGCGCTCGCAGCCGGCTGCTCGGTCATCGTTCGCCCCACCCAGGAGGCCCCCTTCTCCGCACTGCTGCTGGCCGCCGCCGCGCACGAGGCTGGCCTTCCGGCGGGAGTGCTCACCATGCTGACCGGACAGGCCAGCCAGATCAGCGAGCGCCTTATCGGCTCCGGCCAGGTGCGCAAAGTGTCCTTGACAGGATCTGTGCCCGTCGGGCGGACCCTCCTTCACCTAGCCGCCGAGAACATCACCCAGGTATCCATGGAACTCGGCGGCCACGCCCCGGTGCTGATCTTCCCCGACGCCGACATTGCCGCCGCTGCCCAGCAGTGTGTGGCCACCAAGTTCCGCAATGCCGGACAGGTATGCGCCTCACCCAGCAGGTTCCTCGCTCACGAATCAGTGGCAGCCGAGTTCGCCGCCGCATTCGTCGAAGCGACCCGAGCACTCCGGGTCGGCCACGGGAACGATCCGCAGGTAGATGTCGGGCCGCTGACGACACCCAGCCGCGTGGAACAGTCGGAGGAGCTGATAGCAGATGCCCTCGCCGGGGGCGCGCAGGTCGCCACCGGGGGACGGCGGGCGGCCCAATTCGAGCGCGGCTATTTCTTCGAACCCACCGTCCTGACAGACGTACCTATCGGATGCCGGATCATGCGAGATGAGCCGTTCGCTCCGGTGGCTCCGATAGCCACCTTCGACACCCTGGAACGGGCGGTGGAACTCGCCAACGCTACCGATTTCGGCCTGGCCAGCTATGTGTGGACGCGCGATCTGCACACGGCTTTCCGTGCCTCGGAAGGGATCGAGGCTGGCATGGTCGGGGTCAACTCCATGATCGTCGCCACGGCAGAGGCCCCCTTCGGCGGCGTCAAACACTCCGGCTACGGCCGCGAGGGCGGCGCGGAGGGCATTCTCGACTACACGGTGGCCAAGGCCACCTTCATCACCCTGTGAGGCAGCTATGAGCAACCAGCACGAGCCGGCCCCCGCTGGCGTCTACGGTCGGCTCACCGACTACGGCGACCCTGGTTTCAGCAGATTCATTCGCCGGGCCTTCCTCAACTCCGCCGGCCTGGATGCCACTGATGTAGATCGCCCCGTCATCGGAATCGTCAACACCACCTCCGACTACACCACCTGCCACCGGGAGATGCCCCGGCTGATCGAGGCGGTTCAACGCGGCGTCCTTGAGGCCGGTGGCCTCCCGTTCGTCTTTCCGGTGATGTCGTTGGGCGAGATCCTCACCCATCCCACGACCATGTTGTTCCGCAATCTGATGGCGATGGAGCTCGAGGAACAACTCACCTCCCAGCCCATGGATGCCGTCGTGCTCCTCGGCGGCTGCGACAAGACCGTCCCGGCTGAGCTGATGGCCGTCGCGTCGGCGGACATCCCGGCTATTCAACTGGTGGTCGGGCCGATGACCGTAGGCGACTACCAGGGCCAGCGGCTGGGGGCTTGCACCGATTGCCGCCGGATGTGGACCGAGTTTCGCAGCGGCAGCATTGACGAAACCGAGGTTGAGGAGATCAACGCTCAGTTGGCGCCCTCCGCGGGCACCTGCATGGTCATGGGCACCGCCTCGACGATGGCCTGCGTGGTCGAGGCGATGGGCATGTCTCTCCCCTTCGCCGGCACCGCGCCGTCGGTGTCATCAGAGCGGCTCCGGATTTCGGTCGCCACCGGGCGCCAGGCAGTCGAACTCGCCCAAACCGGTCGCAAACCCTCGGAGATTATGACCGAGGGGGCCTTCAAGAACGGGATCATCACCCTGGCCGCGCTGGCAGGATCCACGAATGCAATAATTCACCTCACCGCGATCGCACGCCGCCTGGGGCTCAGCATCGACCTTGACGACTTCCACGACATCGCCCAGCAGATTCCGGTTCTGGTCAACTGCAAACCAGCAGGCGCGAACTATCTGCCCGATCTCCACCGTGACGGGGGGATCCCGGCCGTCCTGACCGAACTGAAGGATGTCTTGGACGTGACCGCCCTCACCGTGACTGGCCACACCCTGGGTGAGCAGCTGGCCACCACCACCGGGGCGCAGCCGTGGCAAGAGACGGTGCGGCCCAGGGCCGATCCGCTGCAGTCCCCAGGGGCGCTGGTGACCCTGCGCGGCTCCTTGGCCCCCGAGGGCGCGGTGATCAAGGCCGCAGCCGCATCCCCAGAACTCCTGGTGCATGAGGGGATCGCGCAGGTATTCGACTCATTGGAGGAGGTCGAAGCCACCCTCGACGATGAGAGTCTGGGCCTGACCGCCGACAACATCCTGGTGATGCGCAACATCGGTCCGGTCGGCGCTGGCATGCCCGAGGCGGGCTCGATCCCGATACCGAAATACCTAGCCCGCCAAGGCATCCGGGACATGGTGCGGATTTCTGATGGCCGGATGTCCGGAACTGCCTATGGCACCGTGGTCTTGCACGTAAGCCCTGAGGCCGCTCGCGGAGGCCCGCTGGCCCTGGTCCGCACCGGTGATCGGATCCGCCTCGACGTCCCCCAGCGCCGCATTGATCTGCTGGTGGATGATGACACCCTGGCGGCTCGTCGAGCAGAGTTCGTGGCCCCAACCCTGCCGGCCCGTGGCTGGCGGCGGCTGTACGCCACTCACGTGGGGCATGCCTCCGAGGGCGCCGACCTCGACTTCCTGGCGTGAGCGCCAGCAGGTTTGTCGGCCAGGCTGTTCAAGTGGAGCGATACTCGCTTCTGGCCTAGGGTATCTGCCATGCAGAGCCACGCCCTTCGGCACGTCCTTCTGGCCACGTCCGTAGCCCTCGTGCTGACCGCCTGTACCCCCGATGGGACGTCCCCCTCAACGGCGCCGGCAGTCACCGTCGACACCAACAATCAGACACCGACCCCGGCAGCCGCGACCCACTTACCTGCCGATTCGGGAACCCTGCCGGACGGTTTCACGCTCCCGCATGAGAATGACCCGGCCACGGACGACCGCGGCGCCTGGGAGCCGGCCGACTGGTCCCTGTCCTGCCTCGACAGCACTTTCCCGATAGCCGTGCTCAACCAGCTCACCGGCTCTCGGATTCGCGGATCCGAGATCCCGGAGGGCTTCGACAGTGAAGGCTTGCTCCAGTTCGGGAGCGACACCGACGCGCAAACATTCATGACCGAAGTAGAGGCTGGATTCGCCGACTGCACCACCACCGGCGAACCCGGTCCGGACAACTTCCGGGGCAGGATGGCCGCCAGCACAACCGATGGCCCAGGGGACTCCACCTTCGCAGTGCGCGAGTGGAGAGAGTACTCCGAGGACGGCGAGACCTGGGTCGAATCCCCGGGCGGTTCGATAAGCCTGATCACTCAGCAGGGACCGAACATCGCCATCACCCAGCAGAGCGGCGAGTTCCTCGGCGATGCCCTGGACGCCGTATCGGCCGACGATCCCCTGTTCACCGTCGCCAGCGAGATTCTCGGATCAGTCTGATCGGGTCGCCACGCCGCCCGCGCGCGGAGCATTCGCGACCCGCCGCTGCGACAGGCTAGAAGCGTAGATCACCGGGCGTAGACCAGAGCGCCCAGGGACTCGGGGGACAGGAGGCGTTCGACCCCCAGCACAACCGCGCCGGCCACCCCGGAGCGCTCCCCCAGCGCGCTGAACGAAACCTGAAGATTCCGGGTCGCCAGCGGCCGAGCGTGCTCATAGATCATTGAACGAATCCGGGCCAGCAGCACATCGGAGGCCGAGGTTGTCGGGCCGGTGATAACCACCCGCGCGGGATTGAAGACATGGACGATGTCGGCAATCGCCTCGCCGAGGTAGACGGCGCTCTGCCGGATAAGACTCACCGCCAGGGGGTCGTCCTTGGTGATCAGCGCCGCCAGCTCCTCAGCGGTGTGCGGCGGCTGAGTACCGGCAGGGATCTGTTCGGCATAGGCCCGCAGCAGCGCTGGTACCGACGCGACCGCCTCCAGACAGCCCTGCGAGCCGCAGACGCAGGCAGTATCGGGGGCCGAACGAAGCGTGATGTGGCCGATCTCCCCGGCAGCACCAGCACCGCCACGATGGACCTCACCCTGCGCAGTCACCAGCCCGGCGCCGATACCGGTGCCAACCTTCACCGCCACCAAGGGTGACTGATCGGGCGACAGACTGCGCGATTCTGCCAGTGCACGCAGGTTGACGTCGTTCTCAACGACCACGGGGTAGCCGAACGCTCGCTCCAGCATTTCATCGACCCGGAATCCATCCCAACCGGGCATTATCGGTGGCCGCACCGGGGTCTTGTCGTGGTAGTCCAGTCGAGCCGGTAGGCCAATCACGGTGCAGCCATGCTCGCTAACCGACTCAACACCGTCCATCAGGTCACGCATGGCGTCGGTCAGCACCGCCACCGTGCTCTCCGGCCCGTCGGCCACATCCAGCATGATTGTGCGTTCCACGAGGATCTGCTGGGCGAGATTGGCCACGCTGAGCCGGGTGCTCTTGGCTCCGCAATCGAAGACCAGCATGGTGCCGGCGTCGGGGGCAATCGCCAGGCTATCGGCGGGCCGGCCGCGGCCCGAACCGGCCACGGCCCCGCTGCGGCGCACCACCTTGGCGCGCAACAACCTATCGACAGCGGTGGATACGGTGGTGCGGGACAAACCGGTCACCGAGCTGAGCTCCGACTTGCTGCTGCCCTGATGGGAGGCGATCAACCGAGCCAACAGGGCCAAGGTTGTTGATCCGGTATTGCGATACGCATAGTCCGGTCTGGCTAGGCGAAGCGTCGGCAAGGACACCGGCCGGGGCGACATTGAGACCATTTACCCTCCTATTACGACTAAACAATACATAAATATGTCGTTGTAGTGCAGTTTGAAGCCCGATACGTTCCCCATATCTGGCTGGCGACGTGGCCCTGATGGGTCGTCGTGGATGCCATCGACTGCGGCCATCGCTGGTCGCCACGGAGGAAGGAACACCCACATGCGAAGGCCTACCCGACTGCTCGCCGCCACATTCGCGGCAGCATCACTCATGATTGTTGCGGCCTGCTCCCAACAGGCAGCTCCCGGCACCTCGAGCGCCCCCGCGACGGCTGGTGGCGGTGGGGACGCCAAGTACGCCATCGTCCTCAAGGTGCTGTCATCGGAGTTCTGGCAGAAGATGGAGGCCGGGGTCAAGGAGAAGGCCGACGAGCTGGGCGTGACTGTCGAGGTCGTCGCCGCCAACAGCGAAGACGACGTCGAGGGCCAGGTGGCCTTGGCCGAGAACCTGTTGGATCAGGGCTACGCCGGCATCGGCGTGGCACCGCTCACCGCCGACAACCTGGTCAATGTGGTCGCCTCCGCGACCGAGGCCGGAATCCCGGTGATAAGCATCGACGAGCAGATAAATCCAGACGCGCTCACAGCAGCCGGCGGCGCGGTTATCGGCTTGGTCACCACCGACAATGCTGCCGTCGGCGGCAAGGGTGCCGGCTTCATCGTCGAACAGCTCGGGGACGGCGGCGGCCAGGTCGCCATCATCGAGGGCAAGGCCGGTACCGCTTCGGGCGAAGCCCGCAAACAAGGCGCCACCGAGACCTTCGAGGCCGCCGCCTCAGTGGAGCTGGTTGATTCCCAGCCCGCCGACTGGGATCGCACCAAGGCCTACGATCTGGCCACCAACTACATCGCGAAGTACCCCGACCTGAAGGCGATCTACTGCGCCAATGACACCATGGCGATGGGTGCCCAGCAGGCCGTGCAGGAATCCGGCGCCGACGTGTTGGTGGTCGGTACCGACGGCAACGCTGACGCGGTTGAATCCGTGGAATCCGGGGGCCTGGCTGCCACCGTCGCCCAGGACAGTGCCGCCATCGGGGCTACCTCGCTGGAGATGCTGGTCTCCTATGTCGAATCCGGCGAGACCTTCGACGCCAGCGTCACCCCGGAACAGGTCTTCATCGACTCCATCCTCATCAACGCCTGATCCAGGCAGAGTCGCGGCTGGCTGAGGGTGACCTGCCCTCAGCCAGCCCACGAAGGAGACCTCATGCAACCCATCGTCGAGATGCGTGCCATAACCAAGCGCTTCCCCGGAGTCGTGGCCCTGGACAACATCACCTTCTCCGTCATGCCGGGGGAAGTCCATGCCCTGCTCGGCGAGAATGGCGCGGGCAAGTCCACTCTGATGAAGATCCTCTCCGGCGCCTACGAGCCCACCGCAGGGCAGGTGGTGATCTCCGGTCAGCCCTTCACCAAACTGACCACGCGCCAGTCGGCGGCGATGGGGATTTCGATCATCTACCAAGAGCTCTCGGTTATCGATGAGCTCTCCATCACCGAATCTATGTTCGTCGGCAATTTGGTCACGAAGTCAGTCGTGGGAATTCCGGTCGTCGATCACCAGGCCATGCACCAACGCGCTGCTGAACTGCTGGCCAAAGTGGGCCTGAAGCGCAACCCCGAGACCATGATTCGCGATCTGTCCATCTCGGAGAAGCAGATGGTCGAGATCGCGCGGGCGATTGCCTTCGATGCCCAGGTGATAGTCATGGACGAGCCCACCTCATCCCTGACCGATGAAGAGGTGGCCCAGCTCTTCGTCATCATTGAGCAATTGCGCTCCGAAGGCCGCTCGGTGGTCTACATCTCCCACAAACTCAAGGAGATCACCGCGATCTGCGACCGGGTCACCGTGCTCAAGGACGGCGCCGCCGTCGGTACCCACGATCTCAGCGATGTCACCGTCGACGATCTGGTGACCATGATGGTCGGCCGCGAACTCAAGGCTAAATACAACGAGACCCACGAGGGCCACACCCGCTCCACCAAACCCATCTTCAAGGCCACCGACATCACCCGCAAGGATGGCTACGTCAAGAACGCCTCCTTCGCGCTCTATGAGGGTGAGATCCTGGGCTTCTCCGGACTGGTCGGTTCGGGCCGCTCCGAACTCATGGAAGCCATCTACGGCGCCGCCCCCCGACGCTCCGGGACAATAGTGCTGCACGGCGAACAACTCCGGATCCGGCGGCCCTACGACGCGATCAAGGCCGGGATCTGCATGCTCACCGAGGATCGTCGCTACTCCGGCATCCTGGCGAACTTCTCCCTGCAACGGAACTTTGCCATCGGGGAGCAGATCAAGTCGAGCACCTTGGGTGGCTTGGGCGGCCTGATCGACTTCGGCAAGGAACAGGCCATCGCGCAGGAACAGGCCACGGCCATGCAGGTGAAGATGCGCGACCTCGAACAGTTCATCGTCGAACTCTCCGGCGGCAACCAGCAGAAGGTGCTGCTGGGCCGTCAGCTTGCCACCAACGCGAAACTCATCATCTTCGACGAGCCCACCAAGGGCATCGACGTCGGCACCAAAGCGGAATTCTACGGCATCATGCGCGAGCTGGCGCAACAGGGGGTCGGGGTCATCGTGGTTTCCTCCGAGATGCCCGAACTACTCGCGGTCTGCGACCGCATCATCGTCTTTGCCGACGGCGAACAACGTGCCGAGTTTGCCATCGCAGATGCCACCGAGGAAAAGCTGGTGCGCGCCGCTACCCACAATTCAGAAGAGGACCAGTGACATGACACAGAAGACTACAGGTATGGAGAGTTTCCAGCAGCTCTGGTCACGCTATTCAACCTTCATTATTCTGGTGCTGATCTTCGTCGTCTTCAGCGCGCTGGAGCCGCGGGCCTTCCTGTCGGGCAACAACCTGCTGCGGATCTTTGAGCAGTCCTCGATAACCATCCTGCTGGCGGTAGGTGAGTTCTTCGCCATCCTGCTGGCCGGGATCGACCTTTCGGTGGGGTCGGTGATGGCCCTCACCGGCGTGGTGGCGGCCCAGCTGATGGTGTTGGGCATCCCCTGGCCGATCGCTCTGCTGCTGGGCTGCGTCCTGCTCGGCTCAGCCATCGGCGCCCTCAACGGCTGGCTAATCAACCTCACCAATCTCCCGCCCTTCGTGATCACCCTCGGCACCATGGCTATCTTCCGGGGCCTCACCTATGTGGTGTCCGACGCCCGGGCGGTCTCCGGCCTACCCCCCGGGTTCAGTGCTGCCATCGGCGGCAAGCTTTTCGGCTTCCTGGCCATGCCGATCGTGATTGCCCTGGTGTTCTCCCTGTTTCTGGTCTTCTTCACAGTCAAGACCAAACCAGGCCGCAATCTCTACGCCATGGGCGGCAACCCGCAGGCGGCCTGGTACGCCGGCATCAACCTGAAGAGCCACACCCTGCTCGCCTTCACGCTGTCGGGCCTGGCCGCCGGGCTGGCTGGCATGGTCAATGTCGCCCGCCTGGGTGCCGCCGAACCCAACGCTGGCACGGGCTATGAGTTGTTCGCCATCGCCGCAGTCATCATCGGCGGGACATCCTTCTTCGGCGGCGAGGGCAAGATCCACAAGGTGGTTATCGGCGGCCTGATCATCGGCACCATCAACAACGGGCTCAACATGGTCGGAGTCTCCGCCTACTACCAGCAAGTGGCCATGGGCGCCTTGATCGTACTCGCCGTGACCCTGGATCGCTTCTTCGGCAGCAGCAGCAAACGCTAGCCCTCTGCACCAAATAGCCTCATTCTCACTTCTTCAAAACCTCTGGACGGAGTCATGACCAGAACGCCCACATTTTCACCCTCGCTGATGTGCATGGACCTGCTCAATGCACAAACTGAGGTCGATATTTTGAATCGCCGGGCCGACGCCTATCACGTCGATCTGATGGACGGCCATTTCGCTCCCAATATCACCCTGTCGCCCGACTTGATCAAGGCGCTGAACAAGCATGGTTCGCTGCCGGTTGATGTGCACATGATGGTCACCACCCCGACGGACTGGATCGAACTGCTGGCCGACGCCGGAGCCACCTGGATATCACCGCACGCCGAAACCATCAACGTCAACGCCTTTCGGGTGATCAACCAGGTGGAAAAGCTCGGGATGACCCCGGGCGTGGTGCTCAATCCCTCCACGCCCCTGGTGTGGATCGAGCACTATCTCGAACGGATCCACCTGCTCACCCTGATGACCGTCGATGTCGGCTTCGCCGGGCAGCCGTTCATCGAGCAGGTGCTGCCCAAGATCGAGCAGGCCGCGGCCTTCCGCGATCGCGAAGGGCTCGACTTCCTCATCCAGATCGACGGGTCCTGCAACGAACGGACCTTCAAACGTCTCTGGGAGGCGGGCGCCGACAGGTTCATCGTGGGCACCTCCGGTCTGTGGAGCAAGGCCGACGATCTCAACACCGCCTACGACCTCATGCTGGCAGACTTCAGCCGCGAGACCGGGCACGGCTTTGACTGAGGACCTGGTCGTCGGAGTGGACATTGGCGGCACCCACCTGCGGGTGGGTGCGGTCGATGCCAGCTTTCGACTCCACAACTTCGAGGTCCATTCCTCGCGGGCAGCATTGCTCGGCGACACTCCCGCCGAGATCTTGATCGAGCGATTGACCGACTACCTCCGCCGGCACCAGCTCACCCCAGCCGCCGTGGTGGCGGGCTTCCCCTCGACGGTGGATCTCGATCGCCGGGTCGTGGTCTCTACCGCCAACATCCCGGGACTTCATCGCATTCCCTTCGCCGAAATGCTCGAGGATGAGCTGGGCCTGCCAGCCTTCCTGGAGCGGGATACCAACCTGCTACTCACCCATGACATGCGCGCCGCCGGGATCAGCCATCTGCCCGTCGTCGCTGGCTGCTACCCAGGCACCGGGTTTGGTTCGGCCTTTCAGATCGGCGGCCGACTGCACCGCGGCAAGACCGGAACAGCCGGTGAACTGGGGCACATCCCGGTCAAGGACCTCGAGTCCGTGTGCGGTTGCGGCAATCGGGGCTGCATCGAGACCATCGCCTCCGGCAAGCGCCTCGAACACATAGCTACCCGACACTTCGGCCACACCCCCCTTGATGATCTGTTCACCAAACACGGCCACGAACGACCGCTGGACGACTTTCTCGACAGCCTGTCGATCCCTATCGCCAGCGTGATCAATATTCTTGATCCCGATGCCATCGTGATCGGGGGCGGCGTCGTGGGGATGGCCGGCTTCCCCCGGGATACGCTGATGGCGCACGTGCGCCGTCACAGCCGCAAACCTGAACCCGAAGCTAGCCTGGACGTACGCTTCGCGCAGCCTGGCCAGGAGAATGGTGTCATCGGGGCCGGGATCTACGGACATCTTCAACTCGCACCACAGGAGTCAGCATGACTATCGCCCTCGCCAGCGACCACACCGCCATCGCCCTCAAGCAGGCCATCATGGAGCGGCTGGACGCACGCGGTCTCGCCTACACCGACCTGGGCGCCCATGATCCATCCCGCGCCGACTATCCGGTCTATGGCCACCGGGCTGCCCAGGCGGTGGCGTCTGGGGAATGCGAGCGCGGAATCATCATGTGTGGCTCCGGCATCGGCATCTCCATCGCCGCCAACAAAGTTCCCGGCATCCGGTGCGTGGTGTGCTCCGAACCATACTCAGCAGTGATGTCCCGCAACCACAATGACTCCAACATCCTGGCCCTGGGTGCCCGCGTTGTCGGGATAGAACTGGCGCTCATGATTGTCGACCAATGGCTGGACGCCCCCTATGAGGGTGGACGTCACCAGCGACGGGTCAACCAACTAAGCGCCATCGAAACCGGGGCCGAGATCGCCGACCAGGTCGACCCCGGCGCATGACCAGCCCCCGACCGGGAGCCGATCCGGACGCCCAGAATCCACCCGTACGGGCCTGGCTCGCGCCACTCGAGCGCGCCCTGACCCTCAGCGGAATGCTACTGGCGGTGTCTGCCTTCGTGATGACCACCAGCGAGAACCTCAAGATGTGGATGTCCCTGATAGGCGTGACCCTGGTCGTGGCCGGATTCGGGATCCGCCGGAACTTCCTGCAGCGCCGATAACTCAGCCAACGGGCAGCTTGGTTCCGGCAAACTCGTGCTGAAACGTCCCGAGTTCGTGTCCATGCTGCGTCCCAATCCGGCCCGCCAGCACCTGGCCCACCACGGCCTCCATGATTCCGGTGACGGTGGCAGAGGCGCGCGGGAGCCGGAGCCCCACTGCATCCGCAGCCGGTTCGGGGCTCACGTGCAGGGTGGGGATGCCCCGGCCGAGGGCCCAGCGCACCAGTTCGTCGGTGCGATTCGATCCGAATACCACCAGTCCGCCGGTGGGGGTCAGCCCTTCTGCCGGGCCGTGCAGGTACTGATCTGTGGGGAAGGCCGCGGACGGGGTTCGCCCGGCCTCGCGAAGGATAAGCGCGGTTTCGCAGGCAGCTGCCCACGATCCGCCACCTCCCACGCAATCCAGCGCCGTGGGGCCAGAGCCTCCGGGGGTCAGCGACAGAAACTCAGCCACGACGGCCTCGGCCTGCACTAGCACGGCTTCGACAGCATCCGGGGCCTGATCGAGGCCGGACGCCATCTGGGTCAGTCCGAGGGCCTCCCCCACCAACGCCAACCCGGCCACGGTCGAGGTATACCCGGAGAGGTAGACGCCCGCGTCGCGGATACCACCCAAACTGACGGTCCGCGAAGCCACCGTCGACACCGGGGCATCAGGGACATTCGTGAGAACGAGCGTGGGCCCGGGAGCCTGCTGGAGCGCCTGGATGGTCTCCGGGCTCCGGCCAGACTCACTGATCCCAACCAGGAGGGACAGCGGCGGCCAAGGCACCTCGTGCCACTCGCTGGCAGCCCGGTTGAGCACGACTCGCCCACGCTGCTGCGCTTCGTAGACGAGCACCTCGGCCGCGTAGGTAGACGCCCCCATCGCGGCGATCCCTACCGGCAGATCCGCCGGGAGGGACATCCCCTCCGGGGGCAGGCCGGCTCGCACCGCCGCGATACTCTGCCGCAGCGTGTGGCCCTGATTGGCCACTGTTTCCCAGTAGTCGGCACGTTCCATGACGATTGTCACCCCTTAATCGCGCCAGCAGACATGCCGCTGGCTATGTTGCGTTGAAAGACCAGCGCGATCAGCACCGGCGGCAGGGCGGCGATCAGCCCCCCGGCTGCTACCAGACCGAAATCCGTGGTGTAGCGGCCGGAGAACTCGGCGATGGCTACTGGAATCGTCTTGGCTGCGTAGCTGGACGTGAAGATGAGGGCATACAGGAACTCATCCCACGCGAGAAAGAAGGCAAACATCACCGCGGTGATGATGCCGGGTCGGGCACTCGGGAGCACGATCCGCCACAGGGCCCCCATCCGTGAGCACCCATCGACCCGGGCTGCATCCTCCAAGTCCTCTGGAACCGTCAGGAAATAGTTGGACAGGATCCACAGCGTGAACGGAACCACGAGTGCTAGATCGACTATGACGAGACCCGCGCGCGTGTCCAGGAGCCGGAGCTGGTTGAGAATGAAATACAGCGGAATCAATAGCGCAATCTGCGGCAGCATGTAGGTGCCCAGGAACAACAGCAATGTCGGTTGCCGGCCTCGGAACTTCAATCGGGCGAAGGCATAGGCACCGAAGATGCTCACCACCAGGGCGATGGTCACCGTGACGGTCGCCACTATCAGCGAGTTGACCATGGCTTCGAGGAAACCGTCCCCGACCCCATTGACCCCTCCGGGGGTCAGGATCGCCACATACCTGCTGAAGTCCAGCTCTCGAGGCAACCACCGCAGCGGCTTCTCGAGCAGGGCCTTCGACGGCGTCACCGAAGCCACCATGGCCCAGGCCACTGGCAGCAGATAGAGCAGGCCGATCACCGGCGCCGCCACGTGGAGCGCTAGCCGCTGACGTTTCGTGGGTCTCATAGCAAGCTCAGTTCAGACGTACGGATCAGGCGCAGATACAGCAGGCAGAGCATCCCGATGATTGCCACTATCAAGATCGCCATCGCCGATCCCACCCCGAAGTTCTGGTTGGAGAAGGCGGTGACATAGGTGTAGTAGGAAATCACCGCCGTTCCGTTCGCTGGACCACCACGCGTCATCGCGTAGATGAGATCAAATACCTTGAACGCCTCCACGGTCCGCAGCACGACGACGATGCTGATAGCGGGCACCAGCAGCGGCAACGTGATGGACCGGAATCGCTTCCACCAGCCCAGACCATCGACCGCAGCAGCCTCATAGATCTCGGTGGGGATTCCGGTCAACCCCGCCAGCAGGAAGAACGCCACCAGGGGTGTCGTCTTCCACGCGTCTGCGGCGATGACGAAGTTCATCGCCCGCCAGGGATCGCTCAACCACGGAACATAGGAGTGGATCAGCCCCACCTGTTGCAAGAGCGCATTCAACGAGCCGTACTGGGCGTTGTAGATGCCTTTCCACAGCGATGCATTCACGATCGTGGGGATTGCCCAGGGGATGACGATTGCGGTCCGGAACAGCCAGCGTCCGCGCAGCGGAGCATTGAGCAACAGGGCCAAACCCAACCCGAGCACCAACTCGACCGCCAGGGACACCCCGGTGAAGTAGAGGGTGCGCCCCAAGGATGCCCACACTGCCGGTGAGCTCAACATGGCCACATAGTTGCCGAGCCCCACGAAGCTGGGATCCGGATCCAGGGCCGACTGGACGTCGAAGACGGACACCTGGAGCGTCCGGAACAAGGGGTAGAGCACCACCCCGAAGACAGTCACGATCGCCGGTGCCAGCAGGATCCAGGCGAACCGGGTCTGAATCTGACTGGTGGCCTTGGTGCGATTGCGAGGCCTGACGGCAGCCATCGGGGTCAGCCCTCCAGGCTGGCGTTACCCTGCTCAACGGCGTCATTGAGCGCATCCGTGACCGACTTGTCGCCCAGGAGAGCCTTCTGGATCTCCACCTGGAGAATGGCCGACACCGTGTTGTAGTTCACCACCTGGGGCCGCAGGATCGAATCTGCATAGGCAGTCTGGCACGCGGTGAACACCTCGGGCGCGTTCGCGACCACGTCGGGATCGGAATAGCTGGCCACCCAGTTCGGCATTGCCGACTGGGCCAACGGGTCCTGCACTTCCCGGCTCACCGCAAACTCGATGAACTTCCACGCATTGTCCTGGTTGCTGGAGCCGGCGGTGATAGCCAGCGCCATGGCGCCGTTCACGCCCGGTTGAGCGCCGCTTTCCCCCACGGGGGTCGCCATCACACCACATTGGCCGACCACCTGCGAGGCCGACTCGTCGTTGAGTTCGCGGAAGGTGGACTCCCAGTTGAGGCAGAACGCGGTATCACCGCTCTGCATCGACTTGATCACGTCATCTTCCAGGAAGGTCGTCGACCCAGGAGCGGTGGTTCCGTCGGCGAGGGTATCCACCATGAACTGGAGGGTCTGCTGGCCAGCGGCATCGTTGAAGTTCAGCTGACCCGAGGCATCTGTGAAGGTGCCGCCGAAGGCACCCAGGAGTTGTGCGAAGTCGCAAATGACGGCCTCGGCCTGGGCCCAGCTCCAGGCCAGCGGATACTCGCACACCCCGGCTGACTTGAGCTCACGCGCTACGTCCATCACGCCGGTCCACGAGGCGACATCCTCAACGGTGGCGCCCACCTTCGTGAGCATGTCGTTGTTGTAGAAGAAGAGCTTGGTGGAGGGGAATGAGGGTGCCCCGAAGTACCGATCCTGGTAGAGCGCCGCCTGCAAGGCCCCGCCCTGCATGGTCTCGCCCCAGGCTGCGGGCACTCGGTCGGTGACATCGACGATCATCTTCTTCTCGGCGAACTCCGGCGGCCAGATGACATCGACCTGGATGACATCGTAGGTACCGGCTGCAGCCGAGGTAACTATCTTGTCGTGAAGCGCCTCATAGGCCACGAAGGTCGGGTTGACCGTGAGTCCCGGGTTGGCCGCAGAGAATGCCTCGAAGACCCCGGCCCAGTCGGCTTCGGTCCAGCCGGCCTGCTTCATCAGCAAGATATTGATGTCACCACCGGCCGCCGAACCAGCCCCCGTTGGCTGGGGTGCCCCGGTCACGGAACATCCGGCGGCAGTCAGCGTGGCCAGGGCTCCGCCGCTCATCAGCAACATCCTCCGGGTAACACTCATGTTGCTCTCCTTTCAGGTTGGCACATCACTGTGCAGTTGGCTGCTCCCCGGGGGTGGATCCCCCGGCGGAGAGAAGGCGCGAGTTCGTGGTGAGGTCACGGGCCAGCACCAGGGCGCCGGCCACGGGGGGCTTCCGAAGGACGACCACCGGCAGCGAGGGGGCAAAGCCACCGATGCCAGCCTGCAGGGCTTCCGCGAAAGTGGGCTGGGCCGCCACGACACCGCCAGCGAGCACCACCGCCTCGGTGGCTGGCTCCAGGGCCAGATGTCGCCGGACGAGTTCGACAAGCTCACCCGCATGGGCGGCGATGACCTCCCGGGCTGCTGGGGAGCCTTGGTGCGCGGCGGTAAAGACCGCCGGCCCTAGCCGACCCCAATCGGTGATGGCCGCATGCAGATGCAGATGCACGGCGAGTTCCTGCTCCGGCTCCAGGGCGTCGGCAGGCACACCCGCCGCGCGGCCCAGCACGTCGACCGCGATCCTATCCGGAGAACCCTGATCTGCCGCCCGCAGGACCGCTCGCACCACATCCCGAGTTAGCGCCGGGGCGCTGCCCTCGTCCCCCAAGAGGTAGCCATGTCCCCCGAGAGAGCGATAACCCCGCTCGGCGTGTCCCGAAACCGTGATCGAGCCCGTACCGGCAATGACGCTGATAACTGGGCCGCGAAAGCCAGCAGCTGGCCCCACCAGAGCAGCATCGTTGAAGACCCGGACTCGGCCTGGGAAGCGCTCCCGGAGCAGTGTCTCGACCTGTGCGCATACCCGCATGGAATCTATGCCGTGCGCCCCGATGACCAGCCCAGCATCAGCCCCGGCGTCGGCGGGTACCTGGAGCATCGCCACGAGGGCCTCCACCTGTGCAGGCGCCTCTAGTGGGCTCCCGGCCGGCCACCACTCGGCGGTGGGGAACACCCGATCAGCCAGGTCAATGTCGCGCAGGGTGGAGACGTGGGTCTTGGTCCCCCCCACATCAACCCCGATAGCCAGCATCAACTTTCTTTCTCTCAGACTGATAAGAAGATCACGGTAGACCGGAGAGGGGGAACACCGCAAGGGTTCGCAGCGAGTTTTCCCCTACATCGCCTGTAGATCGACAGTGTCGGCAGCGAGGAGCGCAGCCCCCAGCAGCACCGCCTCCGGGCCCCGGCGAGCCAGCGTCACCACCGGATCCCGTATCAAGAGCCCCTCCAGCCGATGCGCCAACTCCCGCAGCAACCGCTCCCCATGGCGCGCTGGCACATCGCCGATAACCACCCGTTCGGGGTCCACGACCACCACCACCGAGGCCACCGCTTGCGCCAGATAGTCCAAGATCTCGGCACCCGCCTGGGAGGCCGCTGGGTCGGGATCATCCAGCAGTTCCCAGAGCCGTAGCGTCGGAACCGGGTCGCCTAGCCCCGCGGCAGCTGCTCGCCGAATCCGGCCCTCCAGTTCGCCTTGGCGGGCACCCGGCACGCTCCGGGGAGTCCTGTCGGGAAGCAGATAGCCGATCTCACCGGCCGACCGGTGAGCACCCCGCAGGAGCCTGCCCTCGGACACTATCCCCGCACCCAATCCGTACCCCAGGATCAGCGCCGCCAACGATGAGGTGTGCTCTCCTGGGACCAGCTCGGAGACCGCCAGGACGTTGGCGTCATTCTCTATCAACAGCGGGCAGGTGAGCTGCTCAGCCAGCGCCTTCTCTAGATCGAGGTCACTCCAGCCAACCTCGTTGCCGTTGAAGACCCGGCCGTCAGCTCCCACCACAGCCGGGACCGCGATTCCCATGGCAACCGGCGGGCGCCCCACCTCCTGCCCGGCCTGATGGAGGGTCAGCACACACTCCCGCGTCGCCTCCAGAATCCGGTCTCCGGTGACCGACTGCGGGTCGTTCTCCACATCCACCCGGGCGACGATCTCCTCGCGCCAATCCAGCAGCACCCCCTGGCAGGATGACCGTCGGACCCGGATACCGGCCAGTGATCGACCCTCACCGGTGAACCGATAGCGCCACGCGCGGCGGCCACCGAGGGACTGGCGCTGCTCCACCCGCGCTATCAACCGTTCCTGTTCCAGGCGATTGGTGATCCGGGCAACGGCCGCCGCCGACAGACCACTGGCCTCGCAAATCTCCGGGCGGGTGAGATCACCGGAGGCTCGCAGCGCTTCGATGACCAGTCGGCGATTGGCGGTCAACGCGGTTCGGGGCGAGGAAGGCCGCGGCAGCTTCTCCATCGCACCCTCCCCTCCACCTCGCGGCTGGACCAAATTAGGCAGGAGCCTACCGAGGCTCCGCCTCTGACCGCCGAGTCCGAGCTGGCGTGGTCAGTCAAAGCAGCACCTGCGGGATCATGACGAAGAGAGGAACCCGGTCAGGTGGATGGATCGCAAGGCGGCGTTCGAAGGCGATACTGGGGAACCCTGGACGTATCGACGAGAGCGACACTGTGGCGAGACGCCGCCTGGGCATCAACTGCGACAGGCTACTAGCCCTTCCCTGTCGGGCGGACGTGGCAGAGTCTGCTTTGTGACTGACGCGGCCCTGTCCCGGTTCTCTCCGGCGACCCGAACCTGGTTCGAGAGCAGCTTTTCCGCACCCACCGCCGCGCAGGCGGGTGCCTGGGAGGCAATCAGCTCGGGGCACCACAGCCTGGTGGTGGCCCCCACCGGATCCGGCAAGACCCTGGCCGCATTCCTGTGGGCGCTCGACCGGCTGACCACCGACCCGGCACCTACCGAAGCGCTGCGACGCTGTCGGGTGCTCTACGTCTCTCCGCTCAAGGCACTCGCGGTGGATGTGGAGCGGAATCTCCGCTCGCCGCTGATAGGGATCGGGCACGCGGCTGAGCGGCTGGGACTCCCCCGCCCCGAGGTGACGGTGTCCACCCGTTCGGGCGATACCACCCCGGAGGACCGGCGCCGGTTCGCCCGGGCGCCCTCCGACATCCTGATCACCACCCCGGAATCGCTGTACCTGCTCTTGACCTCGCAAGCCCGAGAGGCGCTGCGGGGGGTGCACACAGTGATAGTCGACGAGGTTCATGCGGTGGCCGGCACCAAACGAGGCGCCCATCTGGCACTCTCCCTCGAACGCCTGGATGCGCTGCTGGAGCAGCCCGCCCAGCGCGTCGGGCTGTCGGCAACCGTCCGCCCCGTGGATGAGGTGGCCCGGTTCCTTGCCGGGGGACGCCCGGTCACGACCATCGCTCCGCCCAGCGAGAAGGAATGGGACCTATCCGTCGAAGTGCCGGTACCCGACCTGGGCGCCCTGGACACCGCCCCGCCGCCAGCAGGTCAACGCGGTGATCCGACCCCCGCCCGGCCCACCATCTGGCCCCATGTGGAGGAACGGCTGACCGATCTGATCGCCGAGCATAGGTCCACGCTGGTTTTCACCAACTCCCGACGGCTCGCCGAAACCCTCACCTCCCGGCTCAATGAGATCGCCGAGGAACGCGCCACCGGCCACGATCCCCGGGCTGGCCGGCCGGGGCTTGGCGGCGCGGCACACGCGATCAACGTCGGCACCACCGGCTATGGCACCGGAGCCGCCGGGGTTATCGCCCGAGCCCACCACGGATCGGTCTCCCACGAACAGCGGGCCGACACTGAAGAGGCTCTCAAGGCGGGCCTGCTGCCCGCCGTAGTGGCCACCAGTTCGCTGGAGCTGGGCATCGACATGGGCGCGGTCGACCTGGTAGTTCAGGTGGAGGCTCCCCCGTCGGTGGCCTCCGGCCTGCAACGGGTGGGGCGCGCCGGACATCAGGTGGGAGCGGTCTCGCGGGGGATCTTCTTTCCCAAGTACCGCGGCGACCTGGTGGCTTCGGCGGTGACCGTGGAACGGATGCGTGCCGGTGCCATTGAGGCGATCACCCTGACCGCCAATCCGCTGGATGTACTGGCCCAGCACATCGTGGCGATGGTGGCGCTCGAGGACTGGGCGATCGATGATCTGGAACGCCTCGTGCGTAGCTGCGCTCCCTTCGCCACCCTCACCCGCGGGGTACTCGAGGCCGTCGTGGACATGCTGGCGGGCCGGTATCCCGCGGAGGAGTTCGCCGAATTGCGGCCCCGGCTGGTGTGGGATCGGGTCACCGGGCTCTTGACCGGGCGGCGGGGGGCGCAGCGGATCGCGGTGACCTCCGGCGGGACCATTCCCGACCGGGGCCTGTTCGGGGTCTTTCTCGCCGGGGACGGCCCGGGGCGCCGGGTCGGCGAGCTCGATGAGGAGATGGTCTATGAGTCCCGAGTCGGGGATGTGATCACCCTGGGCACCTCCACCTGGCGGATCGAGGAGATCACCCATGATCAGGTCCAGGTCACTCCGGCACCTGGCGAAGCGGGTCGGTTGCCGTTCTGGAAAGGTGACACCGTGGGCAGGCCGGCCGAACTCGGTGAGGCCATCGGTGGTTTCCTCCGCGAGATCGCGGCGCGGTCCCCCGAAGACGCGCACCAGCGGCTGGCCCAGGCCGGGCTGGATCGGTGGGCGGCGGACAATCTCCTGGGATATCTCACCGAACAACGCCAGGCCACCGGGCAGATTCCGACCGACACCTCGGTGGTGGTGGAGACCTTCACCGATGAGTTGGGCGACTGGCGGGTGGTGGTGCACTCTCCCTATGGCGCTCCCGTCCATGCGCCGTGGGCACTGGTACTCGCGGCCCGGCTTCGGGAGCGCTACGGCGTGGACGTCCAGGCGATGCACTCCGACGATGGCATCGTCTGCCGGATTCCCGACACCGGAACCTCCGCTGATCTACCCGGCGTCGCCGCGGGCGCTCCACCGGATCTGCTGGAAGCCCTGATTCTCGATCCGGACGAGGTGACGCCGCTGGTCACCCAGGAGATCGGCGGCAGTGCCCTGTTCGCGAGCCGGTTCCGGGAATGCGCCGGCAGGGCTCTGCTGCTGCCCTCGCGTCGGCCCGGCCATCGGCAAGCGTTGTGGCAGCAACGCCAGCGTGCGGCGGCCCTGCTGGAGGTGGCCAGCCAGTACCCGGCCTTCCCCATAGTGTTGGAGGCCGTCCGCGAATGCCTCCAGGACGTTTACGACGTCCCGGGCCTGATCACCCTGCTGCGTCGAATTCATAGCCATGAGATCAGCGTCACCACGGTCACCACCACCCAGCCCAGCCCCTTCGCCAGCAGCCTCATGTTCGGCTATGTCGCCCAGTACCTCTATGAGGGCGATTCTCCCCTCGCCGAACGCCGCGCCGCCGCACTCTCGCTGGACCCCGAGCTACTAGCCGAGTTGCTCGGCACCGCCGAGGGGCTACGCCTCCGCGATCTGCTGGACCCCGCCGCGCTTGTCCGGACCGAGGCCGAATTACAGCATCTCAGTGCAGGCCGCCGCGCCCGCGATGCCGATGAAATCACCGACCTGCTGCGCAGGCTGGGTCCGCTCAGCACCGCCGAACTTCAAGCCCGCAGCACCGAGCCAGACGCAGTGCCCGGGTGGCTCACCGACCTGACCGCTGCCCGACGTGCCTTCCAGTTCGGCGACCGGTGGGCGGCAATCGAGGATGCCGGCCGGCTGCGGGATGCGCTGGGCGTGGCGCTACCCCCGGGGGTGCCCCACGTCTTCACGGAACCAGCCGATGACCCGTTCGGCGATCTGCTCGTCCGCTATGCCCGTACCCACGCTCCGTTCACCGCCGAGGCGGTGGCTACCTGGCTGGGGGGGCTCGGGCTGGCGGTGGTGCGCGACGGGCTCCACCGCCTGGTCACGGCCGGGCGCCTGGTCACCGGTGAGTTCACCCTGGGCACCACCGCGATCGAGTTCTGCGATCCGGGAGTCCTGCGCACGATTCGTCGGCGTTCGGTGGCCGCGCTTCGCGCCGAGGTCGAACCGGTTCCAGCCGAGGACTTCGCTCGGTTCCTGCCAGCGTGGCACGGCGTCGGCGGGCGCCTGCACGGCGTCGACGGAACGCTTCATGCCGTGGAGCAGCTCGCCGGGGTGGCGGTCCCGGCCTCGGCCCTGGAGTCACTGATCCTCCCCGTCCGGGTGCGGGGCTACCAGCCCCAGTTTCTGGATGAACTGTGCGCTGCCGGGGAGGTCATCTGGATGGGACACGGCAGCCTGTCCGGAGGTGATGGCTGGGTCTCGCTGTGGCCGACGGAACTGATCGGATTGGCCTCGGCACCGCAAGACCTCGACGACCCGGTGGAGCGGGCGCTGCTGGCAGCGCTCACCGCCGGAGGAGCCCAGTTCTTCGGGCCGCTCACCGCCGCCGCCGGACTCGACGCCTCCGCTGCGACCAGCCCGGCCCTGTGGGGATTGGTCTGGAAAGGGCTGGCGACCAATGACACTCTCGCCCCCTTGCGGGCGCGGCTGGCTCAGGGCACCCGCGTACATCGCACCCGACCTGCCACCCCGCGGGGTCGCTATGCCCGCCCCCGCCTGGCCCGTACCCCCCGGCTGGAGCTTCCCCAGGATGTGGGTGGCCGGTGGTCGGTGATCCCGGCCGACCGGATCGAGCCCACCCCAGCGTCCCTGACCCGGGCCGAGGTCCTCCTGGATCGCTACGGCGTCCTGACCCGGGGATCCGTCCAGGCTGAGGAGGTTCCCGGCGGTTTCGCCGGGATCTACCGGGTGCTCAGTGCGGCCGAAGAGGCCGGACGGGTCCGCCGCGGCTACTTCGTGGAAGGCCTGGGGGCCGCACAGTTCGGCACCACCGGGGCCGTCGACCGGCTCCGCGGTGCCGGCGCCTCCCCCGGATCATCCGATCCGGCGGCGATCGTGCTGGCGGCGTGCGATCCGGCCCAGCCCTACGGGGCCGCGCTGGCGTGGCCCAGTTCTGGGGATCACCGACCGGGTCGCAAAGCGGGCGCCCTGGTCATCCTGGTTGAGGGTGGGCTCATCGCCTACCTGGAGCGCGGCGGCCGGACCGCGCTGACCTGGACTCACGACCCCACCCTGCTGGCTGCGGGGGCAGCGGCCTTGGCTGGCCTGGTGCACTCCGGATCACTCCCCGATCTGTCGGTCACCCGGATCGATGGTGATCCGGCCCTCACCGGCGAGCACCCCTTTGCGGCCGCCCTCCTGGCGGCCGGATTCCATCAGACTCCCCAGGGGGTTCGGCTCCGGGCACGCTGATCATTCGCTCGGCATCCCCGGCTGGCGGGCTGCTCCTGCGGCACGCTCAGGCCCGCCGGGTTCGGCGCAGGTCATGCCCTCGGCAACGTTCGCGACATGACCTTCGATGTGGGACGCGTACGCCTCAGCCGGCTCGCCGGTTTCGAGTGGGTGACCGGCATACCGCACACGATCATCACGGCCCTGCGCTGGCCAAGTATTCGCTAGCATTGACCGATGGGAGCGACCACTCAGCCCGAAGCCACCGATGGGCGCCGTCGTGAGCGGCACCAGGCGGGTGGGCTGGCAAGACGCTCCTCGCGAAGCGCTACCGGGCGTACCGTGAGCGGGGTCGGCGCAGCAAGCGGGCCCGGATGGGGTCGCGCAACAGGCAAGGATCGGTGGATCCGGGCTCAAGAAGCGCTGATCAATGCTGTTCTGCGCGAGGACGTGCCGGGCCAGATGAACCGCAACCCCAGATCTGGTGGGTGCACTGGACGTCCATCGCCAGATGTAGGGGAAGCGGATCACCCGATCCGGTGCGCCACAGCCAGAGCATGATGGATCAGCGGTTCCCTCACTCACCGACCGGTTTCGAGGTCGCCTGTGAGATGGCTGCGTTCGCCGAGCGTATCTTTGAAGCTGGCTATCGTCGTCGCCACCCTGACGCCGCCGATGAGGAGGTCAGAAAAGCGATCGTGTCATGGCGCAGTGAACGTCCTGGTGCACCCGATGGCGACGCAATCGGCCGCGTACGAACGCTATGAGCGAGTTACCGCTAGAGCGCGCGCTCAGGACGGCTGCCGATCAGCTGCAACGCGGCGGCGTACGGTTCGCGCTCATTGGCGGTCTCGCGGTGTCGATTCAAGCAACGCCACGGTTCACACAAGATGCCGATCTCGCCGTTGCCGTCAGCGATGATGCCGAGGCCAAAGCGGTCGTCCGCCAAGCGATCGAATCTGGCTTTGAACTCGTCACGCTCGTTGAGCAGATCACTACCGGCCGCCTCGCAACCGCCCGCCTTCTGCACCCCGACCGCCCCGGGCTGATCACCGATCTGCTGTTCGCATCGAGTGGCATCGAACCTGAGATCGTGGCAGCAGCAACTCCAACCGATGTGACCGCGACCTTGAATCTGCCGGTCGCATCGATCGCCCACCTCATCGTGCTCAAGGTTCTCGCACGGGACGACCGTCGACGGCCGACCGATGCCGACGATCTGCGCGCCCTGGCAGCGGTCGCAGACGATGCTGACTGGCGCGCGGCCCGCGATGCGGCGCAGCTCGTGGCCGAGCGCGGATTTCACCGAGATCGTGATCTCATTGATCTCATCACCCAGCTTCGGACCGATGGCGCGTATTAGATTGGGGATAGACGTTGAGACCGGGGCTCCGCCTCTGACGTAGCCCCGGTAGTAGTCTCAGCGCTGTGGACGAGGAAACCCAGCCCGCGAGTGCACTCTCCCAGGCCAACACGCGCGTCTCAGCTCTGCTGAAGAACCGGGCTTACGAGATCGTGCTGCACAAGATCGTGCGCGGCGAGTTCCAGCCGGGAGATCGGCTGTCGGAGCGGGGATTGAGCGCCGAGCTGAAGATGAGCAAGACCCCGATCAAGGCCGCCTTGGAGCGCCTCGAAGAGCAGGGATTCGTCACCTTGTCACCCCAGCGCCGAGCCGTGGTCCGGGCCATGTCGAACAAGGAGATCGCCGACCACTACGAACTCCGCGGGGCGATCGAACAGTTGGTGGTCACCCGGATCGCCGGTCAAGTTGAACCCCCCGATGCCGAAAACATCGCCGAAACCCTGGATCGGCAGCGCAGTATCATCGCCACCTCACCAGAGCTGGAGGGGTGGGCCGAGGCCGACTACGACTTTCACTTGGCGCTGGCCCACGCGGCCGGGAACGGTGAGGTCCTCAAGATCATGTATCTCCAACGAGATCGGCTGTCCTGGTTGGTCGAAGCCATCGTCCGCAAGGATCCCACCGCACCCTTGGTGACCTGCCAGGAGCACCAGGACATCTACGAGCTCGTCATGGAAGGCCGCGCTGCCGAGGCTGCCGAGGCCGTCAGTTCCCACCTGAAGAACGGGCTCCGCTTCATGCTTGATGGTGGCGAAACCTACGCCGCCACCGCCGCACCCACCCGCACTGACTGATCCGGTCGCGCCCGGTCAGCGTAGGCAGCCACCTGTCCACAAAACTGAGACCCCAGTTCTGGCAAAACCAGATATCCTCTGCTACGGTACTGAGATCTCAGATGCCGCGTTGGCGCGGAACCCACATCTGACACCCACTCCAACGAAGGGGACTCCCGTGAAGCCACTCATGAAGCTCGGGGCCGCAGCCATCACCACCGCCCTGGCACTCACCCTGGCCGCCTGCGGCGGCGGAATCAGCTCACCCGGCGGCGATACCACCTCGACTGCCGGCGGAGCCCTGCCAGTGAAAGCCGAGGTCGTCTTGCGCTATTCGACCCAGCACACCGAGAACACCCCGTTTAGTCGCGCCACGCAGCGCTGGGCGGATCTGGTGGCCGAACGGACCGAAGGACGCGTCGGGGTTGAGCTCTACTACTCGGCCTCGCTGCTCCCGGCTGCTGAGGTACTCCCCGGAATCATCGACGGGCGGGCCGAGACTGGCTTCGTCGTCGACACCATGTTCCCCGACATGCTGCCGTTGACCAACGCCTCCTCGATCCCGTTCGATCGCACCAACGGGGTGGCTCAGGCCAAGGCCTACCAGGAGTTGTACAACACCAATGAGGCCTTCAAAGCCGAGTTCGAAAAGCTGGGGGTGCACATCCTCATGTTCCAGCCCTCGGGAGCTTCCTCGCTCGGCTCGGGGAGCGAAATCAAGACCCTGGCGGATGTGCAGGGCAAGAGCATCCGCTGCCTGGGCTACATCTGCGACGCCCTGCAAGGGGTCGGCGCCAACCCGGTGGCCATCGCCTCCAACGAGATCTACGAGGCCATGGATCGCGACACCATCGACGGCTGGGCCGCCTACCCCTTCATGGACATCGTGGCCACCCAGTTCCAGGAGGTCACCCCCTACGTGACCGATCCCGGAATCGGCACCTACATTCAGCCATTCTCGCCGATCAACCTGGAGACCTGGGAGTCACTATCGCCAGAAGATCAGCAAATCCTCACCGAGTTGGGCACCGAATACCACGCCATCATGGCCGAGGAAATGAACTCCCTGGAGACCGAAACCTGTACCGCCACCGGTGAGGCGGGCGTGGTCCTATCCACGATGAGCGATGCCGATGTAGCCACCTGGCGCGACACCGTCCACCAGGGGATTTACGACACCTGGGTCGCCGACGCCACCGGGAAAACCGATATCGATCCCGCCGGCTTTTATGCCGAACTCACCAGCCAGTACGAGTCTGCGCTGGCTGACACTGACTTCACCTCCGGGTACGCCGACTGCGCCGGGCAAAGCTGAACCGCCGCCCATGGCCACCCAACTGGAGGTTGTGACGTGCTAACAAAACTACTGCAAGCGTTCTCACGGTTCCTGGCGACGGTGAGCGCGCTCGCCATCACCGTCATCATGGTGCTCACGGTGACCGATGTGGTGAGCCGTCTGGCCGGGGGTGGGTCGATTCCAGGATTGCTCGAACTATCCGAGGTCGCCCTCGTTTTCCTCGTCTATTGCGGGATCGCCTACGGACAACAAAAGCGGACCCACGTCTCGGTGAGCCTGCTCACCTCGCGGCTGCCAGAGAACATGGGCCGCGCTGCCGTCGTAACCGGGCTGATAGTCACCCTGCTCATCGTTGCGTGGGCCACCTACGCCACCGGCATGCAGGCCATCGAATCGGTGATGCGCAATGAGGTCCGCTTTGGCATCACCAAAGTACCGATTTGGCCCGCGCGGATCATGATCCCCATCGGACTCTTCGTCACCTTGGGCGAAATGATCATCGAACTGGCCGCGATCCTGCGCGGGGACGAGCAGATCCACTCCGACACCCCGCAGGTGGACGAGGCGGCGATAGCATGAGCACCGCCCTGGTGGCCAGCATCGCCCTGGTCCTGCTCTTCGGACTGCTGCTCATCCGGGTGCCGGTCGGCCTCAGCCTGCTCGCTTCCGGGTCGCTGGGACTGCTCCTGCTCGACGGCTTCGAGATCGCCACCCGCGGCCTGGCCACCGAGCCGTACACCGCCGTGGCCAAATACTCCATGATCGTCATTCCCATGTTCATTCTCATGGGGATGTTCGCCATGGAATCCGGCGTCGCCGTCGGCGCCTTTCGCCTGGCCAACAAGGCATTCGGACGCCTTCCCGGTGGCCTGGGAATCGCCACGGTGGTGGTCTGCGCGGTCTTCGCCGCGGTGTCCGGCTCCAGTCCGGCCACGGTGGCCACCGTCGGACGGATCACCGTCCCGGAGATGCGCCGCGCCGGGTACACCAAGGAGTTCACCGCCGGCATCGTCGGAACCGCAGGCACCCTGGGAGTGCTGATTCCGCCCAGTATCGTCGCGGTGATCTTTGGGGTCACCACCGAGGTATCCATCGGAGCCCTCCTGATCGCCGGCATTCTGCCGGGCTTGGTTTCGGTGCTGGTGCTCTCGACCTACATAGTCGTCCAGGCCGTGCGGAACCCAGCCCTCATCAACGACACCAGCTACCGGCCCAGTAACCACGAAGACGAAGCGACCCCGACCGGCGGTAGCCGCGACCTGTTCGCGCTCGTGGGCGTGGCCGTCATGTTCACCGTCGTCATCGGCGGGATCTATACCGGCTTCTTCACCGCCACCGAATCGGCTGCCTTTGGCGCCTTGACCGGCTTGCTCATCTTGCTGGTCTCCCAAGCCAGATCGGGCCGGCTGTGGTCAGCCTTCCTGAACGCCCTCCGGGAGGCAGCCTCAACCACCACCATGATCTTCGTCATCATGATCGGCGCGGCCGTCTTCACCAACTTCCTGGTCCGCTCCGGCGTCACCCGGTCAATCTCCGATGCCATCTTGGGGATGGGCCTGTCCCCGTACATGCTGGTGATCGGCACCTTGTTGCTGATGCTCCCCCTCGGCATGTTCCTCGACGCCACCTCCATCATCGTGATCACCATGCCGATCCTGTGGCCAGTCCTGGCCGCCTCCGGAGTGGATGGTGCCTGGTTCGGGATCATGGTCATCATCATGATCGAGATCGGTCTGATAACCCCACCGGTGGGCATCAATGGGTTCGTGCTCGCTGGCATCGCCGAGGACATCTCGATCGAACAGACCTTCAAGGGGCTGGTGCCGTTCGTCTTCGTCCAGTTGGCAATCGTGGCCATCATCTTCCTGGTTCCGGGGACCGCCACCATGCTGCCTAGCCTGATGCGAGGGTGACGATGGCTATCGGACTGAGCACCTATTGCCTCTATTGGCACTGGCATCAAACCGCAGAAACACCGCTGACTTGGCGTCAGCTGCTGGATAGGACTCAGGCCTGGGGTTGTGACCTGTTCCAGTTCTGCGACTACCCCCCGCTACGGGAGATGCAACCCGCCGACCTGCGGGCCGTCGCCGACTATGCGGCGGCCCGCGGGATCCGGCTCGAACTCGGCACGCGTGGTCTGGACGAGGCCCACCTGCGGCACTATTTGAGCCTGGCCCAGGCCGGTGGCGTGTCGCTCATTCGCGGGATGGTGCAGCCTGAGGAGCGCCCTCAGGCCCGCCAACTCCTGGAACGGCTGTTACCCGCCTACGAGCGGGCCGGCGTCACGCTCGCTCTGGAAACCTACGAACAGATCCGGGTCACCGAGCTGGTTCAGTTGGTCGACGACATCGATTCGGAGTATCTCGGAATCTGCCTGGACCCGGCCAACTCGGTAGCCGCCCTCGACCTGCCGGCAGACACCATCCGTGTCTGCTCACCCTACGTCGTCAATCTGCACGTCAAGGACTTCGCCTTCCGCAGACAGGAGGGCTGGGTCGGATTCACCTACACCGGAGCCCCCCTGGGAGAAGGGCTACTCGACTACGCCGACCTGGTATCCCAGGTCCGGCCAACAGAGCGGGGCATCAACCAGATCGTCGAGCACTGGCTGCCCTGGCAAGGAACTTCGACCACGACCTGCGACATCGAGGATGCGTGGACCCAAAACAGTCTCGACTACCTACGTACCAGGGAAGGAACCCCAACGTGACCACCATCGCAGTTATCGGAGCCGGCGGAAAAATGGGAATGCGGGTCTCGGACAATCTGGCCGAGACCGACCACGACGTCCGCTACGTGGAGAGCTCACCCGCCGGGGCTGCTCGCATCCGCGACGCGGGTCGGGACGTGACCGAACTTGAGGCCGCTGTGTCCGGAGCCGCCGTGGTGGTGCTCGCCGTCCCCGACATAGTCCTCGGAACTCTCACCAGCACCCTGGTCCCGCAGCTCGACGCTGGAACCATCGTCCTCACATTGGATCCGGCAGCCGCCTACGCCGGACTGCTCTTCCCGCGGAAAGACATTCACTACGCCGTGGCGCATCCCTGCCACCCGTCGGTCTTCTACCCCCGCTCCACCCCTGAGGAGTGGAGCGATACCTTCGGCGGAATCGCCTGCCCGATGGAGGTGGTGGCCGCCTACGAGGACGCCGATCCAGCCTCGCGAGATCAACTCGAACAGGTGATCCAGGACATGTACCGCCCGGTGATAACCGTGCACTGGGTCACTGTGAAACAGCTCGCCCAACTGGAGCCCACCCTGGTGGAGACGATTGCGTGCATGGTCGGTGATCTCATGAAGGAGGCCCTCGATGAAACGACCACCACGCTCGGGGTCCCGGCCCCAGCCGCACAAGCAATGCTCTACGGCCACATCCAAGTGGCGCTAGCGAATGCCTTCAACAGTGATAACCCGTTCTCCGATGCCTGTCTGATCGCTATGGACTACGGCCGCAACGCCATCATCAAGGAGGACTGGAAGCGCATCTTTGACGATGCACAGCTGGACCAGAACCTCCAGCGGATGCTCCATCTCGATACGCCCATCCAGCGCTGAGCCTGCACAGAAGAGAGGTCCCCCCATGACCCGGGTATTCGACGACCCCCGCCAGTTCGCCAGCGATGGCCTGGCCGGACTAGCCCAGGCGTACCCCGAACGCATCGCCCGCATCCCCGGCGGAGTGGTGCGATCAACCATCAGCCCGGACGACCAGGTGGCCCTCGTTATCGGGGGCGGTTCGGGGCATTTCCCCGCCTTTTCCGGCTGGGTGGGCCCTGGGCTGGCCCATGGAGCGGTCTGCGGCCAGGTTTTCGCCTCACCCTCGGCATCCCAGGCCTATTCGGTGTGCCGAGCTGCCGACAACGGCGGTGGCGTCGTGCTCGCCTACGGCAACTACGCCGGCGATGTCCTGCACTTCGGCCAAGCCGCCGAACGGCTACGCGCCGAGGGTGTTGACGTACGCACCCTCGCCGTCTCCGATGATGTGGCCTCGAATACTCCGGAGAACTCCCATGATCGCCGCGGCACTACCGGCGACCTGTTCGTCTTCAAGGTGGCCGCCGCCGCCAGCGAGCGTGGCTACACCCTCGACGAGGTCGAGCGAGTCGCCAGCCGGGCCAATGAGCGCACCCGATCCCTGGGCATTGCCTTCGAGGGATGCACGCTCCCCGGGGCGACCGAACCCCTGTTCACGGTGCCTGCCGGCCAGATGAGCGTGGGTTTGGGCGTCCATGGCGAACCCGGCATCCGGGAGGTCCCCCTGGGTACCGCCGCTGAGATCGCGGACCTGCTGTTCGACGGCGTCCAGGCCGAAGAACCACCCCGGGATGCTGACTACTCAGGGCGAGCGGTTGTGCTCCTCAATGGCCTGGGGACGGTCAAGTATGAAGAACTGCACATTGTCTATGCGCACATCGCCCGCCGCCTGACCCAGGCCGGGATCACCCCGGTTCTCCCGGAGGTGGGCGAGCTGATGTCCTCCCTGGACATGGCCGGAATGTCGCTGACTATCGCCTACCTCGACGCCGAACTAGAAGAGCTCTGGGCAGATCCGGTGGACACGATTGCCTTGCGGCGTGGCGGGGTGTCCGTGCGCCCGGCCCGCACCTTGGCGGAGTCCTCGGCCACCGATGACCTCCCGGTTCCGGCAGCGACCGAGGCCTCACAAGCACAGGCCGCGGTCCTGGCCGACGTGCTGGCGGTCATCAACCAAACGGCCCTCGCCGCGGAGACCGAGCTGGGCAAGCTGGATGCCGTCGCGGGCGACGGTGACCATGGCCAAGGGATGAGCTTCGGATCGACGGCGGCTGCCGCGAGCGCCCGCGAGGCACTCGCGGCCGGAGCGGGGGCCCGGACCCTCCTGGTGCGTGCAGGTGACGCCTGGTCCGAGGGGGCCGGGGGCACCTCGGGGGCACTGTGGGGGGCAGCTCTCACCGCGGTTGGCGGTGGTCTGTCGGATTCAGCGGCAGCCGACGCCAGTGGAGTGGTGGCCGCGGTGAACGCGGGGATTGACGCGATCCTGCGTCTCGGCGGGGCCCAGGTCGGCGACAAGACTATGGTCGACGCTCTGGTTCCCTTTCGACAAGAACTCGCCTCAGCTGTCGAGACCACCTCCTCCCTGGCAGAAGCCTGGGGCCGAGCGGCACAGGCTGCCACCCAGGCTGCCGGGGCCACCAGCAGAATTGCGGCTCGCCGGGGACGATCCCGCGTCTTGGGAGACAAATCCGTCGGAACCGCTGACCCCGGGGCCACCTCGGCTGCCCTGCTGCTGACCGCTCTCGCCAACTCCGGACTGCTCCGCTGTCGGTAGCCCGCGTACACCTCGAAAGGAATCCCATGCCAGACCCACTACGGCTCGTCATCGGTTGTGACGATGCGGGCTTCAGCTACAAAGAGACCCTCAAGGGCGACCTTGAGCAGAACTCAGGCGTCGCCTCGGTGATCGATATCGGCGTCGACGCCCAGGGGCATACCGCCTACCCCACCATTGCTATTGAGGCTGCCCAGCGGATCGCCGATGGAACCGCCGACCGGGCCATTCTGATCTGCGGTACCGGCCTGGGCGTGGCGATCGCGGCGAACAAGGTGCCGGGCGTGCGCGCGGCCACAGCGCACGATTCCTTCTCCGCTGAGCGGGCGGTGCTGTCGAACGATGCCCAGGTCCTCGCGCTCGGCCAGCGGGTGGTGGGCATCGAACTGGCCCGGCGCCTCGTGCGGGAATGGCTGACCTATCGCTTCGATGCGTCATCGACATCGGCCGAGAAGATCGCGCTGATAGACGCCTTCGAAACACAGGGGCCGTCTTGATGGCGGCGACGACTATCGGGGTCAGCCTGAAGACCTATTTCGGCCACCAGCAAGCCCAGAAGTGGATGGCTAGCGTCGCCACCCGGATCACCGCCCACCCGGGAGTGATCTCAGGCCGAGTCCGAGTTTTTGTCATCCCCACCTACCTGCAAATCCCGGCAACAGTCTGCGCGTTTCGGACGACGCCGGTGCTCATCGGTGCGCAGGACGTGTCCGAGCATGAACCAGGCGCCTACACCGGTGAGGTGACCGCTGCGGAGCTCACCGAAGTCGGGGTGCAGGTGGTGGAGATCGGGCACGCGGAACGGCGTCGTCTATTCGGGGAGACCGACGCGACCACGGCCGCCAAGGCGGCGATATCACTGCGCCATGGACTCACCCCCGTGCTGTGCCTGGGCGAAACCGAACCCGGGGACCCCTCCACGGCCGCAGCCACCACCGTGGCCCAACTCCGCAGCGGTCTGGCTGCAGCCCCCCCAGGACCGGTGATAGTCGCCTACGAGCCGGTGTGGGCTATCGGCGCACCCCAGCCTGCTCCCGTGCAGCACATAACCACCGTCACGCTGGCGGTACGAGCCGCCCTGGCTGCGGATCCACAGCGGCCCGAGAGCGCCGTGATCTACGGGGGGTCAGCCGGCCCCGGGCTGCTGTCTCAGCTCGGGACTAGGGTCGATGGGCTATTTCTCGGACGATTTGCCCACAATGTGGACGATTTTGAGTCCATTCTTACCGAGGCGGCGGGCGCCCGGTAGTCACAGGTTCAGGTCAGTGAGCGTCCCGATTCGTGCTCCGCAGTGACTCGATGAACGTGTTGTCGACGCCGTTGTTGGCGTCTACCGGCTCACTGTTCCCCATCAGATCATCAATAAGCTCGGAGTCCGAGCGATCATCCCATCGGGATGGGTCCAGGACCCGATTCGGATTTATCAGAGCGTCCCGATTGAGGACCTCCGGAGCGTCCCGGTGACCGATTGAACTCTCATCCGCTTCACTGAGGATCGCCCGCCGTGGGACGGCTTCAGGCGACCGGCTGCGACGGATGAAATAGAACGAGATTCCCGCAATCAGAACCAGGGCTGCGATGCCCCACCAAACTTGGACCGGCATGTTCTCCTCCTGTGGCAAACTTCCTAGTCGGGCCAGATCTACCCACGTGCGACGCCGTCACGGACGAAGAGCCGGGGCCTGCTGGCCATCCCCCCTAGCCAGCAAACCCCGGTACGAACTACCGTAGGCGTTGCTGGCCTTCCCAACTATCCCCCCCGAGGGTGACCCCCCAGCAGGGCGAACTCAGGTAGTTGTACTTTCATTTAGTATAGCCATAGCCGAGAAGGAGGGCCCAGAGTGGAGCGTCTCATCGAAGGTGTACCCGGAGAACCAGCCCAGGTTTGGGTGCAGCAGCGGGGAGGTGGCCCACTTCGACTCCGCGGTGAGGTGATGATCGAGGACCTGCGGCCGGTCCTGGTATCCATCTCATCCAGCACCGGCGCCAACGGTCCGCTCAATCCGGTGACCCAGTTCATGCTGCATCAAGCATCCCGCCGTCTGGCGGACCGCCTCACCGGCGACAAACGGCTGGGGGGTGCCAGCTCCGCCGATCACGTGCCTCGGCTCCTGTCCTCCACCCTAGGCCATCAACCCTTCGTCGAATCAGCCCTGCACATGAGTCAGCACCAGATGCTCCGCCGCTGGCCCCAAGCCACCGCCTGGTACACCGACGTCATCCGCTACATGCTGCGGGCCACTCCACACATCGATGCGGCCACGGCAGTCGCTGGCAAGGTTCCCAGTTGGGCGCGAGAATCTCTGGGGACGTTCATCCAGCGGCTGTCCGAGCATGGCCGACTGACCGTGCAGGATCCCAATGAGCGCCGGGTGGCCGAGGCCCTCCAAATTCTGTGGCCGGACTTCCCTCCGGTGCAACAAGCCCGGACAGCCATGCTGACCGAATTACGCGAACGCTGGCGCCCGATGTTCCTGGCGTCCCTGGCCACCTACGGCCTCACTCTCCGCCCCGGCCTGGACGCCGACACCGTCATCTGGGCCACCGAGGCCGTGCACGATCAGCAATCCCTGCAACGCTTGTCCGGGCTCAATCGCGTACTTCCCTCGGGAGTGGAGCGGACCTGGTCCCCCAGCACCTGGGCCAGCATCATGCTGTTGGCCGGTGCATGTATCGACGAGCGCGGGCACACCCTCACGCCGGAAGAGATAAGTGTGCGGGAACCGGTGCGGACCTTCGAGGTGCAGAGCGCCTAAGCGGGTGCCTCACGGTCTCACACGTCCAGGCCTAGCCGTTCCAGCAGGGGCCCCAGCTCTGGGTCACGCCCCCGGAAGGACCTATAGGTTTCCATCGGGTCCACCGAACCTCCGGGAGCCAGCAAGCGCTTGCGGAACCAGGTACCGGCCTCGCGGAGATCACCCTCGAATTCCTGAAACCAGGCCACCGCGTCGGCATCCATGACTTCGGCCCAGGTGTAGCCATAGAAGGCGGCCGCGTAGCCACCGGCCCAAATGTGCTGGAAGTAGGTGGAGCGATACCGGGGCGGCACCAACCCCGACGACACCCCGGCCGCTGCCAGGGCCCTGCTTTCGAACTCTTCAACCTCATCAGCGTGGGTCGGCAACTCATCGAGCGGCGTCTGGTGCCAGGCCTGATCGAGCAGGGTGGCCGCCATCATCTCCAGCGTGCTGAATCCCTGGTTGAACCGCCGGCAGCGGCGGAGCTTCTCCAACCATTCCCGGGGCAGTACCCGATCCGAAGCCCACGCCCAATGTTCATTCACCTGGGACGGGAACTCGACGAAGTCCCGAGGCACCTCGGTTCCGGCGGTGCTGGGATAGCGGCTGTCGGCGAACAGCCCGTGGAGGGCATGCCCGAACTCATGGAACAGCGTGGTCACGTGGTCCCAGGTCAGCGTCGTCGAGGTCGGCGAGTAGTTGCAGTTGTTTGTGACCACCGGCAGCTGCTTCAGCAAATGGTTGCCGGTGATCACGCTCGTCATCCAGGCACCCCCCTCTTTGGACTCCCGAGCCCACAGGTCGAGGCTGTACAGGCCGATAGGAGTGCCATCCTCCTCATGGACCTCAAAGACCTGTGCATCAGGGGTATGCCCGACGAGATCATCCCGCGCCGTGAAGGTGACGCCGTAGAGGTCATGGGCCGCCCGGTAGGTAGCCTCCAGCACACTGTCCAATTGCAGGAACGGCTCGACATCGGCAAGGTCCACGGCGTAGGTCTCTTTGCGCACGATCTCGGCTACATACTCCCAATCCCAGGGGGCGAAGGTCGCACTCGGATCCAGCGCTTCCAGACGCTCGGCCAACGCGACCGCATCCTGATGGGCCTGCTGGTGTGCCGCCTCGCCCAGCGGACCCATCAATCCGTTGACCGCCTTCGTGGTCTTGGCACACGCGGTTTCGGTCACATACGCCGCGTGATTGCGATAGCCCAGCAGGGTGGCTCGTTCGGCCCGCGCCCGCGCAATATCGACTATCAACTGGCGGGTGTCATGCGGACCCCCGATGCCCCGCGAGATGGAGGCCCGATAGATTCGCTCCCGCAACGGACGATGGTGTAGCCGACTCAACAACGGCTGTTGGCTGGTATTGACGATACCTATCCGCCACGTACCATCCTCGGTCGCCAGCCCGGCAATCTCGGCGTCGGTCAGCCCGGCCAGCTCGGCCCGATCGGTGACTATCACCGCCGCCGCGACCCGGCCCTCACGGTTCGCTACCGAGAACGCCGTCTTTAGTTCCGCCAGCTGCGCATTGAGCTCCCGCAGGCGCTGCTGATCGGTCTCGTTGAGGGTGATGCCCGCGCGTCGAAAGGCCCGCATCAACTTCTCCAGGAACCACCATTCCTCGGAGTCCAAGGTCACCAACCCGTCGGCCACCCCGCTGGCGAGAGCCACCACCCGGGTGTAAAGCGCATGGTCCAGATACACCGCATCTTCGTGCGCCGCGAGCTGCGGAGCCATCTCCGCCTCCAGGTCTTCAAGTTCTGGACTGGACCAAGCCAGCCGCACCGCCTCGAAGGCCCCGCTCGCCCGGTCCAGAAGTTCATGGGAGCGCTCCCATGCCTCCAAGACGTTGGCCGCGGTGGGCGGGGACGAGTCCTGCGCCACCTGGGCCAAGGCAGCACGTTGCTGCTCCATCCCAGCCGTAAAGGCCTCCCGAAAGTGTGTTGCCGTGAGGTGGGCGAAGTCGGGCAACTGGTACGGCAGTACCGACCGCTCGGCAAGCGGGTTCGACGAATCAAGCGCCATAAGAATCCACGGTAGGACTCCGCGCCCGTCGGCTCAACTCCTGAGGCCATCCCGGGCCTAGGTTCGGAGCAGCCAGCCCGTTTGTGAGGCGGAATTTTCCTGTCGTTAACACGGCACAACGTTGCCGAAACACGACCCTCCTACCGTGCAGAGGTACCCAGGAGAGAAGGTGAAATGCAGCCATGAGCGCACCCAACAACGTCCCCACTGAACACCAGGTAGTCGTCATCGGCGGCGGGATGGTCGCACACCGGTTCGTCGAAGCCCTCCGCGCATCCGACCCCACGTCCCGGCATTCGGTGACCGTCCTCGGCGAGGAACCGCGTCCCCCCTACGATCGGGTCGCCCTGACCACCTACTTCACCGGACGCGACCCGCAAACCCTCAACCTGGGCGACTCGACTTTCTGGGATGAGGCTGGCAGTACGCTGCGGATCGCCACCCAGGCCACCGCCATCGATCCGGCGACCAAGACCGTCACCATTGAGGGGCGTGACCCTCTCGGCTACGACGATCTGGTGCTCGCCACCGGTTCCTACGCCTTTGTTCCGCCGGTCAAGGGCAATGACGCAGATGGCTGCTTCGTCTACCGCACCATCGACGACGTGGCCGCCTTGCGCGGCTACATCGAGGGGCTACGGAAGGAGCGCCCCGACAAGCCGCTGCATGGAGTGGTCGTCGGAGGTGGGCTGCTGGGATTGGAGGCCGCTGGTGCGCTGCAGGCCCTGGACGTGCACAGCACCGTGGTCGAGTTCGCCCCCCGGTTGATGCCGCTGCAGGTTGACGAGGGCGGCGGGCATGGACTGCGTCGGCTGATCGAGCAGCTCGGGGTGGTGGTGCGTACCGGTAGCGCCACCTCCCGGATCCATGCGAAGCTGGGCCAGGTCTCTGCTGTTGAGTTCGATGACAAATCCCGCATTCCCGCCGACGTGGTCATCTTTGCTACCGGGGTTCGCCCGCGTGATGAACTGGCCCGGGCGGCCGGTCTCACTGTCGGCGAGCGGGGCGGCATCGTGGTGGACGACACCTGTCGCACCGCCGATCCCCACATCTACGCCATCGGAGAAGTGGCCCAGATCCAGGGCCGGGTCTGGGGGCTGATCGCCCCCGGCAACAGCATGGCCGAGGTGGCCGCCAGCCAGATTACCGGCGGACAGGACCGATTCACTGGTGCCGATACCTCCACCAAGCTGAAGCTCTTGGGCGTCGACGTGGCCTCCTTCGGGGACTCCTTCGCCCAAGCCGAGGGCAGCCTAGAAGTCGTCTACGCCGACCCGGTGGCGGGGGTCTACAAGAAGCTGGTGATGTCTGACGACGCCCGCACGCTCCGCGGTGGCATCTTCGTCGGCGACGCCTCCGCCTACGCCACCCTGCGGCCGATGGTCGGCCGCAAGCTCGGCGCGGATCCTTCGGCCTATCTCGCGCCCGAGGGCGGCAACGTGGAAGCCTCGGCCGATGATCTCCCCGACGATCTGACCGTCTGCTCCTGCAACAACGTCACCGCGGGCACCATCCGGGAGGCGGTGTGCGGCCAGGGCTGTCAGGATCTCGGCGCGGTGAAGGCCTGCACCAAGGCTGGGACCAGCTGCGGATCATGCGTGCCCTTGGTCAACAAGATCCTCACCGCCGAACTCACCAAGGCCGGGATCGAGGTCAGCAAGGCCCTGTGCGAGCACTTCGATCTCAGCCGAGCCGAGCTGTTCAATACGGTGCGGGTGAGCCAGCTCACCACCTTCACCGACATCATCGACAGGCACGGCAACGGCGGTCGGGGCTGCGATATCTGCAAGCCAACCATCGGTTCGATCCTGGCCAGCCTCGGCCATGGGCACATCCTCAACGGTGAGCAGGGCATGCTGCAGGACACCAACGACCACATGCTCGCCAACCTGCAGAAGGACGGCACCTATTCGGTGGTACCGCGGATCCCCGGTGGCGAGATCACCCCCGAGGGGCTGATAGTTATCGGGCAGGTAGCCAAGGATTTCGGGTTGTACACCAAGATCACCGGAGGGCAGCGGATAGACATGTTCGGTGCCCGAGTCGAACAGCTCCCCCAGATCTGGCGCCAGCTCGTGGACGCCGGTTTCGAATCCGGTCATGCCTACGGCAAATCCCTGCGCACAGTTAAATCCTGTGTCGGTCAAACCTGGTGCCGCTTCGGGGTGCAGGACTCGGTCTCGATGGCGATCCAGCTGGAGTTGCGCTATCGCGGGCTGCGCTCACCCCACAAGCTCAAGGTCGGGGTTTCCGGATGTGCCCGCGAATGTGCCGAGGCCCGGAGCAAGGACGTCGGCGTGATCGCCACGGACAAGGGCTGGAACTTGTACGTGGCCGGGAATGGCGGTTTCACCCCCCGGCACGCTGACCTGATCGCCGAAGATCTCGATGATGCCGGGCTCATCCGGGCCATCGACAGGTTCTTTATGTACTACATCCGCACCGCTGACCGGCTCCAGCGCACCGCTGCCTGGCTCTCCGAGCTGGACGGCGGCCTGGAGCACGTCAAACAGGTGATTTTCGCCGACTCGCTCGGGATCGCAGCCGATCTGGACGCCGCCATGGCGGCCCATGTTGATGCGTATTCCGACGAATGGGCCGATGTGCTCAGCGATCCGGCCAAGCTGAGCCGGTTCACCTCCTTCGTCAATGCCCCCGACACCGCCGACCCGGATCTGGCCTACGTTCCCGAACGTGGCCAGAAGCGACCGGCCACGCTGGCCGAGCGTGGCGATCCCGTCCTCGTGAGCGGCCCGACAATCCCCGTAGAGAAGGCAGGACGATCATGACCACAGCATCCCTCGTTGCGACCCGGGTATGCCGCCTGGCTGACCTCCCCGTCGAGCGGGGCGTGGCCGCCCTGGTGGCGGGCCCCGGCCAGCCGGTCCAGGTCGCGCTGGTGCGGGCCGCCGACGGAACCGTCCATTGCGTCGGTCATCGTGATCCGTATACGGCGGCGAATGTTATCGGCCGGGGCCTGGTGGGCACCCGTACCGTCGAGGGCGACCTGGTGCCAACCATCGCATCCCCGCTGCACAAGCAGCTCTTCGATCTGCGTACCGGAGCCGCCCTGGACGACCCCAGCGTGTCTCTCGGCGCCTGGCACGTTGAGGTTGTCGACGGTGAGGTTCTGGTCGGGGCCATGATTCACCCGGCAGCCGACCCGCTGGCGGCCTAGGTGTCCACCGCGCGCCGGGCGACAACCGATCTCGCAGGGCACCTGATCATCCTCACCGCGCACCGCCGCGCCACCGACATTGGCGAGGCCTTCGAACGCCGCGGCGCCCAGGTGGACTACACGCCTACGCTCTCGGTGGTACCGCATGTCGACGATCCGGAGCTCATCGCCCGAACCCGCGAACTCATAGCGCTGAAACCAGCCATCGTGATTATCACCACGGGGGTGGGGCTCCGCGGGTGGGTCGAAGCCGCACAGGTCGCCGGAATTGAGCCAGAGTTGCTTGCCCTGCTCGGGCATGCCCGGCTGCTCGTCCGCGGCCCCAAGGCCCTGGGAGCAGTCCGAGCCTTGGGCTTGTCCGCCGACTGGGTGGCTGCCTCAGAGACCAACGCCGAGATCCGGGATCTGCTCCTGGCGGAGGGGGTTTCGGGCACCTCGATAGCGATCCAGTACCACGGCGGTGGCGCGGGCGAGCTCGATGGCGCCCTGGCCCAGGCCGGCGCGCTGGTCACGGGCCTGGTCGTCTACCGCTGGATCCCGGCACCCGATTCCGCTGCGGTAGCCCGCAGCATCGGCCTGGTGGCCCAGCGGGCTGTCGATGCGGTGGTGTTCACCGCAGCCCCAGGTACGGCTGCCTTCGTTGAGGCCGCGCAAACCGCCGGCCTGCTGGACGACGTGGTCGCTGCCTTCACCGCCCCCAATGGGGTCTTGGCCGCCGCTGTCGGCCCGACCACGGCAGCACCGCTCCGGGCCGTGGGTGCCCACCCCCTGGTTCCAGATAGATTCCGGGTCGGTCCGCTGATTCGCGCCGTGGTGGAAGAGCTGGCCCGGCGTGACGGCCAGGATGTGTCCACACCCGCTGGGAGGCTACGGATCACTCGCGCCGCAGCACTCCTGAATGGGCGGCTACTGACCCTATCCCCGGCTAGCCTGGAAATCTTGCGTGCGCTAGCCCAGGCACAGGGCGCCGTAGTCAGCCGGGCAGACCTGCTGGCCGTCCTCCCCGGCGATTCCTCCCGCGAGCACGCCACCGAATCCGCCATCGCTCGGCTTCGGGCCAGCCTAGGGGAGGCTCAGATAGTGTCCACCGTCGTGAAACGGGGCTACCGGCTGGAGGTGGCTGATGCTCCCTAGGATCAGGGCCACCGAACCAACGCTGATCCTGTGCGCCCATGGCACCCGCGACCCAGCTGGAGCAGCCGTCATCGAGGAAATCGCTCAGCAGGTAGCCCAGCGGGTACCGAAGGTGCGGGTCGAACTGGCCTATGTCGATGTCCAGGTACCCGAGATCGCTGCTGCGGTCGCCCGCGCCGACAGCCACGCAGAGGCTTCGGTGGTCGTGCCCCTGCTGCTCGGCAATGGCTATCACGTCCAGGTAGATATCGCGCGCGCTATCGCCGGCAGATCCGCCTGCTGTGCCCCCACCGTGGGCCCTGCACCGGAGTTGGCCACCGTGCTGACCACCCGGCTGGCCGAAGCCGGGGTTGCTGACGATGAGGCGGTCGTGGTGGCTGCTGCCGGGTCTAGCCGCCCAGGAGCTATCGCTGACGCCCAGTGCATTCGCGACTATCTGGCCGGAGTACGGACCGGACCGGTCGGCCTCGGTTTTTGTTCGGCAGCTGCCCCCACGGTTCCCGACGCCGTCACCGCTCTCCGGCGCCGCTGGCGGGGCCGGATCGCGGTGGCGCCCTATCTGATCGGCCCCGGCTACTTCCACTCCCAGCTCAGCAGCGCCGGTGCGGACGTGGTCGCCGCGCCGCTGGGGAGTCACCCGGTGGTCGTCAACCGAGCGTTAGCGGCCTATCACGTGTCCGTGAACCAACCCGTGATCGCCGACGTGTCCAGCCAGTTCGATTCAGGCGGCTATTCGTAGCTTGCCCGTGGGAAGGTACTCCCATGTCACGTTCACCCCTCGCCTCAGTGCAGCTCTACTCACTCGCGGCCGAGTTTTCTGCGGATATGGCCGGATCGCTGGCGAAGCTGGCCGCCCTGGGCCTGCGTCAGGTGGAGGCCTTCGACTTCGTCCGACGCCCCCACGAGATCCGGGCTGCTCTCGATACCGCCGGACTGGGTTGCCCCACCGGCCACGCTCCCCTGCTTTCAGATACGTTGTGGACACCCGACGGCGAAATCCCCACTCCAGCCCCGCAGGTCGTCTTCGAGGCGGCTGCAACCATCGGGATGACCACCGTTATCGATCCGTTTGTGCCGGTAGATCGCTGGCTCACCCTGGAGGGCGTCACCGAGATCGCGGAGCGGCTCAACGCGCTGGTGGAGACCGCCGCCGAGTTCGGGCTGTCGGTCGGCTATCACAATCACGCCCAAGAGTTCTTGGCCGAGTTCGACAGGCAGACCGCATTCGAGCGGTTCGTCGAGCTCACCGACGACCGGGTGGCTATCGAGCTGGACCTATTCTGGGCTCAGACCGGGGGCCAGCAGGTCACCGACCTGGTGACCCGCCTGGGGGATCGGCTGGTGGCAGTCCACGTCAAGGACGGGATCATCCCCGACAGTAACCCGTTCGCCCCAGGCGCTCCCCAGTTCGGAGCCGCCAGCCTGGATCAGCGGCATGCCGGCACCGCTGAGGTGCCCCTGGCGGAGGCCCTGCGAGCCGCCACCGCCGTGCAGTATGCCGTCATCGAATACGACAGCCCGCCCGGAGACGTATTTGCCGATATAGCGGCTAGTCTGGCCTTCCTCACCGACGGGGGGTTCGTTCAGTGAGTCCGATAGGCATCGGCGTCATCGGTACCGGTGTGATCAGTGACACCTACCTGGAGAACCTCGGGGCGTTCCCGGACACTGAGGTGTTGATAGTGGGTGACCTCGACCTGGCCCGGGCACAGACCCAGGCCGCCACCTATGGGATTGCCAGCTCAGGCAGCGCTGCCGACGTGTACACGCATCCGGGCGTCGATCTGGTGGTCAATCTCACCATCCCGCAGGCGCATGTCGAGGTTTCCCGGGCTGCCATCGCGGCTGGCAAGCACGTGTGGACCGAGAAGCCGTTGGGGCTGGACCGCGCGGCCGCCGCCGATCTGCTGCAGCAAGCGGCCACCGCGGGGCTGCGGATTGGGTCTGCCCCGGACACGCTGCTGGGTCCGGGCTTCCAGACTGCTCGCCGGGCTATCCAGCAGGGGACTATCGGCCAGCCGCTGTTCGCCCAGACAGCGTTTCAGACCCAGGGGCCGGACCGGTGGCATCCCAATCCGGGATTCCTGTTCGCGCTCGGCGCCGGCCCGCTACTGGACATGGGTCCGTACTACTTCTCCGCCCTGGTCAGCCTGTTCGGGCCAGTCGCGCGGGTCGCGGCCCTGGGCATGCAGGCCCACAGCCAGCGCACGATTCACACCGGGCCGCGCGCCGGCGAGACGTTTCCGGTCGAGGTTCCTTCCACGGTGCAGGTGGTTACGTCATTCACGTCGGGGCAACAAGCCCAGAGTGTGTTGAGCTTCGATTCCGCACTGGAACGGCACGGAGTTGTCGAGATTCACGGAACCGAGGGCTCACTGGTGCTACCCGATCCCAATCAGTTCGCCGGGAGGATCGCAGCGGTTAAGCCGCTGGGGACGCTCATCGATGGCATGTCTGTCGAGCAGACCTGGACCGAGATTCCGCACGCCGACCTCACCGTCGGTCGTGGGCTGGGCGCGCTCGATATGGCCAGGGCGATCGTCCAGGATCGCCCGCACGTGGCCTCGGGCGAACTTGGATTCCATGTGCTCGACATCCTGCTTTCCGCCGAAGAATCCATCCGGACCGGACAGACGGTAGAACTCGCGAGCACCGTCGCACCGGTCCCGCTGCTGCCGGCCGACTTCGATCCGTTCGCGGCAACCTTGTGACGGCAGCTACCCGGCGGCCGCAACCCCGCTGAGGGCCGCCTTAATCCCGGAAGCCTCCAAGACGTTGATAGCACCCTTGTTCAGTTCGTTATTGAGAAGGCCGCCAAACGAGTCGAGTGCTTCGGTCACATCGCCACCCTCCCGGATGGCCAGACTGGTCTGCTCCCACTCCTCGGTGAGCACGATCTCGGCTTGGGCGGCCTGATCAGAGCGGGTCTCATCGATACCCTCGATGGCAGCACCGACGATCCGCAGGGCAGCCTCGAGGCCGACCGCTTCGGCACCGGGGATATCAACCTGGGGCATTTGAGGCAGGTCAATCGGGGGTGGCTCAATCGACGACGCCGGGTCGGTGGCATCCGTCGTCGGCTCCGGGGCGGGCGGATCGGCTCCGGTCTCGCTGGGAGCTCCGCTGGATGCCCGGGTCCCCGGGAGGAGCTGCCCAATGAAGTTGCTCCCGAGCGCGTAGACAACCGCAAAGACGAGCAACCCAACAATGATGAGGGCGATCCACGAGGCCGCCCGGCGGAAGCCAGCAGCATTGGCCCGGCCCAGGTCCGGCGGCAGGGAGGGTGGTGGCGGGGGGGCGGGCGATGGTGGCGGCGCCACTGCCGGTGGTCCGGGTACAGCTGCAAGCACGGCCGTGGCCGCTGGATGCGACAGGTTCCGTGCCAGCTGGCCCAAGGAAGCGGCGGTCTGGGTCGGGTCAGGGCGAACCGACGGGTTTTTGGCCAACATCCGGCCCACCAAGTCATCCAGTGTGGCGGGGACCTCTGATCGACGCGACCGCACGCTGGGAGCGGCTTCGTTTATCTGCCGGTTGAGCACCGCGATTGCATGTTCGCCGGGAAACGGAGGCTGCCCGGTGAGCATCACCATCAGCACCGCGCCGAGCGCATAGACATCCGAAGCGGGGGTGGCGCGCTGGCCTTGGGCTTGCTCGGGTGACATATAGGCCGCGGTACCGACGGTGCTGGAGGCCACCGTGACGGTGGCCTCCGCATCGAGAGTCACCTGCGCGATCCCGAAGTCCAGCAATGTGACCGCATCACCATGGATCATGATGTTGGCGGGTTTGACGTCTCGGTGAACCACCCCGATGCCGTGGGTCGCTTGGAGCGCTTTCGCCACCTGTTCCCCGATCCGGATCGCTGCCGGAATCGGCAACGGTCCGGATTCACGGACCATCTGGGCTAGCGGCTTTCCTGGCAGAAGTTCCATCACCAAATAGGCGAGGGAACCCTCCGTACCGGAATCAAAAATCGTCACCACATTGGGATGATTCAGGCGAGCAGTAGCTATCGCCTCCCGCCGGAATCGCTCACCAACCTGCGGTACGGCCGAACTGGACAACTCGACAATTTTGACAGCGACCCGGCGTTCGAGCCGTTCATCCTTGGCTTCGAATACCTGCCCCATCGCGCCCCGGCCTACGGGCGCGACGAGCCGATACCGGCCGCCTATCAGATCCCCCGTATGCACGTGCCTATGCTACGGGGGGATTTCGATGCCTGCAGGAAGTGACTCATCCCGGTACGCTCGTTTCATGGCCAAGGAGGAGAAACCTCTCGAGGGCGGCAATATGACCGCAGTCGCCAAGCGCGGCAAGCAGGTGCTTCGGGAGGCGGGACCGTGGACCCCCACCGTCCAACGCCTGCTCGCCCATATCCGCACCCAGGGGATTGAGTGGGCCCCGGAGCCCAAGGGATGGACCGAGGACGGACGGGAAGCACTCGGATACATCAAGGGAAGCGTGCCGGTCTATCCGATGCCCGACTATGTCTATGCCGAGAGCACTCTTATTCAGGCAGCTATGTGGCTGCGGCAGCTGCACGATGCCACCCGTGACTATCACGATCCCGAAGCCCGGTGGCGGCTGGCCCCACGACAGCCGGTAGAGGTGATTTGCCACAACGATTTCACGCCCGACAACATGGTATTTCGCAACCAGGAACTCGCCGGGGTTATCGACTGGGACTTCGCCGCCCCCGGGCCGCATTTGTGGGACCTGGCCTATCTCGCCTACCGAATGGTCCCGCTGATGCGCCCCGAGAACCCGGAGGCTCCCGAGATCCATATTGACCTGAGTGCCCGCCTCAGCCTGTTGCTGAGCGCCTATGGGTCTCAGGCCACCATCCCTGAGCTGCTCGATGTGATGGTCGCCCGGCTGGAAGACCTGGCGGCCCTCATGCACCCGCTCGGCCTGGCCCGGGAAGATGAGGCGCTGCTCTCCGAAGCCGAGAACTACACTGCCGACGCCGCCTTCCTGTCCGGACTTCTCCGATAGCGCCGGCCAGCATCACGGGTCCGGAGCGACGTGAGGATCACCCCGCTGACAGGCTCAGTCAGGTTCGGTTGCGGCGACGGTGACGTCCACCATCAGTTCAGTGGCCAAGGCCTCCAGATCCCGCTGCAGGGCATCGATGTCGATCCCGTCCGGGATGGCCGCGCGCAACCGGGCTTCGAAGAGTCGCCCCCCAGCCATCGGCGCCTCCCGCGATTCGGTGGCGAGGTCATCGATACTCACCTGGTGCCTGGCGAAAACTGTCGACAGCTCTCGCACGATCCCGGGTCGGTCATTGCCCAACAGATCGACTGCAATCATCCTCCCCGATGTCTCCAGGGCCGGGTAAGGAACCCCATCGTGGATCTGGACATGGAGCACCCCTTCCAGGGAGCTCAAGGCCTGCCGGAGCGGACCAGCACCGCCGTCACCGACCTCGACGACGACGATCCCGGCGAACAGCCCGGCGAGCTGGGCCAACTGGCTCCGCTCCCAACTGCCGCCGTACTCCAGGACGACGTCGGCCAAGGTCTGCACCAGGCCTGGTCTATCCGAACCGATAACGGTCAACACCATCGTGGACATGGCAGCTAGCGTATCTGGCCAGGACGGAGCCGGACAGTGTGCCAGGGCGGTGTCCAGCAGAGCGTAGGCTGAATCGGTGACTGAGTCAGCAGCGGGCCGGGTCCAGATCTCCCGGGCAATCTGGGTGCTCGTGGGTTCCGCCCTGATAGTCGCCCTCGGTTTCGGCCTGGTCGCGCCGGTACTGCCGCAGTACGCCCAGAGCTTTGACGTCGGCGTAGCTGCGGCCTCGGCCATCGTCACGATTTTCGGGCTGACCCGGCTCGCCTTCGCCCCGGCGACCGGCCCGCTCATGGTCCGCTTCGGAGAGCGGTGGATCTACATCGCCGGGCTGAGCATCAGCGCAATAAGTTCGCTCCTGTGCGGGTTCGCTGACTCCTACTGGATGCTCATGGGCTGGCGGGCGTTTGGCGGCATCGGCTCGGTCATGTTCACGGTGTCCGCGATGGGGCTGATGGTCCGGCTCGCCCCGCCCGCCGCCCGGGGACGGGTCTCGGCGCTGTACGGATCCGCCTTTCTGCTAGGCAATATCACCGGGCCACTGCTGGGGTCGCTGTTGGCCAGCTTCGGGTTTCGGATGCCATTCTTCATCTACGCAGGCATGTTGCTGGCGGCCACCCTGGTGGTGATTCTCTTCCTCCGTGGGGTCGGGGGACGCGAGCCGGACACCGACGCCCGGCCCAAGTACTCGTTTTCCGAAGCGGTCCGGGAGCCGGTCTTTCGGGCGTTGCTGGTGACTGGGTTCGCGAATGGTTGGACCAACTTCGGGGTGCGGATCGCCCTGATTCCCTTGATGGCCGCCGCCGTTCCGGCCATCGGGACCGCCATGGCCGGCCCCGCGCTCACCGTCTATGCCCTCGGCAACGCGATTGCCCAGCAATTCACCGGCCGGGCCGTCGATGCCCTGGGGCGGCGACCCGTGCTGATCACTGGCCTGCTCGTCTCCGGCCTCGCCAATCTAGTCTTCGGCTGGGCCAGTACCATCCCCGTATTCCTGGGCTTGAGTGCCCTGGCTGGGGTCGGAGCATCCATGATCATGCCCGCATCCCAGGCAATGATGGCCGACCTGATCGGGTCTGATCGCAACGGCGGCTCCGCCCTGTCCGGATACTCCATGTCGGCCGATCTCGGATCCATCGGCGGCACCCTGCTGGCCGGAACCATTGCCCAGTTCCTCGGGTTCGGGTGGGCCTTCCTGGTGACGGGCCTGGTGGTGATCGCCTCCATCGCCCCGTGGCTGCGCCGATCCATGGCGACCACCCCGGACGAGACCCCCTGACATATTCCTCCGGGACTCTGCTCTGCGGCGCGGGGGCCCGGTGCTCAGCTGGACTAGAGTCGCCTCTATGGCGCTCACCCCCTGGACTGACGTGTTGGCGAAGGTCGACCTGCTCAATGATCCGCAGACCCCGTTCAGCTACACCGTCGAGGGCGACCGGATCGTCGGCAGCTGGGATAGCGCGAAGATCGGCCTGCTCGGCCTGACCGGGACCAGCGGCCGCGACGACATCTACCGGATAGAAATCCGCCAGGTGTCTGCTGGGATCTTCGCGTTGACCGAACCCCGGCGCACCAAGGCAGGTCCAGGACCAGCCACCGAGCCGCCCGAATCAGACGCTTCCGCAGGGGACGACACCAGCCACGGTGAACCGGCCAAGGTCGTCGGCGGGCGATTCCATCCCGAGGACATCAAGCGGCCCATCCTGGACTACCTCGAACGCCGAGGCTGGTCACAGAAGAAGGGCTTCTTCAGCCGACTGTTCGGTTGATCAGCGCTCTTCGTCGCCGACGATGAACGCCTCCAGCCGAGCCCGGCCGAGGTCATCGGCACGCTGTTCCGGTGGGGACTTCATCAGGTAGCTGCTCGCCGACAGCAGCGGGCCGCCGATACCACGATCCTTGGCGATCTTGGCTGCCCGCAGGGCGTCGATGATGATGCCGGCGCTGTTGGGCGAATCCCAGACCTCCAGCTTGTACTCCAGGCTGAGCGGCACATCGCCAAAGGCGCGCCCCTCCAGCCGGACGAAACCCAGCTTGCGGTCGGTGAGCCAGGGAACGTGGTCGCTCGGGCCAATGTGCAAGTTGTCGTCGGCGGTCTTGTCGGACAGATCGCCCCGCAGGTTGGAGGTAACCGCTTGGGTCTTGGAGACCTTCTTGGATTCCAGCCGCTCCCGCTCCAGCATGTTCTTGAAATCCATATTGCCGCCAACATTGAGCTGGTAGGTGCGGTCCAGGGTGACCCCACGGTCTTCGAAGAGCTTGGCCAGCACCCGGTGGGTGATGGTGGATCCCACCTGGCTCTTGATGTCATCGCCCACGATGGGCACCCCAGCGTCGGTGAACTTCTGCGCCCATTCCGGATCGCTGGCGATAAAGACCGGCAACGCATTGACGAACGCCACCTGGGCGTCGATGGCGCACTGGGCGTAGAACTTGTCGGCCTCTTCACTGCCCACGGGCAGATAGGAGACCAGCACGTCCACCTGGGCATCGCGGAGCGCCTGCACCACATCGACCGGCTCGGCGTCGGACTCGGCGATGGTCTCCCGATAGTACTTGCCGAGGCCGTCGAAGGTGTGGCCCCGCTGCACGGTGACGCCGGTGGGGGGCACCTCAGCGATGGTGACGGTGTTGTTCGCCGATGAGCGAGTGGCGTCGGCCAGATCCTTGCCCACCTTGTCCGCGTCGACGTCGAACGCCGCCACGAACTCCACGTCCCCGACGTGGTAGTCGCCGAAAACCACATGCATCAGCCCGGGCACCGTCGTGGCCGGATCGGCGTCTCGGTAATACTCCACGCCTTGGATCAGCGAAGTGGCGCAGTTGCCGACCCCAACGATGGCTACCCGAACACTACCCATAAGGTTGTCTCTCCTGACTCAAACGGGGATGTGACGCGCCTGGGTGTCGCCCGAAGGCGGCGACAGAATTACCCGGCGATTCGATGGGGAGTCTAGCGGGCTGCACCACACTGCCTCGAACCAGTCCCAATGGCCAGGGGAGGACAGGCCTGCTGGCCACTCTCGCCGCAGCTGATCGTCCACCCTGGGTCAGCCGGTTTGGCGGGCAGCAGCCGCTGCTTCGACTTCTTCGCGACTGAAGCCGAGCAAGAACAGCACCGCATCCAGGTAGGGCAGGGTGAGGGAGGTGTCCGCCGACGCTCGGACCGCCGGTTTGGCGTTGAAGGCGATCCCCAGCCCGGCTAGCGCCAGCATGTCGAGGTCGTTGGCCCCGTCACCCACCGCGACCGTACGGGACAGCGGCAGCCCTTCCTCGGCGGCAAATCGGCGCAGAGTCGCCGCCTTCGCTGCCCGATCCACCACCGGCCCGGCGACTCGGCCGGTGAGCCGGCCCTCGGCCACCTCCAGCGCGTTGGCGTGCACGTGGGCGATCCCCAGCTCGGCAGCCAGCGGACCCACCACCTCGATGAAGCCGCCGGAGACCACGCCGATAGCGAATCCAAGATCGTGCAGCGTCGCCACCAGCGTGCGTGCGCCCGGGGTGAGCCGCACCTGCTGGCGCACCTCCTCAAAGATGGACACCGGCAAGCCCGCCAGAGCCGCCACTCGTTGGTGCAGGCTTTCGGAGAAGTCGACCTCACCCCGCATGGCAGCCTCGGTGACTGCCTGAACCTCTGCCTCCCGGCCAGCGTGGGCGGCGAGAAGTTCGATGACCTCGTCCTGGATGAGGGTGGAGTCGACGTCCATCACGACCAGGCGTCGTCCCTGCCGGGCCAGCCCAGCCGCAGACACCGACACGTCGAAACCGGTCTCGAAGGCGGCCTCGGCCAGCGCCGGACGCAGCTGGCCCACATCGCCGTCTGATACCACCATCTCCAGCGTCGTCATGGGCGTGCGGGACAGCCTGCGAATCCGATCGATGTTGCCACCATGATCGGTGATCACCCCGGCAACGGTGGCCAGATGAGTCGCCCTCAGCGGGCGCCCCAGCAGGGTGACCACCACCCGGTCATGACGGGGCGGATTGTCGCCCACGCCCTCATCGATGGTGAGGTGGTACCCCAACCGCGCGCAGGTGCCCGCCAGCCGGTCGGCCAACGCGTCAAGGTCATCGGGGAGTGAGCCCAACAGCACCGCAATGGTGACCTGCCCGCGGACCACCACCTGCTCGAAGTCCAGCACTTCGGTGCCCAGCCCGGCTATCGCTCCCATGAGGTTCCTGGTGATCCCGGGCCGGTCAGGGCCGGTGAGAGTCGCTGCCAATGTGGTTCGGTCGCTCACAGGGAAGATCCTCGCATGCCTGCCGCGACTTCTCGATGTGTGGCGGAACCGAGTCATCGACAATGTGCCGGTGGAGGTCGGG
>JBKEBU010000109.1:0-3658 GCA_047973325.1 Propioniciclava sp. | reverse complement strand
CACCCTGTTGATCTGCACCCGCGGCTCCCGGCTGATCCGCGCCTCGTCGTGAGTGATATGGATGGCACCCTGCTCAACGAGCACAGCCGGATCCCGGAGGAGTTCTGGCAGGTGCTGGCCGACCTGAGGCGCGCCGGGATCACCTTCGCCATCGCGAGCGGCCGCCAGTACCCGAGTCTCGAAGACCTGTTCGACAGGGACCGGTCCGGGGTGGCCTTCATCGCCGACAATGGCGGCTACGTCGTGCGCGACGGCGCCGAGATCGCCTCGTTCCCACTCAGCCGGGCTGCGGCCCGGGGTGCGGTGCGGGCGGTCCGGGGGTTGGCCGATGCTGCCGATATCGCCGTGGTGTGGTCGGGGCGGACCGGCGCCTACGTGGAGCACACCGACCCGGACTTCGTCGCCCAGGCCCACAGCTTCTATCCGGGCCTCCAGATCGTCGGCGATCTCACCGCTGTCGGCGAGGAGCCGATCAAGCTGTCAATCGTCAACCCGCGCGGACCCAGCCCGGACTATCTCGCGGCGCTGCAGGCGGCGGCACCCGAGGCCAGGCTGCTCCAGACCACAGAGACCTGGGTCGATGTCATTCATCCGCAGGTGGACAAGGGTTCGGCCGTTGTTGCCCTGCAGACCGCCTTGGGGATCAGCGCTGACCAGACGGTCGTTTTCGGGGACTATCTCAATGATCTGGAGATGATGGGCGTGGCCACGTTCGCCTTCGCCATGGCCAACGCCCACCCAGACGTGGTGGAGCGGGCCAAGGCGGTGGTCCCGTCGAATCGTGAGTTGGGCGCTATCCGCACCATGGCGTCCCTCCTCGGCTGAGGGATGCGCTGAGAGTCAGCCCCGCACCCACGAGCCGGTCACCGCTGCCGACGCCCCTTCCCGGCTCCCTTTCCCTTGGTCTTGCCCGGACGCTTGCCGGTGTGGTCGCGCTCACGCCGTGCGGGTCCGCCGTTATCGCGTTCGAGTTGAATGAGCTTGCCGGAGATCCGGGTGGACCGCAGCGCCTCCCAGGTCTCCGGGGACAGCTTGGGGGGCAGGTCCACCAGCGAGTGATCAGCGCGGATGTCGATCCGGCCGAAGTCATCGCGGCCCAACCCACCCTCATTGGCCAGCGCCCCGACGATCTGCCGCGGACTTATCTTCTGGCGGCGCCCCACTGCGATCCGGTAGGTCACGAACGAGCCCGAACCCGTGGTCCGCGGACGTCGTCCCCCCGGCCCCCGATCATCACGCCCCTGGCCGCGCCGCTCCCGCGGCTCCCGCGAGGTCGGCGGTACCGGTTCAGCTGCCGGATCGAGCAGCATCGGTTCATCCCCCTGCATGACGGCGGCCAGTGCGGCCGCCACATCCACCTCGGGGACGTTGTACTCAGCGACGTAGTGGGCCACGACGTCGCGGAAGAAGTCGATTCGCTCCCTGGTGTTGAGCGCAGCGGTGATCGCGTCGTCGAACCTGCTCAGCCTGGAGGCATTGATGTCATCGGCGCTCGGCATGCTCATCTGGGTGAGCGTCTGCCCGGTGCTCCGCTCGATCGCCCGGAGCAGCCGACGTTCCCGGGGGGTGACGAACGAGATCGCATCGCCGCTACGGCCAGCCCGGCCGGTCCGCCCGATCCGGTGCACATAGGACTCGACATCGGTGGGGATGTCATAGTTCACCACGTGGCTGATCCGCTCCACATCGAGCCCCCGGGCTGCCACATCGGTGGCGACCAGGACGTCGAGCTTGCCGGACTTGAGTTGCCCGATGGTGCGTTCGCGCTGCTGCTGGGAGAGGTCGCCGTTGATGGCCGCAGCCGAGATTCCCCGGGCGCGCAGCTTCTCGGCGACGGTTTCGGTTTCGTTCTTGGTGCGTACGAAGACGATCATCCCAGCGAAGTTCTCCACCTCGAGGATCCGGGTGAGGGCTTCGACCTTCTGCGGGTAGGAGACCATCAGGTACCGGTGAGTGACATTGGCCGCCGTCGAGGTCTCTCCCTTGACCTGGACCTCGACAGGATCGGTGAGATACCGCTCGGCCAAGGACCGGATCGCCTTCGGCATGGTCGCGGAGAACAGCGCCACCTGCTTGTCATCAGGGGTGTCGGCCAGAATCTGCTCGACGTCCTCGGCGAAGCCCATGGTGAGCATCTCATCGGCCTCATCGAGCACCAGGAACCGCAGCTCGGTCAGATCGAGGGTGCCCCGTTCGAGGTGATCGATCACCCGTCCGGGGGTGCCGACCACGACGTGCACCCCCCGCGACAGGGCGCTGAGCTGCACCCCGTAGCCCTGACCGCCGTAGACCGGCAGCACCCGCGCCTTGAGGTGGGCGGCGTATCGTTCGAAGGCCTCGCACACCTGGAGGGCCAGCTCTCGGGTCGGGGCCAGCACCAGTGCCTGAACTGACTTCTGCTTCAGGTCCAGGTTCTCCAGGATCGGCAACGCGAACGCAGCCGTCTTTCCCGTACCTGTCTGCGCCAATCCGACCACGTCGCGACCCTCGAGCAGGGCCGGGATCGTCTCGGCCTGAATGGGGGAGGGCACCTCATACCCCAGCTCGTCGAGCGCCTTGAGAATGCGCTTGCTCAGCCCCAGACCTGAAAACGGCTGACGTGCCTCATCAGCACCGGATTCTTCTTCGACGGCGTCTGCCTGGTCGACCTGCTCTTCACTCACCCCCAAAGGGTAGTGGTTCGCCTTCAAGACGAGAACATCAGGTCGGCTAGCCGGGATTGATCCGGCCGGCTGAATCACGCTCCTATCATGCCATGTGTGTTCATCTGGCCATGGGTGTTGCGTTCATCTGGCCGCAACGGATGCATGTGTTTCGCCAGCCCCGCTGTGTTCATCTGGCCGCTACCGAGGCTTCGTAGCTAGGGCCTACCCGTGGAAGCCCGGGGCATGAGTGTGGGAAACGCCCGGGTAATCGATGCGGTCTCACCGCTGCTGTCCAGCAGGTCGAAGGCACTGGACGCGATCTGGTCGAAGTTCGTGTGCATGCTGGTCAACGGCACCGGCAGCCGGGATACCAGCGGGATGTCGTTATACCCGATGACCGACAGTTGTTTCCCGATCTGGAGCCCACGGGCGAGGGCGGCCGACTGCACCCCGATGGCCAGGTTGTCATTGGCAGCGAAGATCGCCGAGGGTGGTTCTGCCAGCGCCAGCAACTCCGCCGCTGCGAGCGCACCGTCATCGATGCCGTAGCCCACCGAGTACATCAGCTCCGGTGCAACCGGGATTCCGGCCTCGGCGAGCGCGCGCTCGGCGCCACGGCGCCGCTCCTGGCCACTGGAGGTGAACGCGGGCCCACCGATCACCCCGATCCGTTCGTGCCCGAGGTCGAGCAGGTGCCGCACCGCCAGGTAACCGCCGGTCTCATCCTCCCCCAGCGATGAGGGGCTGACCCCGTCGGTCCGCAGGACCAGTGCGTGCGGAATCCGGCGCTCCCGCAGCGAGGCCGGTAGCGTGTCGTCGAGCCGGGCGGTGGCCAGGACCAGTCCATCGACATTGCGGTCCAGCAGGGTCTCGGTGGCGCGGGACTCGTCGTCGGGGTCATCCCCACAGGTGGCCACCACCGCGAAGAAGCCGCGACGGCGCGCCACCCGCTCCACGGCCTGGAACATCAGTGCCATCACGTCGTCGGTGAGCCGGGGGACCAGCACCCCGAT
>JBKEBU010000172.1:0-28859 GCA_047973325.1 Propioniciclava sp. | reverse complement strand
AGGCCGACCCGATCCGGGCTCCGGCGCGGGCTCAGGACCTCATTCTGCGCCACCGGGTCACCGACTACCGGGCCGGAGATCTCGAGCGGCGCTACCCGCAGCTTCCCGTTGAGGAGGATGCGTTCGTCAACTACGGCTATCTACCTCGCGCGACCGCCCGGTTGATGCACCCGCGCATCCCTCGCAAGGACTGGTCGGACGAGCAGGCGAAGCGTGCGCAGGCGATTCTGGATTTCGTCGCAGAGCATCGTGGTCCGGTGCATCCACGCCAGGTCGATGACCACTTCGACCACGGCCGGGTCACCAACTGGTTCGGTGGCACGTCCAACGCAAGCACCCAGCTCCTCGATGCGATGCACTATCGCGGTCTGCTCCGGGTTGCCGGTCGCGTCGCCGGGACCCGCGTCTATGCGCCAGCCGCACCTCCGGATTCTGACATCGATCCCGATGCGGGCATAGACCGGCTGCTGGAGGTGGCAGTGCGCCTCTACGCGCCGGTACCGCTGCGAACGTTGCGGCAGCTGGCATCCCACCTGGGCTACGGGGTCCCGCAGTGGCGGCACCTGCGGCGTGTCGCACTCTCCCGGGCTGAAACGCGGTTCGCCACCGCCGAGGTCGACGGTGTGCGCTACTTCTGGCCGGGCGATGAGCCGGTCGCATCGAGGCGCTGGCCGGTGCGCGATCGGGTACGGCTGCTGGCGCCGTTCGACCCGCTGGTCTGGGACCGGTTCCGGTTTGAGCACATGTGGGGCTGGGCGTACCGGTTCGAGGCCTACACCCCGGCGGCCAAGCGGGTCCGCGGCTACTACGCGCTACCGCTGCTGTGGCGTGATCAGATCGTCGGCTGGGGCAATCTGGCGGTCCACGAGAATCGTCTGCACGTGGAACTCGGGTACGCCCAACCCGCGCCGCGCGGCGACGCCTACCAGCAGGCCTTGGAGTCAGAATTGGCGGCGATGGTGGACTTCCTGGGTGTGGACGGCTGGCAGATGGCCTCACCGGGGCGGCGGTGACCATCGCGCCGAAAAGGCGTGCAGGCAGCCAGGCGCTCAGGCAGCGACAAAGGTGGCGCAGTTGGCCGCGGTGCCGTCGGGCCCGGGGCCGACGATAACCGAGGTGGCGCTGCATTCGAGGTCGTCGTTGTGGGCGCAGTCGGTCCGCGAACAGGCTCCGATCACCGCATGGCTTTCATCCATGCCGCCCTTCACCTCGAGCGGAATGAAGGTCCCGCAGGCCGACCCTTCGGCGCGGACAGTAATGGCATACGCGTGGCAGCCGTCGTGGTTATAGCTACATGAGGTCGCGGTGCACTCCTGGACTATAGGTAGCGTCATGGTCATCAGTCAGGCCCTTCTGTGGAGTTCCTTCTCCATGATGAACCATAGATTTCGGCTTTGACAAGGCATTATTCCGTGAGGTTTTCGTGTTGCAATGTGCCTGATCTCGAAGCGCTGGTTCCGGTCTGGATCGAGCAGGAACTGCTGTGTCACCGATGGATGTCGGCATCGACCACGCCGTCCGGGTCCGGCTACCGTCGGTGAGGCGGTGTCGACGGGTCCGGATGTCCCTGGTGATGGGCATCTGACTGTGGGGTGCGTCCGTACTCTGACCGGACTTCAGGTGCCATGGTGAGTCCGAGCATGCCTACGGCCGTGGTGATGGCTCTGCGATGGGATGCTGCGTCGATCAGGCTTCGGTCCCGGAGCAGATCGATGGCGGCGTTGCGATCTGCGCTTATGGTGAGGCGCTGCGGCTCGGGAAGCTCGTCCACAGCCTGCTGCAGGTTCTCGATGGGATTCTGGGGTCCGTGACGGGGGGTGGCCCCCCGGACTAGCATCACCAAATGCACCAGGAAATCGGCGATGACTATCATCAGCCACCACAGGCTCTCCCCGGTCAGCAGGGGACGACCCACCGTTAGTGCGATCAGGCTGGTGATGGCTGCCGGGATCATCCGGGTCAGTGACGTGGCCACGAGTGCTGACCGTGCCAGCGCCCGTGGATGCTGACGTTCACGGATCAAGCCGTACCCCGTGACCGCCAGTGCAATCCCGGTCAGAACTCCGGCTGGCGCGAGCGGTAGGTCGTAGCGTCCATCGGTGAGGGCCCAGCCGAGCATCTCGACGGCGCCCATCGTGGGGCCCACCAGTGCGAAGAGGTAAGCCAAGGCTTGCAGGCAGCTGGCAGCCGTGACCCGCCGGTACTCGTCATGCACCGCTTCCTGGGGGGCAAGGAGCGCGAGGTCGCGCTGCACGATGGCGGCTGTCTGGAACGACCGCAACTCCAGGCGCCACCAGTCCGCCGGTGCCCAGGACTCGGCGTGCTCGGCCATCTCCGTGAGGGGCTTGATCCTCACAGCTCCCACCGCTCTCCCTGGCGAGCGGCCGCTGCTTCGAATCTGTTGAGCAGGGTCTGGTTCGTGCCCGGAAGGAAGTTCGCTACCTGAGACCCGAGGATCACCTGTCCGGCGATGCCCTCCACCGCCGTCAGACCGTAGGGTGCCACCGGGCCGAGCCAGGCCCCCAGAGCGCCATTCTCACCAGCGAAGAGCCAGCGACGGGTAGCATATTGGCGCTCATTCTGCGCATGCAGAATGGCGACCGAGATTCCCGGACCGAGATGGTCGGCTTCGACAACCTCTGCGGTTGGGGGCACCACCGCATCGGGGGACCAGAGAAACTCTGCCTGATCTGCCGGTGTGAGTGGCTCCGGCGTGACCGTCACTGTCAGTGGTGCAAGCACACTCAGATCAGCGGTCGTGATCAGTAAAATCTTGCGCTCCGGTGCAGCCATCCGCGCGAGATCTGTCAATGCTTCGGCGAGCCGTGCCGTCCCGGCGGTTTTATCGGTGCCCGCGCCGAACTCTTGGGCGGTGGCGGCGGCCCAGGTGCGGGGGTCTCCCGGCGGTGGATTGATGGCAATGCAGCGATCGTCGGGGTAGTGCAACGTCACATCGAGTGTGGTCATGGGGATACCGAGGGGGTTAGCCACGTGAACGATGCCACATGGGTGTCGAAGAGCAGGTTCCAGGTCTCGAGAACTGGGTCCTCAGCGGCCACATCCGCCGCGTGGGTGACCGTGGCGCTCCATTGCAGCGCTTGCGTGCGCCGGGAACCGGGAACCGGGGTCAGGTAGTTGATGGTCGTCGTGGTCACCTCCTCTCCCTCAAGGGTGACGGTTCGTCGGGTCGTCCACCGTACGAACCGTTCATCACCGCCCAACGGTGCTCCACCATGCCGGGTGATCGCGTCGGTGACCACCGTGTCCAGGGGAAGGTCGGGGGTGGCATCTCGACGTACTCCCACCAGGCTGGCTGATCCGATGGCCCAGGTGGGGGAGGTTTCCCCGGCAATCGCATAGGCGAAGCCATTCTGCCGGCGGAGTGTCGTCAGCGCCTGGCCGACCTGATGAGTGAGGTGTGGGGCCAGATCGCCTCGCCCGTTCGAGCGAAGCCGCAAAACCGCCTGGGCCACGATAGCCCGTTCGTCGTGCAGACTGAGGTCGAATGCTTGCCAGCCGGCGGGGATGAGCATCTGGTAGGGCGGAACGAGCGCGCCAGTGCTGCCAGTCAATTCGGTTTTCAGGTCAGTCATCTGTGAAGCCTTTCATGCGACATCACGCCGTCTCGTAGAGCGACGCCGGTTCGCCCGGAGGCCCAGGAGCCATGATCGGGTCACTTGCCGCATGCCTGAAGGGGTTTTCGAAGGGATGCTGGTCGGGGTCGAACAGCCCGGACCCCACGTTGTCGCCCAAGGTGCTCTTGATCATGCTGGTGATCCCGATCTGTGTCGACCAGACCGTGGCGAGCGTGTCGATAGCGTCGATTCCGCGGGAGCCTATATTGAGCCACTCATCGGCACTCTTGCCGGTGAAGAACTGGGCGCTGAACTTTTGCGCACCGCCCCAGAAGCCGGAGCCACCGAGTGTGTTGACCCCACTGAACCAGGAGCGGAAAGAGGTAGCTCCCCTGCCGAACAATCGCGCGCCGTCAGCGGTGAACTGGGCCCCAATATTACCGCTGCGCAGGAACTTCGCTGCTGGCCCGATAAACGGCACCACCCCGACAACGGCAAAAAACAGGTCCACGCCATTCCCGTCACCCACGCCAAACTTCGCTAGCTGGACCATCAAGGTCGCGACGGCCACGACCGCGGCCAGCGCCATGATGAGCGGGCCACCCACGACGATGGCCAGAACCGCCAAGACGATCCCGGCGACCGCCAGTGCGTCGGCGAGGAAATCGAGGGTACCTCGGAGGTCGTCCTTCCACGAGTCATCGAGCCCGTCGGTGAAGTCCTCTTTGATGCCGTTGGCAGCCGTCATAAAGGCGTCGTGCCAGGTGTCCCAGGCGTCGTCGTATTCGCCTGCCTTCTCGTCCCATTCGGCCCGCTTGTCCCGTGCGGCCTGAGCTGCTGCCTCAGCCTCGGTGGTCGCATTGCTGGGTGTCCCGGCAGTGCTTGGGTCGGCACTGTCCGCATTCTCGCTCGCGGCTGCCTCTGCCGCATCTCTCTCGAGTGCGAGGTATTTCTCCCAGAGGTCTTGGAGGTCCTGCACGAGGGGGTCAATTCTCTGTTGTGCCCAGGAGAGTTCCTCGGCGTACTCACGAATCCGCGGACCCACGGCGAGGTAGGACTCACCAGCCTTGTTGAGATCGCTGCTGACAGTGCCAGCGATCTCCCGGAGCTTATCGATAGCTTCCCCGTCCATCGCGGCGCCATCGTCAACGAGCTGGCTGATCAGACGCCAAGAATCCACCATTGCCTGACCCAGCTCGGTGAGCTGAGCGCCTCGCTCGTCTATGTCTCCTGCGTTCCCCAAGAGGACGCTGATAGGGCGGCCTGCCGTCGAGGAAGGCATGAGGAGGAGTCCGGTCATCAGGCATCCTCGGGTTCGTCGAAGGCCGCCGCCGCCTCAGCGTCGAAGTCTTGAAATCCGGCCACGACGTCGGCTGCGCGATCGGCCAGGCCCTTGCAGTTCTCCATGAGGTTCTTGCGACGATCGTCCCACCGGCTTTCGAATTCGCCAGCGGCATCGCTGAGCGCACTTTCCCCGTAGGGCTGGCCTACTGCGTTCTGGAGTGAACGACGACGCGAGCCCGCGTGCTCGAACTCGTCGACGATGCTGCGCAAGTGTGAGACCAACTCTTCCAGTTCGTTGTACTGCACTTGAACGCCCATGGGGGCACCCCTTCCTGAGAGTTCTGGTGAGAGCATCCCTGGAGGGGCCGACGTGGTTGCCAGCCCCTCCAACTGGGCCTTGGTCAGCTACCGGCAAGCTGCTGATCGAGCTCTTGGATGGCGCGCATCATGCCCAGGAGAGATTCGGACATGCCGTTGATGCCATCGACGGCATTCTTCAGGCCAGAGGTGAGCTCGTTGTAGCCGTCGCCGAACTGGGTGGAGGCGTGCTGGGTCTTGAAGTCTTCACCGAGCAGCGTGTCGACCTGTCCTTTGAGGGTGTCGAGCTGCCCTTGGATATCGTCGCGGGCTTGGGACAGGGAGGAGGCTACTTGCTCCATTTCAGCGTAGGACGCACCGAAGTCGGCCATCGTAGTTCCTTTCGAAGGGTGTTGGTATCGAACCGGTCTGGTCCGTCACCAAGAACTCTAGGTAGGAGTACGAATTCCGTCGATGGGCACAACTACCCATCGCCCAGGTGCGGGGTCACCACCAGAGGAATCTGGACGGTCACCTGACGCCCAGATTGCACGAAGATGCCGCGCCCTTCCGGGAAATCGGTGCGCTTCACCTTGGGGAAGGGCACCTTGAATACGGCGTCACCATCGAAGGCGTCCGGCTTGAGAATGATGCCCTTGCGTCCGGCCTTGAAGTCACCGATGAACCCGAATCCGCTGGTCACTTGGGTGACGTCTGCGTCCCCGACCAGGAAATGGTCGCTGCGGTTGACGGCCTGGAAGAGAGCCTTCAGATCACGTTCGGCCGGACCATCGGCAAACTGGGGCACATCTTCGATCACCACCATCAACCGCAGGTGCACCGACTCATCGACGACGACCTCGGTGATCTCCTTGGCGAGCTCCTTGGCGGCATCCGGCGTCACCGCGCTCCGGGTCCAGTCGGCCCACTCCTTGAGCTGCGAGCGACGCCCGCCGAAGTGGAACAACTTCACCTCCGGGTCGAACCGCCGGAATGCGGTCACCATGGCCTTCAGCGTGGTCGTCTTCCCCGACAGTGGTGGACCCGCGACCACGAAGGTGCCCACCGGGTCGAACCCCCGCGGTGCCAGGGTGTCCTCGGCGATACCCAGCACGGGGAAATCGTCCACCTGGTTGGGCAGATCCTGGGGGCTCAGCTGGGTGGGCAGGGCCCCGATCTCGGCGACCTGACGGGCACCGGCGGCCACCAGCTTCGTGGCCAACTGGTCGAGCAGCTTGGTCTGCTCGGCCACGTTTGGGGTGCCTCCGAGGGTGGCAATCTGGGTTTCGAGGCCGTCCACGATCGCGCGCCCAGGGGAGGACCGCTCATCCAGCACATCCTTGGGTGCATTGAGTAGCGCATAGCTGGATTCATCGGCCAGGCGCAGCACCACCCGACGGGAGACGTTGGCGCTCACCGCTGTCGGTACCGAACCGGACCTGTCGGCGGTGGCTATCACGTGCACCCCGAGGGGACGCCCCTCACCCAGGATTCGCATGAAGGTTTGATAGAAGGGCATCCGGGCGGTGGTCGACTCCCACTCGGAGCGAAACTGTGCGAAACCGTCGATGAGCAGCAGAATGCGGGCTTCGTCGCGCCCGGTGAGTTCGCGGTACTCGGCCAGGCTGGCGGCATTGGCGGCGCTGAACCGCTTGCCCCGATCATCAAGCACGCGGGCCAGTGACCGGAGGATGCGCTGCACCCGCTCAGCGTCGTCGCCAGCAATGATGGACCCCACCTGCGGGAGGGCCTCCAAGCTCCGCAAGGCCCCCGAGCCGAAGTCGAGGCCATACACCTCCACGGCCGAGGCTGGATTGACGCCAACAGCTATCGCCAGCGTGCGAAGCACTGTTGATTTTCCGGAGCCGCTCGTGCCGTAGACCAGCAGCGAACCGTCGGTATCGGGGTGAAAGTACGTCGCCTCCTGGAGTTGCCGGGCGGGCACGTCCATCTTTCCGAGCAGGATGTGGTCATCGCCGAGTAGTGGCAGGTCCCGCAGGTCCACCGCCTGCTCCAGGTCGTCCAGCCAGGGACGGCGAGGCGCAGGGATGCTGGCCTCGGTGGCAGCCTTCACCAGGGTTGCCACCAGACGTTTCTGGTCGTTGGGTCCCAGATCCTCCTCGTGCGAGTCCGATTCTGGCTCCTGATCGGCCTCCCACAACTGCGTGGATCCGAACCGGAGTTCGGCGACCTTGACCTCAGCGGCCTGCTCCTGATCGGTGGACCAGCCACCGGCGTAGGCGGATTGGAAGCGGACCAGGCGGCCGGGTCCGGTCTTCGCGATCCCGCGCCCGGGCAAGGACGGAGGAAAGGACGCCGCGATCGGGTCGTCAACCACATCTTTTGAGTCAGACTCGTCCGCCATCCGCAATGCCACGCGCAGGTTGGTATTGGCGCGCAGATTGTCCTTGATTACCCCGGCAGGCCGCTGGGTGGCCATGATCAGGTGAATCCCCAGGGAGCGGCCGCGCTGGGCGATATCGACGACCCCATCGACAAATTCCGGAACCTCCGAGGCGAGGGCGGCGAACTCATCGATAACTAGCACCAGGGCCGGTGGGGTCTCCGGGTCGCGCCGTTTCTCCAGCTCCAGCAGGTCCTTCGCCTTCTTGCGGTTGAACAGGTGCTCCCGATGGTGCAGTTCGGCCCGCAGGCTGGTCAGGGCGCGCCGGACCAGATGGGGGCTGAGGTCGGTGACCAGTCCGACGCAGTGCGGCAGATCGATGCAGTCGGCGAAGGCAGAGCCACCCTTGTAGTCCACGAAGAGAAAGGTCACCCGGTCTGGGCTGTGCTCGGTGGCCATTCCGAGCACCCAGGCCTGCAGGAACTCGCTCTTACCGGCACCGGTGGTGCCGCCCACGAGGGCATGCGGGCCCTGGGTGCGCAGATCGAGAGTCATGGCATCGGTTTGCGACTGGCCGATGATGGCGCGCAGATCCCCGGTCTTCTTCAGGCGGGGCTGCGGGGCACCCGAGCGGTCCAGGATCGTATTGTTCTGACGCCATCGGTCAAGGACAGCGGCCGGATCGCTCGCCAGCTCTTGACCCACCAGAGACAAGAACATCACCGAGTTCGGGATGTCGGTGGAATCCTCGATGACGGTGCTGGAGTCCACCACGGGTGCGAGCCGCTTGGCGAACATGGTCATGTAGGCGTGCGAAACGCCCTCCACCTGAACATTGCTATAGCTGACACCGCTGCGGACGGTGCCCACCGTTGCCTGTTCCAGCCCGGCGGTGACATCCAGATAGCTCCGGCACGCTGCCGGGAGCGCCGCCACGACCGGTGCGACGAACACGGCGTACACGCCGACATCCGCACCCCGTTCCAAGATCTGGGCGAGCCGGGCTCGGTCGACGGGCGCGTCATCGGTGACTATCACCAGCACCGCTGTCTGACCCGGAAAAGAGGCCTCCTCGGCGGCCCGCTTGACATCGGTTCCGAAGCGCATCGGATCCCAATCGGCGCCGTACGGCCGACGCAGTGAGCCGGCAGCCCGGGAGCGCCGCATCACCAACTCCTCCAGCCCACTGAGCAGGGCGGCACCCGTCGATGCTGAGTCGGCCAGGGGCTCGGGGAAGGGATTGCGTTCACTGGAGGTGTGCGGCAGCCAGGTGAGCCAGTCAAGCTCGTTCGCCCAGCCCGGCTCGGTCAGGGCGACCACGACCAGCTCATTGGGTGAGTGCAGACCGAAAAGCTGCACTGCTAGCCCACGCAGGGCATCACTGGCGACCGAGGTCGGCCCCGCGACACCGATAGCGCCGACACTTTGCAGCGATTCGAGGATAGGTACGTCATCGATAATCGCGTAGCGCTCTTCGAGACGATCCACCCGTTCCACGTACTCAATCAGAGCTTCCGGGGTGTCGGCCCGTTTGATCCGGGTCCGTGAGGTATCGGATCCGACCCCGAGCCGGAGTGCCAAAAAGTTCCAATGCTCGGGGCGACGGGTCCACAGCAGTGGTCCCAGCCGCATGGCGTCATCGAAGACGATCGCGACCGCGGGTACCTCGCTGTTTCGCACGTCCCGCTCCTGCGGATGCGCGTGATAGAGCTTCTCCTCCAGCCGTTCGTACTGCTCCTCGAATGACTCGACCTCGTGGCGGAGCCGCTGGCCGAGGTTGGTGCGCTGCGAGATGAAGTTCCCCATCATCATCAAGGGCGATGCTGCCGCCATGAATAGTGACAGCACCCGTCCGGTGACCGCCCACATGGTCACCGCCAGCAGGACCGGGGCCACCAGCATCGGCCATGGGAACAACCGCTTTACCTGATCGCGCGGATAGCGCGGCTCGGCGAGGTCGTCGCCGGCAAAGCGCGCCTCCACCCGGGGGCTCCGGTTGAACAGCAGGGCGCCGCCACGCTCGAGCACCGGATCCGCGGCGGCCGAGCCGTCGAAGTCACGCACCACATGCACGACAAGTTCGGTATCACCGAGGGTGAACGGCTGCCCTGGAATGACGCGCAACCGCTGCACGAGGCCGCCGTCGACCAGGATCCCATTAGCCGAGTTGAGATCGACGATCTCGATGAACGTGGTCGCGATCTCTATCCGAGCGTGCCGCTTGGACACCAGTGGGTCGGGGAGGGCCACGGCACTGGCCTCATCGCGCCCGATGATGAAATGTCCGAGGGGAAGCGGGATCTCTCGGCCGGCGGTCGACCCGGAGCGGACCGTCAGCAAGGCTGCCGGTTGGGCGCCGCCCGGGGTCGTCGCCGCCCGATGGCCGAGGTTGGTGACCTCGGCCAGGAATCCTGAGCCGAGGGGGGCATCTGCCACGAGTAGGTCCGGGCTCAGGGTCTCCACGGTGGTGCTGGTTGGCGCAGCGACCGCGAGGCTGAGCGTGTGCCCTGGGTGGGCTTGGATGCTCCGCAGGGGATCGGTCGCGGCAATCTGCTCGGCGACATCGGCGACCGTGGCCGTGGAGTCGGCCATGACGACGATGTCGGTCAGTGGCGCCCCGGGGCGGCGCAGGGTGAGTTTGACCCTCATGGGCTCTCCTGATCGTCAGTGGTCGTCATGCCTGTTCCACGGTCAACATGTGCTCCCCGAAGTGCACGGTGTCACCCACGTGAAGCCGGAACGGCTGGCCGGCGATCAACGGGCTCGCCACGCCATCGCGCACCAGCTGGCTGCCGTTGGTAGAGGCCCGATCGATGACCATGGTCCCGTGCTGGGTGGGCAGGACCGCCAGATGGGTCTTGGACACCGACAGGCTGTCCTGGCCGACCGTGACCAGCTGGGCGTGGTCCTCGTCCGCACGGGGGGCAGGTGTGCGGCCGAACAGGGTCAGCCCGCGCACCTCAATGTGCTGGCCGCCGTCGAGTAAGACGATGGCCGACAGGGTGGACGAGTGCCCGGTCCTGCCCAGGGGAGCCAAAGCGGACGGTTGGGCTGAGTTCGGTGGGGTCGACGGTGGTCCTGCCGAGGCGGCGCCCGGCCGGAAGGACTCCAACACCTGCCCCGGAGCCAGCGGTGGCGGCACCGCGTCGAGCAATCCTGAGGGCTGCGGCGCCACCGAAGGCGATGGCGCCGGCAGTGTCGGCACTGCGGGGGTTGGCGGGAGCGGCTCCGGCGTGGTGGGCCGATGGGCGCCGATAACTCCACCCGAAAGCCGGTTGGCGGGCACATAGGCTGCCGGGGCATCTCGCAAGGCGGGGGTGGCCAGTGAGGGGAGGGGCGGTCGTTCCGCATACTCGGGAGTGTTGAGCATCTTGCGGGCGATCCGCATGCGTTTGGTGTCATAGGGGTTCAAGCCGCGGCGGATATCCACGAACCAGGTGGCCGCGGCTAGGTCGAGCCATCCGCGACCGCGCGCTTCCCGGTCGAACAAGGGGGACAGGGTGATGACCAGCAGCGGACCGAGGACGGGCACCAGGAAGGCCGCACTGAGCAGCAGATAGCGCACGACGGCGCCGCGCCAGAATCTGGGCCGTTCGAGGGTGCGGACGTTGATCGATCGGAGGCCGAAGATGGCTTTGCCGAGCGTGACCCCCCGGCGCCCATGCAGCACCAACTGCACGATCGTGACAATAGTCACCAGAACATTCGAGATCACGACCGCCACGATCGGCCACAGCAGGTCGCCAGACTCCAGCATCCGCCGCAGATCAGCCTCGCCGGTGGCGACGGGCAGCAGGGCGGAGGTGCCGATGACCGCGCCCGGGAGGGCCAGCAGCCCGATCGCCACGGCCTCCACACCGGCGGCCAGGACCCGCCGACCGACAGGGGCCGGGATCAGCCCGAGGGCTGCTGCATAGGCTGGATCCGGACGGCCCTGTGCATCGAGTCCGGGGATGGCCCGGGGGCCGTCATCGATCTCCCAGATCAATCCCGCTCCCCTTCCATCGCGGCCTGCGGTGTGTCGAGCATGCCCAGATCGGCCCGGGTGACCAGCCGGGAAGCCACCGCGTGCTCAACCAGGCGGGCCCGACGATTGGTCGCGAAGCTACGCCGGCCGCCGCGCATGCCGGGTACCCCGATTCGGTCAAGCTTGTCGCAGACATTGTCGAGCTTCCGGTTGAACCGGGTGACCGTCCAGCCGAGGCGCGCCGCCGCCTTCGCCGAGGTGGGGATCTGACTCATGCCGGTGCCATCGCGCCGGAGCTGTGGCTCCGCCAGCGCGAGAATGAGCAACTTCTGGCTCTCCGTGAGCGGAACCTCGCCGATGGTCGCGGTGCCCTCGGGATCAGCCTCCGCATGCGTATGCCGAAAGGCCGGCTCAGTTGCGTGCACGGTGAACTCGTACGTGGTGGGTCCTGCGCTGAAGACGACCGTGGTGCGTTCGAAGACCAGCGGTAGCCGGGCGCCGGGGGACAACCAGGCCTGGACGCCGCCGGCCGAGTCAGTGATGGTGGCCGTCAGCCGAGAACCGACGTTCGTGAGCCACCACAGCCCATCGGCCTGGGTGATCTCGAGGAAGTTCCGGTGTAGGAACAGATTGTCGTCGAGTTCGAGGTCCCCCTCACGACCGACCCGGAATGGCTCGGTCTCAGCCACCGGAAAGTACTCGCCAGCGAACTCGATGGTCACCGCACTCATTCCACACACACCCTTTCTGGTTCAGATGAGCGCCCGTCGGCGCGCTTGAGTGACACCTCGATGCAGGTGCGATCGGGACGTGCCCCCGTGAGCGTGACCCGGGTTTCCTCGATGTTGGCGGCTGGGAGCGGACCGTCGAGAGTGATTTCGTTCCAGATATAGGAATCGCCGGGTTCCGGGGCCGGATTCTCCCAGGTGAACGTGACCGTCTCAGCTGATCGGGTCCCGGTGAGCGACGCCACCGGCGGCACCTGATGCGGGACGACCTCAATAGGTTGCGACGTCACCGATGGGGACGGGGTCGGGGTGGGTAGCCGAGCAACGACATCGTCGAACAGCCATACCGCTACGGCGGCCACGAGGAGCCCGCAGCCGACGACCAGCCAGCCCCACCACGGCAGGCGCGGGGACCGGCTCATCGGAGGTCGGCCCGGCTCCGGCTCGGTCAGCGCCGGGAGTGAGGCTGCAGGATCGGGCTGTGGTGCCACCGACTGCGGCGCCCGGAGCACCGTTTGATCTGCACCCAGCGCCGAACCGGCAGCGGTGGACGCGGCCGGTGCGGGTGTAGGGCGTTTCGACACCATCGGGGTGGCGGGTACTGACGCGGCCGTGATGACCGCGGGGGGTGCGGGGGTGGGCGTCCGGAGCTGGGTGTCCTCGTGGGTTGGTGCTGGCTGGCCGAAGCGTGGGGGATCAGCGGCGGACGGCTCTGGTCGGTTAGGTTGAGTGGCGGCTGAGGGGCGGGTTGCTGAAGCCTCCGGGTCAATAGACACAACTTCGCGGACGCGGGTCAACCCGTCGCCGTCGTCGCCGTCATCATCGTCCGCGGGGTGTTCATCGACGATGTCGATCGGGGTGACTGAATGGGCCAACTCGATCTGAATCTTCTGGAGAGAGCGAGCAAAGCCGACCGCGCTGGGGTAGCGGTCGTCGGGGTTCTTGGCCATGGCGCGGTGCAGGGCGGTATGCAGGCTTGCCGGAGCGTCCGGGCGATGCAGCGGTGGCAGCGCCATCCGTTCGATCCGTTCGATCAGCTCGGCGCTGGTGTTGCGTTCACTGGGGCGCTCAAAAGGAGTCCGGCCAGCGAGCAGAGTGTAGACGGTGGCGGCGAGCGCATACACGTCGGTGCGGGGCCCGCCCCGGGGCGGGTCGGCGAAGGACTCCGGTGGTGACCACGGGATGGACATGCCGGCAGCCTCGGTGACCGCCCCGGTGGTGGAGGCGATGCCGAAATCTGTCAGGGCTGGGCGATTGTATTCGGTGACCAGGATGTTGGCAGGTTTGATGTCCCGGTGCAGCACCCCGGCCCGGTGGGCGGTCTCGACCGCGCCGGCCACCTGAACGCCGACCCGCAACGCCTCGGCCACTGAGAAGGGTTCCTTCTGGGAGCGCACCTGCAGGTTGGGCCGGGGGCAGTACTCCATCACCAGATAGGGCCGACCATCGCCGGCAACCCCGGCCTGATGGATCGTGACGATGGCTGGATGCGTGGAGAGCATCGCCATCACATTGGCCTCATCGGTGAACTCTTCAGCTGCGCCTGAACTGATCCGTTCGGCCAGCAGGACCTTCACCGCGACCCGGCGACGCGGCAATTGCTGTTCGTAGAGAAAAACGTCGGCGAAACCGCCACTGCCCAGCGGCTGAAGATAGCTGAACCCCGGAAGCTCAGGTGGGGGTGAGGGTGCCCGGGTCACGCGAGCCCCTGGAAGTTGACAGTGATGCCGTCGCCGAGGTCAATCGTGTCCCCAGACAGGACCAGGGTGGCCTCGCCTGGATGGAGCAGAACCGGGTCCGTTCCCGGCCGCAGCAGGGTCGACCCATTGGTCGTGTGCAGATCCACCACGACCACCGAGTCGCCCTCTGGCCGAACTTCCAGGTGGTTGCGAGAAATGTCTTGCTGCGGGCTCTCGACGACCACGAGGTGGGGGAGGGCGCCGCCAGTACCGGTGGCCCGGGGTCGGCGGCCGAGGATCACCGGGCGGTCTAGGGCGACTATCTGGCCGTCGGAGACGCGCACCTGACCCACCGCTGCCGCGGCCTCGTTGCTCGGCTGGGCACCGGGGGTGGGCGAGGCCTCCGGCACAGATCCGGCCCGCAGACGACGTGCTTCGGCCACCGAAATGGTGGCTCCGTCATGGTCCCCAAGCTCGGGGGGAACGCCGGTGGATGCCTCGGCTGCGGGCAGGTCGGCCGGGTTCCCGGAAAGGGGAAAAGGAGCCTGCGGGATGGCAGGCGCATCCGGGGGCTGCGGCGCGTCAGGTTCCGGGGCGAGGGTGACATCGGTGGGCACGAGCGTGTGGAATCCGGTGTTTGAGGCAGGATCGGGCGACGGGTTGTTGGTCTGGCCTGTTCCCTGGTCAGCGGCCACTGCCGGTGGCGGCGCGATTCCGGCGTCAGCTGGCCCGCCGACGCTGATGGCTGACGCCAAGACGACGCCTGACTGGAGGGGATAGGCAGCGTCCGCGGGGCCCGCCGCGGAGTCTAGGGTGATCTCGAAGCTAGTGCACTCGCCGACCAAGCGCTCATGCCAGGTGGTGACGGCCTGGCCCGTGATAGCTTCCCCGTCGGGAGCGTCGGTGATGCGGACGTTGACCGGCCCCCGCACTGCGAACCGGACGCCGTCAGCGCCCTGGAGAGCAACCGCAAACGAGCCGAGTGAGGTAAATGACCCGTCACCGGCTAGCGCGTCGATCACTTCCGTGAGGACAGGAGTCTCGCTGCGGAGCAGCTCAGAGAGCCGGGTCACCTGCTCGAGACTGAGCTCCCCGGGTGCGGCGATGATGCCAGCGTCCTCGACGCACACCTGCCAGCCCCCGGGGCGATACCTGACCTGCTTCATCGGACTCCTCCGCTCAGTGCCTCACGCCGATGGGTGTCCCCATCGATGGCGCTCGTCGGCGCCTGCGCCCCCGCGGGTGAGGCTACGGAGTCGGCATCGACGACCACAACCGTGATGTTGTCACGTCCACCGGCCTCGACGGCCTGGTACGTCAGAATGTCCGCCACCTGCTGGGGATCACGCTCCTGAGTCAGCACGGTGCGGATCTGGTCTGCGGTGAGTTCACCGGAGAGGCCGTCGGAGCAAATCAGTATGCGGTCACCCGGTTCGGCGGGAAACAGCCAGTAGTCGGCGTCCTCAGTGCTCTCGGCTCCGAGGGATCTGGTGATTATGTTGCGGCGGGTGTCGGTGGCCGCCTGATCGGCCGACAATTCGCCGCAGTCGATCAGCTCCTGCACGACGGAGTGGTCCACGGTGATCTGTTCGAGCGTGTTGTTCGCGAAGCGATAGGTGCGGGAATCGCCGATGTTCAGGCAGAGCCAATAGCCCAGGCCAGCTACCGAAGCGATAACGACGCCGCTCAGGGTGGTGCCAGCGCGGGCTCCACCGCCAGTGGTGATCTGCTCCACCGCGCCGCGGGCCCGGTCCAGGGTGCCGCGTACGTCGTCGAGGCTTACCGCTGACCGGCCCTGGAGCTCGGCGAACTGCTCCATCACCGCAGCGCTGGCACATTCCCCCGCCTCGTGTCCGCCCATGCCGTCAGCCACCAGGAAGACCGGTGCGGCGTTGAGGTAGGCGTCCTCGTTGAGGGTGCGCCTGCGTCCGATGTGTGTGGCTGCGGCCGAGGTGACCGTGATTGGTGCGTTCATGAATACCCCCCGATAGTTACGATTCGGTCGCCGATCTCCAGCGCATCCCCTAGCCGCACCGGCATTCGCTGACCGGGTGGACAAGCTATCCGGTCGCCATTGCGGACGATTGTGGTGCCGTTAGTCGAGCTGCGATCCAGCACCCAGCCACCGGTCGGCTCGGCGCCGGCCTCGAAGTGCGTCTTGGACAGCGAACGGGTCTCATCCCGCACGATCACGACGGCAACCCCCGGTTCGGGTTCAGGATTGCGGCCGAAGATTGTCCGGGCGGAAACCGTGATGCGCTGCCCGTCATCCCAGGTGAACACGAGCCGGTGCCCGGGGACACTGATCTTGGTCGATTCGACGTCGTCGTCTGCGGGAAGCGTTCCCGCGGCTGGGGGTTCCAGCGTCGGCAGGATCGCGCCCGTGGTGGCCGGTGCCCGGGAGCGGTCTGGGGGTGGGCTGGCTGAGGCGGGGGCAGCCCCGGTTGACCTGAGTGGCATCCCGGGTGTCACCCCGGGGACAACGGTGATCAGCGGGTCGGTGGCCGCGAGGCCAGGGGCAGGCGCTTGGTGGGCTGACTCCGCCCCGACGTCGCGGGGTGTTACCAAGACTGCGCGGGGGGCGGAGGCGCCCGGAGAACTGTCGGCCCCTTCGCTGGTACCCGACGCGCGGACATCTGTCATGAGGCCACCACTAGCCCGATCATGCCAGCCTTGAAATCGTCCGGATGGGTCGAACAGCGCCGAGAAGTAGCCCACGACGACGGCGGTGGTGCCCGCCCACACCAGGTTGCGCACCAGGGCGCGGCCGAAGCCGAGGGGGCGACCGTCCGAAACGCCGAGCAGCCGCAGACCCTGGGACCGCATCCCGATTGATCCGGCACGGCCCTGCATGGCGGTGTACGCCAACCCCCAGCCCAGGCCTATCGCACCCCCGGCAGCCGTGGCGGCCAACAGCACCCAGACATCCTGGGTGACTGACCACACGGCGATTCCCACGGCGGGGAGGAGCGCCAGGATGGTGCCGTTGATCAGGGCATCTATCAGATAGGCCAGTACCCGGCGGGCGAGTGGGGCCGCGTGGCCAACCGGAATTGCGGTCATGGCTGGGTCTCGCTTGCTGGTGGCACCGGTGGGTCCTCGTGGGCAGATCGGCGTGCGACCGCAGCCGCCTTGAGTGCCTGGACCCGCGTGGCCAGCCGCCCCGAACCCAGGAGCGATCGCAGACTCAGGCGAGCCCGCAGCCGTCGTGCCGAGGTGGATTGCGTGCTCATGCCACCCACGGCCGCATCGATATCGTGCCAGAAGGCATCGACGTCATCGGGGCTGGGTTCAGCCGGGCCGAAGACCTGGCCGTCCGCGCGCGCGGCGAGGGACGTGACTGTCGGCAGGGATAAGACTCCCGCCACGGTGGCAGCCTCTTCGGTACGGGTGCCACCAGGCGGGAGCCGGACGCCGTAGTCGACCGCGCGGTCGGTGAGTTCGTCCCAGCCACCGGTGATCCGATCACTGGCCCGGGCCGCCAGGCGACGTGACCGACGCTTGGCCGCCTTCCAGGCACCGATAACTATGAAGGGTGAGGCGAGGAGGGCTAGCGTCGCTCCCGAGATGCCGGCGATAGCCAGGATCAGCCCGACCCAGTCCCAGATCTTGGGAGCATCCTCCTCGGCTTCGCGTTCGTCGGGCACTGTCGGCGGGAGATCAACCGGCTCTTGTGGCGGTGGCGGCGGCTGTAGCACCTGGGGTTTCGGGTCGACCCGCGGTTTGGTGTTCTGGTCGTTCGGCAGCCTGTTCTCCGGAGGTGTCGGATTGAAGGGAACCCACCCGAAGCCCTCGAAGTTGACCTCGACCCAGGCATGGAGGTCGTTGCCGGTGGCGGCGAAGACCTGGTTGCCGGTCTGGTCATCGGCGGAAGCATCTTCATCGGTGGTGCTCAAGACCTGCGCACCGGTTTGCTCATCTGAGGGGTAGAAGCCCATCACCACCCGTGCGGGTATGCCAAGCTCGCGGGCGGCTAGCGCCATGGCTACCGCATATTGTTCGTCATCGCCGACCATCTGATTACCGCCCAGGAGGGTCGCGAGCCGTTCAGCGGTGTGTCCAGCGCGGGAGAGGGCTTCCCCCTTGAGGCCGTGGCTGAAGCGGCCTTCCTGGGCGAAGTAGGCCTCCAGCGCCCGGATCCGACCGATATCTGTTTCGGCCTCGGATGCGACGAGGAGGTCGGCGGCTACCGCCGCGAGGTCGCCGGGAACGTTGCTGGGGCTCGGCAGGCTGACCTGACCGAAGGGTGCCTCCGCCAGCTGTTCGTCGGAGATCTCGGCGGGGAGGATCGCGTTCAGGGTGTAGCTATCTCCCTGCCGTAGCCGAGCGGTCGTTATGGTCGTGCCGGTGCCGGGATTGTGATAACTCTGCCGGCGGAGCTCTTCGGCCCGTGGCCCGGCGAAGGTGATGCTGTCGGTTGCGGTGACTCCGGGCACAGCGAGCCCGGTGTAGTCGTGGATCTCGAAGGTCACCGGTGTGGGCACCCCCAGCGCTTCGGCGGCCATCCCGGTGCGCACGGACATGAAGGCGCTCGAGGACGTTGGGCCGCCATCGGTGAGGTTGTAGACGACACCGTCCCAGGCGTCCATGGCCGCGAGGCGCACCCGGGTGCTCTGGGGAAGCCCGGAGACTGTGAAGAGTGTGCTCTTTTCCTGGTCCCGGACGATTCTCCGAAAGGACTGCAACGGGCTCGGTATCTCGCGCACATTGAAGGGCGGCACGATGCGGTCCCGGAAGATCTGACGGGGCCCCGTCGCCGTGCTGAGGGAGTGTAGCCCGACGCCCGCGCTCGCGGCGAGAGCTACCACGAGCACCCCGGCCAGCAGCCGGCGGGTCCGGGCCCGGGCGGTGTGAGCTGGCCCGCTGGCGGTGAGATCCACGACGGAGTTGCCCGGTGCCCACCAGGAATGCAGCGACAACCAGACGACGGTGAGCAGGGCCAGCGCCACCCCCTGGACTATCGGAAAGGCTGGATCGGGGACGCCTAGCGCAATCACGAGCATCCAGGCCCCCAGGACTGGCAAGAGTGCCCAGGCGATCCGAGTGAGTCGCAGTGCGCATGACCCGGCGAGGACGGCGGCCAGGAGCGCGACCAGAAATGGAACCAGCAGGTGCCCGTCGGCTGCTGAAACCGGTGCTACTGAGGTGAGCAGCTGCTTCCACGATGTCACCGTACCCACCGCGAGCATCCGCAGCGTTTCGAGGGTGGGGATGACCCGGGCGATGGCTGTCTGGGGGAGTGCGAGTGCGCTGCCACCGAGAAAGTAGGCGGCTATGGTGAGGCCCGCCACTTTCAGCGTCCCCCAGCCGCGCCAGGCGCAGAGCGTGGCCACGGTCAGACCGAGCAGGAGCCCACCGGCAGCCGCGACAAGGAAACTGGGGCCGTCAAAGGTCGGCCAAAATCCGATCAGGGCCGCACTGAGCAGCGCTGCGGTCATCCCGAGGTCGAGTAGCCAGCGCGGCTGTGGGTGGGAGCCAGTCTCGGTGGTCATGCCAGCACCCTTCGCAGGGCCATCGGCAACTGGGAGAGGGCACCTAGGGTGACCACATCGGCATCGGCGATCCGGCGCAAGCTCGGTTGCTGGTGGTCGCTCGCTGCGATAACAACGAGCGTGCGGGTGGCCTGGGGCAGTCGCGCGCAGGATGCCCGCAAGTCTTCAGCCGACACCGCAGCGCCGCATACCAGGACGACCATGCTGGCCTGGGGTGCGGTGGCTGAGATTGTGCCCGCGAGCTCGCCGATTCCACCATCGCGTGGTGCGGAGGGTTGGATCATCGCCAGGGAATCCAGTAGTTGCTTACCGGAACGAGCGGTGAACTGATCGCCCTGCACCCGAAGGTCCACGTGCTGGGAGTCGCTCAGCGCCCGCAGTCCGATGGAGCCGGCGGCCGAGATACCTAACTCAAAATCGTCGTCGGTGCGGTAGTCGCCCCGGGAGCGGGACAAGCCGACCACGAAGTGCGATCGGCGGGTCTCCTCAAACTGACGCACCATCATGACGCCGGTGCGAGCGGTGGACCGCCAGTGCACATGCCGGAGATCGTCCCCAGGCTGGTACTCCAGCAGTGCGTGAAACGACACGTCATCGCGGGAAAGGTCCATGGCGGGCAGACCCTCCAGGTCGCGGACGAAACCCAGGGACTGGCCATCGAACCGGATCGTCTGCGGATGCACATAGAGGTCGACCGGGTCATCTCGTCGGTCGGCCCGTTCGAAGATGCCCAGCGGGTCGCCGCGGACGATGCTTACCGGACCTACCGCCACCACACCGCGGCGTTGGGTCGGGATTGTGAAGAGTTCTTCGGCCTGCTGCCCGGAGGCCAAGCGCCGGATTGAGAATTCTCCCCGTCCTGACCCCACGGGCAGGACCACCCGGGAGGGCAAGATGGCCCGCCGACCGGGATTGGACAGGGTGAGGGCACCGACCGCACGTTCGCCGACCACGACCCGGGTGCGAGCCAGATCCAGGGTCACGGAATATTCGGTGCGGCCGATGAGAAAGGCTGCGCAGATAGTCAGCAAGCAGGCGAGAATTATCGCGGCTAGGGTGAACTCGTCCCAGCCGAGGATGCTGCCGATGAGCCCGCAGATGGCCAGCAGAACCAACAACGCCCATCCGAGCGGGCGAACAACGGCGGCGATAGCCTGCAGACGGGCACCCACCTGCTCCCCGAGGAGCGCGACCAGATCGCGCCAGCCGGCGTCCTGCTCCCGGTCCTGGGTGGGGGTGACCGTCGGTGAGGACATCAGACGGCAACTCGTGCCTGGGGCGCGGCTACCGATCCCAGTACGCGATCCACCACGATCTCGGCGGTCGTCCCAGCGAACTCGGCTTCAGCATCCAGCAGCATCCGATGCTGCCACACCGGTTGGCCCAAGGTCTTGATGTCGTCGGGCAGAACGTAGTGGCGGCCCTGGGCTGCCGCCCAGACTTTGGCGATCCTCATCATGGCGAGAGTGCCCCGCACCGAGACGCCCAGCCTCGTGGCAGCGTCGGCGCGGGTGGCCTCAGCAAGCTCACCGGTGTAGCGGAGCACCGCTGGTTCGACGTGGACGCTGGCTGCTAGATCAGCCATGTCGGCTACCGCACCGGTGGTGATCACCGGGGAGAGTGCGGCTGCCGGATTCCGTTGGGCGGCCCCGGCCAGAATGTGCTCGATAACCTCGAGGCTGGGATATCCGATAGAGGTCTTTATCAGAAAGCGGTCGAGTTGGGCTTCGGGTAACCGATAGGTGCCTGCTTGTTCTATAGGGTTCTGGGTGGCGATAACGAGGAAGGGACGCCCCACCTCATGGGTCACGCCGTCAATGGTGACCCGAGATTCTTCCATTACCTCGAGCAAGGCCGATTGGGTCTTCGGTGAGGCCCGGTTGATCTCGTCGGCCAGGACTATCGAGGCGAACACCGGACCCTGGTGGAACTGGAAGCGGTGCGCCTGCTGATCGTAGATGGTCACGCCGGTGACATCCGAGGGCAACAGATCCGGGGTGAACTGGATCCGGGAACTGGTGCCTTGCACGGTGGCGGCCAGCGCCTTGGCCAGGCTGGTCTTCCCGGTGCCGGGAGCATCCTCCAGCAGCACATGGCCCTCGGCCAGCATCGCTGCCACGACCAGACTCACGACCTCCTTCTTGCCCTGGAGGGCGTGGTCGACATTGTCGACGAGACGCTGGAAGGTGCCCTGGAACCAGGTGGCTTGCTCGGGAGTCATGGTCATGGTTAGTGTCCTTAGTGTTTACCGGGTGCTGTGTGGGGGTCAGGGTCGCGGGAAGATTCGCTTCTCGGTGTCAACGTCGCCGCCCCAGCCAACGATGTCGACCCAGACATTGACCCCGTCCCGGCCGTGCCAGCACGGCAATTGCTTGGAGCCAGATCCATTGAAGTTGACGTCGTAGGGGCCGACGGTGCGACCAGTGTTGCGATCTGTGAAGACGCCACCGTTTTGGGTTGCGCAGTAGACCTTTCTGCGGCCGATATTCAGATCCTTCCAGTTCACTACCAGTTTGCGACAACCATTGATGCAGTCCGTTCGGGTGCCGTAAGCGTCACCGGGAGTGACCCACACCTTCGGCTTGGGCCGCGGATCTGTCTTGGCAGAGTATTTCTTGGATGTGGCCTGCTGCCCGGCCGCATCGGTCACCCGGATCTGGATGGAATGCGTCTGGTCATAGTCATTGCCGACAGTGCGTGACCCGCTGCGGGAGCTCACCGTCTCCCAGCCTTGGCCGTAGCTAATTTCCGTGCGCGTGATGGCGCGCCCGTTCGCCGAGTTGCGAGCATTCCAACTCACCCGCACCTGGGTGCCGAGGTTCTTCGCCGAACCTGTGGGGGGGCGGGGTGGGCCATAGGGGGTGACCGTGGCTGAGGTCCCTGCGGGCCCGGGTGCCGACTGCTGTCCGCCGACGACTGAATTGGCCCGGACACTGACGGTGTAGTCGGTGCCATTAGTGGCCTTGATAGTGCTCGTCCCGTTCCAGTTCACCCAACTGCCGCTGTTGAGCCGGTATTGGTAGCGCAACTCACTTTCCTTGGCGCCATTGAGGGGCGGTGTACTGGCGGTTAGCTTGATAGCTCCGTTCAAGGGTTCGGCGGTGACCTTCGCCGGAGCCCCCGGCGTACCGAAGGCGCGCTGGGGAGCGGATCGTGGGCTCGGCTCGCCCCAGCCAGCCTTGTTGCGGGCGCGCACAGCGAAGGTGTAGTCGGTCGCGTTGGTGGCCACTGACACCGTCTGCGAGGTTTGTGAACCGGTCACGGTGGCCGTCTGCACCTGAGAGCCTCCGCGATAGACCAGCAGTTCATACTGGGCGATCGCGTCGCCATTCTGCGGTGCCGCATCCCAGGTCACCGACATCTGGGCCTGGGAACCGACCGCTGGGGCACTGGTCACACGCGGGGCAGAGGTTGCTCCGGGGGGGCCGGCGGGAACCTCGGGCTGGGATGCCCTACTCCAGCTTGACGGTTCGGGGGCCCGGTTGTGGGCTTGTACCCGGACGGTGTAGCTCGTGCCGTTCTCCAGCCCCTCCCAGACGAGCGAGGTACCGGTCACGCCGGTCTTCTGACCGATGCCCGAGGGCGGTGTGGGTGAGATTTCCAGGGTGTATGACTCCACGGGGGACCCGCTCGACGTCGGCGCGGTCCAAGCGACGTTTAGGGACCTATCACCGAAGGTCAGCGACGGGGGCACCGGGGTGTCGGGCCGGGTGTCGGGACGGGCCAGATCGGAGGTTATCGACGGGGAGCCTTCACCCACCCGGTTGTGCGCGGTGACCTGGAACCCATACTCCTGATTGTTCTGCAGGCCGTCCAGGGTGCAGGTGGTGGAGGTGCACGTCTTTGAGTAGGACGGGCCAGTCACCGACGTGACCGTGTACTGGGTGATCTCGGCGCCATTGTTGGAGGGGGGTGACCACGACAAGACGACGGTCTGATCTGCCACGGTGGTCACGGTGGGTTTGCCGGGTGCATCCGGCACTCCTTGAACGGTCACCGTGACCCGACCATCCACCTCCCGATCCGGATCTTCGGTGGCGTCTTGGATCCGGTAGCGCACGACCAGCACTCCGACGAAGTCATCGGCCGGGGTGATCTGAACGACATCGCCCACAACCTCGGCCGTGCCCAGCCCACTCTCGGTCGTCGCGCTCAGCAGCTTCAGTGGCGTGTCGGGAAACGGATTGGCGTCATTCTTCAGGACATCAACGGGGAGCATCGTGCCCTGGTCGGCCTCGGCGATGGTGTCGGGCCCGGCCACCGGCAGCGGGCGGGTGGATCCGGTCACCTGAACTTCGACGCTGCCCTCGATGGGTTCACTGGTCCCGTCGCTGATCCGTATCCCGAGGGTGACGGCGGTCCCCTTGGGGGTGGTCCGTCCTGCTTCGGCCAGGAGGGTGCTCCCGTCCACCCGGGCGGAGATCCCGTCGCCGGGCTGCCCGATGATCGCGTAGCTGTGCTTGCCGGCATCCGCGGGATCGGGATCGGTGGTCAGTTCGGCCAGGTCGAGCGTCGTTGGGTCCTCACCCGGCGCGACCTGCATCTGGCCATTCAGGAAGGTAGGCGGCTGATTGTCCGGCGGCAGCACCTGGATCGGGAGGGTCAGCAGTGCCGTGCGCCCCGCTGGATCGTTGATGTCGGTGCCGTCGGTGACCTCAAAGGTCAAGGCATCCTCACCGAAGTAGCCGTCCCGGGAGGTATAGACCAGGGTGGTCGCATCCTTGACCAGCGAGTCGCCGTTGGCGTTGAGGGCGCTGACCTTGGCGGCTTCAGTGATCTGCACCGAGCCGCCTCCGGCAACCGAGACATGGTCTGCCAGCGGCAGTTCCCGGGTCTCGCCACTCTTCACCTCCACGGGGGTGGTCGAGAGCAGGGTCGGTCGCAGTTCGGGGATCGCCGGCACGAAGATGAAGGCGGATGCGGTGAGATCATCCTGATCGGTGATCGTGTAGCGGATCAACTGGCGCTCTTCGCCCACGGTGATCCGCACCGAACGGTTGTCCAGAAGTTCGCCGCCAGCCTCCACGACCACGTCGAGGCCTTCGGTGGTGCCGTCGGGATCTTCATCGTTGCTGAGGATGTCCAGGTCGACAGTGAGGCCATCCTTGATGTCCTCGAGCTGGATTCTGTCGTCCCGGGCGATGGGGCTGGTCAACGGGACGTCTTGGTCGACGGTCACGATGACGGGCGCCGTCGCCTCGGCGCCGTGGGTGTCCGCGATTGTGTACTGCAGCGCAGTTTGGAGCTTCCGGTCGGGCACTTCGATGATGACCCGGTCGCCGGAGACCTCGGCGGTGACATCGGCTTCGGATGCTGGTTCCAGGCCATTCGGCACCAGGCCGATCGGATCGCCCTCGGGATCGGAATCGTTGACCAGAACGGGGACCGCCACCGAGCGGCCGGGGCGGACGACGACAGAGTCCTTGACAGCATAGGGCGCCTGATTCGCGGTATCGGGTGGCGCGACGCCGACGCGGATGCTGGCGGTGCCCTCCTTGCCGAGGCGGTCGCGCACCCTATAGGTGAAGCTATCCACACCGCTGGCATCGGTGAAGGCTTCGTATTCAAGGAAGTTGGGGCCGGTCTTGGTGATCTGGCCCTGGGTGGGAGCGGTGTCGATTCCCAGTAGTTCAACCGAGTCGCCGTCGGCGTCCAGTCCGTCCAGCGGGACCTGGATGTTGATCGTCGAGCCGGCCAAAGCGCGTGCGGTCAGGTCGTGGGGCCGGGGGGCTGCGTTGGTCTCGGCATCGACCGGCAGAATCTGAATCGACACCAGCCCGCCGGCCTTTTGTCCGTGGGAGTCGACCGCTTCGTAGGTCAGATTGACAGTCTTTGCCTCCGGTCCCGCGCGGAATCGCACCGTATCTTGAGAGACGAATGCCTCCCCGTCTTCGGGGTCGACCAGCGGTTCGACAAGCCCGGGTGCGACATGCAGGGTGTCACCCCCGGGGTGTACGTCATTGTCGAGAACGGGGATGGTGACCACGTCACCGGCCCGGACAACGGCCTCGTCGTCGTTGGCCACCGGAGGCAGGATCTCCTCCGGAGCCGGGATGGGGATAACTATCACGTCACCCGTGGCCGATTGGGTGCCGTTCGAGATGCGATAGCTGATTCGCACCTGCTCGTCGACCGCGCCCTGATCGGCGATGCGGAGCGTTTCGTGGTTGAGCACGGAGACGGCGAGATTGCTGCCGGGCGGCACCGTCACCGACTGCACCACCAGCACCCCGCCAGCGGGATCGGTGTCGTTGGCTAGGACCCCGATCAATGCCTCGCTGCCAGTCGGGAGAAGGGCGACGTCGCGCACGGCTATGGGCGGCAGCTCGGATTCGCGGTCGTCGAGGATGTCGACTCGAACCAGGCCTTCGGCAGGTTTCGGACCGGCGGTCACCAGGTACTGCACGTAGTAGGTCCCCGGTTTCGGAGCCTTGAAGGTGAACTGCTTGTTGGCGGTGTCGGTGACTATCGTGGCCCCCGGAACCTCCTGCACCCGGGCGAGGCGGAGGGGTTCGCTGCTCGCGCTGGTGTCATTTGTCAGTGGCGCGACCGTGACAGTTTCACCCACCCGGGCCACCACGTGATCGGCATTGGTGACCGGGGCAGTCGATCCGAGAGGCTTCACGTCGAGGAGAATGGTGCCGTCGGCTACCGCGCCTTGTGCGTCGGAGACCTTGACCTTGATCTCCTTGCGTCCCTGCATGCTAGCCACGGCGCGGTAGGTTATCTGCCCGTCGGTGGTATAGCGGACCTCATCACCCGGAGCAGCTTCCACGCCCCGCAGGTAGACATCATCGCCCTCCGGGTCGCGCCAATCGGGGAGGATGTTGTAGGAGACGGTGCCGCCGATTTCTACGGCGAGCTTGGTGACCCGCTTGGGTTGCGGGCCGGTGTTGGTGTCCCAGTCATAGACAGTGGCTTCGACAAAGGCACTGTCCTTGCCGCCGCGGCCGTCGTTGATGGCGTATTCGAACCGAGCTCGGCCGGTGCCCTCCTCGGGGACCTGGATCTGCAGGGCGGCACCGTTGAGGATGGGTTGGACAGTGCCTATCGACGGCTGGTCGCTGGCCAATGATGCCACCAGAACGTCGCCGTCGGTGTCGTTGTCGTTGTCGAGCACCGACAGCATGGTGGTTCCGCCGGGTCGCACCCCGAATTCGTCGTCGACGGCGACCGGTGGAGTGTTCTGTTCTTTGCGCTCGGGGAGCGAAGTCTCCACGGTCTCTTCGGTGGACTCCTCCTCATTCTCGGTCTCGCCCTCGGGTGGGGTGAGCACGCTCCAGTTGTCGACGCGCTGCAGGCTCTCGTCGGCGAGCCAGGCCGCGCCGCTGCGAATGTCGTTGAGGACTATCACGTCGCGATTGACCCGGAACGTCGGCTGGGTCAGGTCCTCTGCTCCGGGGATGGGTTCAGCCAGATCTTGGGCGTCACCGAGGCAATCGCGGACAAAACGTGCCGAGCCGCCCCAGGCGGCGTAGGTGCAACCCCGCAGGAAGACCGGCGCGGCGGCGATGCCCGGGGTCGCTCCGGAGGGGATCGTCACCGGTTCGGCACCGTCCAAGGGCACCCGGATCAGCTCGGTTGGGGTGGCCAGAGCGACTGCGTCTGCTTCCGCTGATGCCTGCTGCAGGACCGCATCGTCGGGGATGCTCACGTGGGTGGTGATCCCGTCGGGAGTGCGTACTTCACCCGCGGCCGCATCGAGAACCACCGGGGTGGTCCCCACGGCAGTGATGGTCGCCTTTTCGGGGGTGGTGATAGTGCCCACGGACGCCGTCTGGGGCTCCAGCGGTAGCCCCTCGGGGTCGGTGGGAATGGTGACCACCTCGCCGCGTTCAGCCGCGAGTGCGTAGACGGTGCCATCGCGCCCGACAGTGATATCGGCATGCTCGCCCAGTTCCGCGGTGGGTTCGGTGACCTTGATGTCTAGACTGCCGAGGCCGGCGGCGGAGGCCACCCAGAGTTCCCCGGATGCGCGGTTGAGTATCGCGGTGGTGAGGTGGCCGAGCGCCACGTCGGCGTCTGCGGGGATGGTGGCGCTGTCGGTCAGGGCGACTTGTGCTGGATCGACAGTGGTCGTGGTCACACTTTGGCTATCCACCACGAGCACCGTGCCCGCATCTTGGAGCACATCGAAGTCTTGGCTGGCGGCCCGTAGCCCGCCATCGATAACCGTGGATTCCCGATTGAAGTGCCCCACGAGCAGGCTGGAGGTCTTTGTCAGCCACACGCCACCGTCATTGAGATCAACCTTGGTGGTGGGGAATCCTTCGTAGGCGATCGCCATTGAGGTGAGCGCCAAGGCGCCGACAGTTACCCCGATGATTGATGCCAGTGATTTCGGCCGTGATCGCACCCACGACAATGCCGCCATCTGATATCTCTCCAACCGCTATGGTTGCTCACCAACCCTGAAATGTTTCACAACATGCGCGAAGCCCCATCATAACGATGTCCAGCGAGTGTGATATGGGGAGAAATCCCCATAGTCCACGGTGCCGGGGGCCTCCCACACTGTGGCCGACGGGAACGGGCATCGCAAATGACCTAGACAGTGACTGTCATCGACCGGCGAGGTGCTCCCGGTCGGGCCTCGGTAGGGGGCGAAGACGTGGCGGCTGGGGGCGGCTATCGCTAGCGACCTACTATGAGGGCTCCAGGACGCCTTGGCTGCTCAGCCAAACCCGGGAATCGGCATCGGACTGCCAGAGGTGGGCCTTCCAGCCGATCCGCTCGGCCCCGGCTACGTTCTCGGGGCGATCATCTATGAAAGCGATCGTGCTGGGGTGGAGATCGAGCACCTCGGTGACCCGCCAATAGGCTGCGGAGTTTGGTTTTGTTACCCCCATCGATGCCGATATGAACCAGAAATCAGCATCGTCTGCGAAGTCAGCCCCCAGGAGGCCGATGTCGATGGTGAAGGGAGCATTGCTCAGGATGGCGACGGTGCGGCCCGCGGCGCGTACGTCGACCAGAAGCTGGTGGGCCGTAGGGCGCATTCGGAGCCACAGGTCGGCATCGAGGGCGGCGAGGTGGGCGATGGTCTCTGGGGTTGCCGGTTTATCCAGGGCGGAGAGGATGGGGCCCCAGTATTCGGCGTCGGTGGCACCGGCGTCGTAGGCGGCGCGGTCGGCCCAATAGAGCTCTTCGAAGCGGTCGGGGGCCACGTCAAGGAAGGCAGCTGGTTCGCTGATGATCCCTTCCCCCGACGCCAGGACCTGGCCCAGATCAAAGACAACGGCGCGCACCATGGCCTCAGTCTGCCGCATGAGCCCTGCTTCAGCACGGGACCTGGAACAGGCCACGACGGTCGTGGGTGCGCCATCGCGGCTTCGCCGGGTGTAAGGATGTGCTGATCAATCATGCCCTGGCTGCGGCGCACCGGATCGGGCGAACCACGTCCCCCACATCTGGCGATGGACGTCCAGTACACCCACCAGCTCTGGGGTTGCGGTTCATCCCGCCCGGCACGTCCTCGCGCAGGACAGCATTA
>JBKEBU010000052.1:0-10090 GCA_047973325.1 Propioniciclava sp. | reverse complement strand
TACCTATGTGGCCGATAAGGTCACGTTGGGGCAGAGTTTCCATTCGCTTTGACGCGATAGGCGCTTGTCAACCTCGAGCGTACTAAGGATGAGCTCGAGCGTACTGTTTCCATTCGCTTTGACGCGATAGGCGCTTGTCAACTGATTTTTCACCCTAGTACCCGGATGGGGAGCCCTTTGGTTTCCATTCGCTTTGACGCGATAGGCGCTTGTCAACTAGCCGCCGATGTAGCGGTGTTCGAAGAGCTATTGTTTCCATTCGCTTTGACGCGATAGGCGCTTGTCAACTCGTTCACGGACGAGCTAGCCAGTCTGTCTCTCCCCGAGTTTCCATTCGCTTTGACGCGATAGGCGCTTGTCAACACGCCATTCGGGGCTCTGCCAACCCCGGGCGTGCCCGAGTTTCCATTCGCTTTGACGCGATAGGCGCTTGTCAACCAGGCTTTGGCCTAAATGCAGGACTTAGACTTGCGAGTGTTTCCATTCGCTTTGACGCGATAGGCGCTTGTCAACTGGGCAGCGAATATCGAGTGCGGGTCGGCGATATTTCGTTTCCATTCGCTTTGACGCGATAGGCGCTTGTCAACTGGTGCAAAAAAGTCCGTTCTCATCACCTTGTATGTTTCCATTCGCTTTGACGCGATAGGCGCTTGTCAACGATCTCCTCAATAACGTCGGCGCTCTCAGGAGCGTTTCCATTCGCTTTGACGCGATAGGCGCTTGTCAACCGCCCCGGAAAACTAGGTCGCTGACAAGGGCCGATGGGTTCACTCTACACACTTGGGGCTGGCTCATGGGCGTCCCTCGCGTTGCAGAGTGGCTGAAGTAGGTGTCTTACCTTGTCAACGGGCTGCACACTTGAGGCGAAGAATGTCGGGTTGCTGACACCCCTGCCCGATGTCCCTGGGCAATCATTCACGTCGGTGTCCGGTCGCGTTCGCCGAGAAGCACGGCGTGTGTCGGAGTTGTCAGAGCTAGGACACAAATCGTCAAGGCATCAATGCGTTCCTGATCATCCTCGGTGGCGCAACGGAGGAATCGGTTCCGCTCGGAGACTACCTGGGGATAGTCAGCTGGACTATCCAGCGGGAGGACGGTGCACGGTTCTGCTTCTACATGCTGGCGTGTGCTCACTTCGAGGCCGACGGTGGGGGCGGTGGGGTCGTTGCGAAGGTGCACCCAAGTGTTGCTTCCCCAGCCCCAGAGGTGCCCCGTGGGGATCGGGGCTGATGGAGGGCTGGGCGCACAGTGCAACCCCTCGTGGTCGGCCCAGAGCCATGTGGTTACGCCGTCCACCTGGTTTGCAGAAGAAAGCGGGCGTACAAAGTAGTTGGTTGTGCTGGCAGTCATCGGTCCTCCCTCACGAGGGTGAGCGTCCCATATCCACGGCTCGTCATCCCGCCTACACCTATGACGCCGTCGTTTATATCGCGAATTATCTGGTCGATGAGGTGTCGGTCCTCCGCCGATAGTTGTTCGTGGCCGTCGACGAAGATTGTTAGCGCTACCGTCGTCTCTGGCGGGAAGTACTGCACGCTAAACAGCATTCCTGAAGAGTCCCGTGGGTCCTGCACAGTTCCCTGTGCGGCTCCCCCCGAGACACGGTCGATCGCGACGTGGGTTCTCGTTGAGGGTTCAGCAGAAATTTCCGAACCGGCAAAGCGGAGAATTCCCCGACGCCCACCGGTCTCGGAAGCGGCCTTGGTTCTGCCGGTACCGAACAGGCGATCAATAGTTTCGGTTGCATGATTTTCTGCATCAGGGTTTGGGCTTGCTACCCGAAGAATATGCTCGGCCCGATGCCGGAAAACCCCCCGCCAGGATGTAGATGGGAGGGTGGTCGCGGTGTGGATCAGATTGTCGGTGTGCCCGGCACCCCCGATGTGCAACCCGTCGACGACCCCAAAGGTGTAAGTGGCTAGCCTTGTTCCCGGGTCCGCACTGCCTCCGTCGGTGCGCCGCCATTCCTCACCCGGTGGACAGTCTGCCGAGGACCAGTCAAGAGTGTGCCGGTCCGTTAGCCACCAGGTCAGGCCCTCCACGGTCGTGAGATCGATGGTGCGATCGTGGATTTGCTGGACGTGGGCGCGGCCACGGTTGGCTGATCGACGCCGCCCGACCACGGGGTGCCAGGTGGCAAGCCGGGCGAGCAGGTCCGCAAATTTCAGAGACTCATCGCGGTGATCCCACTCGATCCACCACGTCACGAGACTCGGTGGTACCAACTCCTCACGGCGTAGGGAACCGGCGGCCGCTGCCCGCCGATCTCCATCGACGGCTGTTGTCGTCCGCTCCTGGATCGGGTCCGGCGTGTGCACGGTAGCGGCCAAGGTGCGCAGTGCTGAGGGCTGAGTTCCCGAAGATGTGCTGGTTCCCAGCCAACGGTCGCCCGCAGCCCCCAAGTGGTTTCTCAGGCAGCCCACAAGTGACGTAGCGGGAAGGGCGACCCGGCCTGATGCATCTCGCTGGATTGGTAACCGGATCGTCCGGTCCTGGTAGTCGATATCGGGTGCATCCGGCCGGAAGGCTACGTCCGGGGCAGCGCCGATTGCCCAGTGCTGATCGATGCGGATGTCGACCCGGAGCAGCGTCCGTTGCTTGGTCACTACATTCCCCCCAGCTTGGTGATGGTCCCCGGGATATGGCCCACCGGGATCCGCAGCACCGCAGTGGCCTTACCTTGTTGCTCACCCATCAGGCCTGGGAAGGTAGTTGTGGTTCGCAGCAACTCGGCCTTCGCTGGATCGGCTGCTTGCAGTTGCTTTAGAACACTGAGGAGGTCGTGGCGGATCTTCTGCCATTGACTCAGCTTAGGCACAGCATCGCGCAACTGGTTCAGAGCGGCAATTCCCGCATTGGTTGGTTCATCGGGTAGCTCAGCGGGGCCACGCAGCGCTACCTGGCCGAACCCCTCAAGGGTGCGATAGCCGATCCCACGTTGCAACCGGACCCAGCCGTCCTCGCTCAGCCCCGTAACCACGGCCGCACTCCCGGCGGCGAGCGCCCAATCGTGTGGTTTTGGCAATCGGCTGCGCATATGCCAGCCGGTAACCGACTCGCTGCGCAGCCACCTCGGTGACCCGGTGATCTCCAGTTCTGGTTGCTGCGCCACGCGCTGCAGTTCGGCTCGAAGCGCAGCCATAGATAGGTCAGCGCCTCCGAATCTATCCAAAATGATCCCTGGACTGATGAGGTGGAACAGCAGTTTCTCCCCTTCGGGGAGCGGAGGTGGGTCGGCCGCTGCCATATCCACCGAACAGGAACCGAGATCAACCGACCGACCCCCGCCGACTCGAAGGGAGGTTCCCCCGAGCCAATCCAGCGCTCCAGCGGGGGCGTCGATGAGCCCAGACAACCGCAGCGGGGCACCCGCGGTACCGGCCACCGCCTGACGACTAAACAGCTGCCCCTCGGCCGCAGTTTCTTGGGGGGTTAGTGCGCCGCGGGTGCGGGATACCAGGTGGGCCGCCGGTCCAGGTCGCCGACGCCAACCCGGGCTGGCTACCAACGGTCCGCCACAAGACCAACATTCCCCCCACTGATGCGGACGGTCAGGATGCCCCCGTTCCTGCACGACTGTGGCGCATTCAGGCTGGGAGCGGTACTTGCAGATTGTTGCCGAGGCGGATACCAGTTCAAAGTCATCTGGCACTGCCTGCCCCACCAGCAACTGGGTATCAAAGAGGGTGGCGAAATCGTCTGATGCAGCCGACGAAGTGGCGCCGGGGCCGCGCCACCAGGCAGCCGCCAACGCTCCCCGGATGGTTCCTCCAGGAATAATCTGGTGAGCCCGGCGAGTGTTCCCTCGGGCATCCGCCGCGCCTGCTGACATCGGCTTGCGGGTGGTGAGGGTGTAGTGATATCTGGGCATGTCAACGGCTCCCTTCGTTGCTGAGCCAGTCGAGCAGGCACCGGCTATCCTTCTCGGTCCATGGCAGGGCATCGGTGATGGACACCCACCCCATCCCTCGCCGCCGATGTGAGCCCAATGACGTGACACACCGGGCGGACGCCCGCAAAGCTCGGGTTTCGGCCTCCGGGGGGTTGCCGGGCCCCTCCCAGGTGATGGCAAAGGACGCGGTTGCCGCACCGGCTTGTTCCCCGACCATCAGATGGCGTTCCTCGGCTCGGCCGAAATCGTCGACCTTCACCCGTGCCCAGTGGTTGATGTCGACCACGTCAGGAAACTCCGCAGAACTGAAGATCCAGCGCACCTGATCGCCCGAGTCGAAAATCTGGGCCACCTGAGTGGGGCTGGCGCCCAAAGAATCCCGGAGATGCGCCCGGATCAGCCCCTTCAGGGCCGTCGCCGGCAGGGGTTCGGTGACATTCACGGTGGTGTCCAGTCCGTCGCGGGCCACCCCGGTAGCCACCGCGAACGGGGACCGGAAGGTTATGGTGAAGTCAAGAGCAGTCATGGGGCATCACCTACGTGCTCGAGGCGGATACCGTCGAGTGCGGGCTCCGCACTAGTGGTAGCGGATGGCCACCAGCGCATTCGATCAACGGTGTGGGCCAAAGCCGCCAGGCGGCTGTAAGGATCGGTTGTCTTCCCATCAGGAAGGTAGGGCTCAAGTCGCTGTAGCAAGCCAACCCGGGTCGCCCAGGTTCGGACGTGCTGGCCGGATGCAGACGACCCGGTAGCGAGTTCGGCTCGCAGGATAGAGGTGAGCATTGCTCGCTGTGAAGAGGTCAGCGTCGTCGCCGGGTGTGGTGAGGCAAGTTCCTCGGTCAGTTGATCAGTCGTGACGAAGCGTCCCGCTAGCTCTCCGGCGCCCGTGCTAGCGGAAGGCTCGACGGTGATATCCAGCCAGGTGGCGGCACCTTGTCTCCCCTGCGTTGCCCGCTTGGCGAGGGTCTCGGCAGCTTGAGCACTCATGCGCGCATCGGCGAGTGGATACTTGGCGTGCGCAAAGGCAATGCCAATTCCGAGGGAAACCTTCTCGGCAGCCTGGCATACCTTCTCGGCAGCCTGGCGCACAGCCTCGGCAGCCTGGCGCACTGCGGCCTGCTCTGGGGCCTCGGTGGGGGCGGTGAGGACGCGGGCCACGGCATCCGCAAAGCTAGCTTCGAAGACTCGGCTCAGCGTCTCCGCATAGTGCCAGGCAAACGGGGCGGCTACTGATGCGAAGAGATCATCGCCGCCAACGAAGTGATTCATGGCCACCAGCTGCCCCTCAGGGCCGCAACGGGCGGCCTGATCGGCCGCCTCCCGCATCGCGATATCCAGGGCAGACGAGAGCCCTTGTTGCAGTGTCGGATCACCGACGGCTGCGACGGCATCGAAGAAGGCTCCGACCTGGTTCCCGTCGGCACAAATCGTGGCGAGATGATTGGCAGCATCGCGGCGCCCAACCGTGTTACCGTGGGCGCCGACCTTGGCCAATTCTTCGAAATCCTGGAAGTCGTCATTCTTGCCCTTGCGGTACCTGGCCAGACAATCGGGACCCACGGGGTCGGTCTGATCGGTCGTTCCGGGCCTGGGGACGGTGGCTGTAGCAAGCTCGCTCGCGCACCGGCTACACGCGGCAGCTATCGGCAGATGCAAGTCCACCGGCAACCGATGGGGCCAAACGCGCAGGCTCGCTTCGTCCAGGCGATCATCACGGAAAGCCTGGTAGGCCTGCACATAGGTGTCTTCAGCGGCCCGCCAGGCGGACCACTCCAACCCGGGTAGCCGGGATTGTAGATGGTCCAATGCCAGTTCTACGGCAGCGTCGAGCTGGTCAGCATCGGTTGCAGTGAGGACGAGCACGCCGGCAACTTCGGCGGTGTCAGGAGCGAAACTGACTGTCGCGGGAAGAACCGCGGCATCACGGAGGGTGTCCTGTTTCGTCTCCTCAGTGAGGGCGATGCTGGCACCCCGGACCGACCGTAGATCTGGTGTGCGGGCCAGCCACGTTTGAATCCGAACCGCAGCGACGGCAGCGAAATACGTCATCAAAGTCACCCCTGCCCTTGCTCTTCGGGGATCTTGGGCAACGGCGCCCACGGACCGCGGGTGAGGATCTTGTCTTTTTTAGTCACCTTGCCCTGGTGTTCCTCGAAGAATGTGTACCCGCGGTGGAAGTCATCGGTGTCGTAGGATCCCCATGGCTGCGTGGTCGGATAGCTCACGTCTACCGCCCGGGCCCCCAACCCGCCAATGTCCAAGACCTTGGCTGCCTCCTCGTGGATGGTTTTTAGGTTCCCGCACCGTGCCGGGATCTGGTTTTTTAGCACTTCAGTGAGATCTGGAAGCTCGGTGAGCACCTCCGGACCTTTGTCGTAGCGGACGGCGACGGTTGTCATTTTGAGCTTGACCTTGGCTTGGACTGAGCCGAGACCCAACGGCTTGCCCCGCCCCAACCGGAGCGCGAAGTCGCCCGATTCGCCGAGCACCAGCGCAGGGGTGAGCGTGGCTAGCAGACTGGCCAGGGCGACAGCGTCGAGGCCGTCAAAGGTGACGGTCTGGGTGAGTTCGGCCTGCTCGACTATGTGCGCCTTGGTGAGGATCTCCTGGTTCGTGACTCCACGGCGCGCCTCGTAGCGAGGATGGGGAAGCTTCTTGGCGTCCTGCTGCTGGCTGGGGTCGGAATGCCAGTAGAACTTCCTTCCCCGCAGGTTGCGACTCCCGTTGCTTTCGCCGGCTTGCGAATCCCATCGTGACGGCAGGTCGGGTCGGTGCATCTCCTTCGCCATCGCTTCGCTGGAGATAGGAGTGAGATAGAACATGCCGGCGCCTGGGTGGGGGCTGCTCAGCGGGGCCAGTGCTACCGCACGTCGCCCCTCGCGGCATTCCCCGACGATGTCGCCGAAGCGGACATGGCCCCCGTAGGCATCTTGCTGCCCGGTGCCGCGCGACTCGCCGTCAGCATCGATCGAGCCGAAAACAGTGCAGCTCAAACAAAGCTTTTCGTCGAGATGTTGGCACGGGTGCACGGTTTCGGGAATCCGGCTGGCCAACGTGTTGCGCGGCCCGCGCGCCGGGGTGCGCCACCCCAAGGACAGTTTGATGTCCTCAATGGCGCCCGTGCCGGATTGCTTGATCCAGAGCACGTCGCCTTGCCGAAAGTGCCCATCCACGCTGCGGCGTTGTGCCACCGCGGTGCCGGTGGTCGGATTGGGAGGCCAATAGACATCCTCGAAGATGGGTGCCGGGTCGCTCGCAGTGTCGGCACCGCGAAGGCGCTGCCGGAACCTGTCCAGGGCCTCCTCGGAAACTCGTTGTAGAGCCTGTGGGTCAGGCCGGGCTGTCGCCCAGTAGTAGGGCTGCTTGTCAGAGCGGGCGCGGGTGTCCGTGACCAAGATCACTGATAGCCCCTTCTTGATGTTCTGCGCGGCCTGCTTGCTCCAGTCCTTGCCGCGCTCCACTCGACAGAGCTGGTTTGCCTGGCCGAAGGTATGGTCCCGATGCTTGTCGCTCAGTGGTTGCTTTGGCTCGATGAAGTCACCGGTGCGAGGCAGTAGCTGACCAGCGGCAGTGGCTATCGCGGGGGCCCGAACCCAGCTCACCGGTGTCGAGCAGGGCATGATCTTAACCTCCGGGTGGCCTGCGGCAGTGATGTCGGCATCCGGGGAAACGACCACGCCTAGCGTCCACCCCGTCTGCAGGCTTGAGGTCATCAAGTCCCGATAGACGGGGGTGTAGCCGCCGTCTATCACCCGAGCACACCCAGCGAAGAGGGCTTCGTGGAGGGAACGCACGGCCCCCTTGGCCGAGGCTCCCGGAATCCTCAGTTGGCCGGTGAGAGGTTGATTTTCAAGGTCCGGGTCGTCGCTGCAGCCTAGCCCCCAGGCCCCATCAGCAGGGACGGCCAGTGGTGACTTGAGCTGCCAGGTCACAGTGAGCTTACCGGTGTAGCGTTCTGCTGCGACCGCGCGGTCGAAGCGATGCCCCAGGGGTGGGCGGCGCTCCACGGCCGTGGGGAAACTCATGAACGTGTAGGGGTTGACGAACATGGCCGAGGGACCTCTCTGTCGGTGATGGTGCCCGTTCGCCGTGCCACGCGCGTCTGGAACGGGACCGTCTTGCTCAGGTGAGCCTAAGGGGCTGCGTGCGGGAAGGGGGCCACTTCGGGGCACTTTGTCCGCGAACTGGCCGACCTTGGGTTGCGGCAGGCCGCCGTCAGGCGAGAGGGCAGGATCCGTCTAGCCGCAGAGAGGCTGATAGGCCTCACGAAAGCGCTCGTCACTGACCGGCCATGACTCGCCTCCCGGGCCGGTGACGATCCACATGCCAGGGCTGACCCTCGCTGGCCCCTCCAAGGTTTCCACGAGGGTGGGGTGTTGCGCCTGAATCGCGGTGACCTCCCCGATTCGTTCGTAGATGCCGGGGTGAGCGCCCGCCCGATACAGCTGAGCGAAGCGGCTCCGGGCGACGCCATGCTGACGATGCCCAGGCTCACTGGTCACCCAGTAGTCCCCACGACGGGCGACCAGCCGATCGCCTTCGTCGGTGATCCACTCTCGATCGTCCATGAGCTTCTCGGCAGACACGCTGCCGACTCGGTGATACCGGCTCCTGTCTGCGGTGGCCCTTTCGGCGGCACCCGAGTCGTCCGCGCCCGTCATTGGTGGCTTCGGCATGGGCTGAAGTGTAGGCGCACCCTCGGCTGCGATGAGAGGGCGCGGCCCCACGGCAGCAGGTCTGGCGAGGAGCTCAGCTGGGACAGGCTGCTAGGTCCTTTCGGGGAGCCTGGCGGCCAAGAAGCGGTCAGTTGCGACAGATTTATCCTTCCGCGCTGCAGACGGCTCTATCGTCAAGAGGCGACCGAACTATCGGGGAGGGGGAGCAGGGATGACGGCCAGGACCGGATCGGCGCAGTGGTTTGAGGTGGCGGCCCTCATCCGGGAGGCTAACCCCCTGGAGCGAGCGGTCCGGGCCTCCTCGCGGCTGCTGCAGCTGGCAGCCGGGTTGGGGCCGAATGATCGGCTCAGCCTGGTCATGGCCGGGATGGGAGCGGCGGGGTCACCATCCGGCTTTTCGCTCAAACCCAACTCCCAGAGCTCCTGGGTCAGTTGACGTGGGCCACTGATCGCGTGGCGGAGTGGGAGCCGGGGGAGGGTGCGTCCACGGTGCAGGACCCGGCCGATTTCGCAGCGCTGTCCGAGGTTGTTCCCACCGTGACCAATCCGCTGGGAAAGGTGCTCCAACTCCAGGATCCTTTGGCGAGTTCTGCTGACCCCAAGGATCCGCTGTCGCGTGATCTATGGCCGGTCGCCTACTTGGACGACGGGCGCGAGGTGCTGACCGCGCTCACCACTATTGAGGCACAGGTGCGTGTCCCTGTGGCGCCGGTGTCGGATCTGGAGCGGCAGATGATCGGAGAGCTGACCCGCCGTGCGGTCCAATCGGCAGATCCGGTTGAGTATGAGCAATACCTGAGCGACCCGGTCCAGATTCGGTGCTTCGTGGGCCAATCCGGCAGCTTTCTCTCCCTCGGCTATGGGCCGCCATGAATCGCAAGGGGTTGGGCCTTCGGCTCGCCCCTGAGCAGCCAGCCGCCCGCCAGGCGTGGAATGGGGGACGTGGCTACCCTCCGCAGTTCCGTTCTGCCGTTCGGGGCTGCCCAGTGCTTGTACACTTTCCGGCCAGTGGTGAAACTATAGAATCCGTCGGCGTGCCCACCAAGGAAAGCGATGTGCTCCCGGTCCCGCTGGATGCCGGATCGCTGACGGGGCCTTGCGTAGGAATCGCGCAGACCTCGGGTGGTGCCTCCCGAGAGGTGCGTCTCAGTGCAGATGATCTGCTGCTGCACACCCATATCCTGGGGGCCACCGGCACCGGAAGTCGACGCTGCTCGCCGGGCTCGTCGGTGAAGCCGTGGAGGAGGCTACGGCATCACTGTGCTCGATCCCCATGGACATCTCGTGGATCGCATCACCCGGGAGCTGCCGCATTGGCAGTTGAGCGCACCATCCTTGTCGATAGCGGCGATACCCGGCATCCCGTTCCCATGAACGTCAGCGGAAACCGGGATCAGATCTCGTCGACGAGGTGATGATCGAGGTGTTGCGAGATCTCCTCGAGCAGCTAACCCCGCGCCTCCGGGAGGCGGCTGTGGCCGCCACGAGCAATGTGATCGTGTTCCGGTCTGGCCCACGGGAG
>JBKEBU010000034.1:0-40178 GCA_047973325.1 Propioniciclava sp. | reverse complement strand
TTGGATGGTGCGAGGGGGGTCGTCCGGTGGTCGAGCCCCCTCTGTGGTTTGGGCGGGTGCTGTCCTCCCAGATGCCTGTCGCAGCTGTAGTTTTGTATTCGCGCCCCCAGGTGAGGCCTGGGCTGCGCCGTTGATCCTCACCGATACCCCGGCATCGATTCCGGATCCCCGTCTTGCCCAGAACCCACCTGACGCCGCTGGTTACCACACATCTCTGCTGCGACTAGCTTCTAGTAGTTGTAGTAGGCGGGCAGCCCCCTGACCCCTCGTGCCTCCAGGAACCGATGGCCATCGATGCGCTGACCGTTCCTCTTTACCTCGAAGTGCAGATGCGTACCGGTGGAGTACCCCTGGTTGCCCACCTGGATCAGGGGCTGTCCGGCGACAACTCTCGTTCCTACGGCGATACTGCTGGGCTTGTCCTTGGCCATCCAGTGTCCGTATTGCATGGTGATGCCACCGCCACAATCGACCCACAGATGATTTGTGGTTCCGCTCGTGGGGAAGGTGTTGCTATTAGGGTACTTCTTGTCGATGCGCACCTCGGAGACGGTTCCGGTGCAGGCCGAGTTGAACTTGCCGGAGAATTTGGCGTAGTCGGTTCCGTTGTGCTGACCGCCGCCTGGATATCTACCAAAGCGGGCCGTCATGCGGGCATCACTGGGAACCGGGGATGCCCATTTCGGCTGAGACGCTCCCGGCTTTTGGATAGTCCATGAGCGCAACATGCCCTTGCTGTTTATGCTTCTGAAATGATATGTTCCATCGACTCTCATGACTCCGGCGGTGCGATATCCACTGAACCCGTAGCCTATGCGGTAGCTTTTCGGCGCTGTGGGGGCACTCTGTGAAAGGTACAGATAAATCTTGTTGTCGCGTGTCTTGGCTATCAGATCAGATCCGTGATTTCCGTCGATATTCCTTGCGTCATCAATGGATACAATGTCTTGCCCGTTTGTTCCGACCTGGACCGGTTTCGTAAAGCGTCCGTTGCGCTTGGTTTGATAGAGTTGTAGCGTTTCTCCAAATAGTGCATAGAGGGCTGGCCGGCCGTTGGGGCCCCGGCTCACTGCGGCGATGTCGCGAGCGCTGTTCCAGCCCCAACCGACCTGGACCCCGGCCTTCAGTTCGCCCTTGCCTTTGTTGACATATAGCAGCAGTTTTCCGTCTGATCGGACGGCAACAATGTCGGCCAGGCCGTCGCCAGTGACATCGACGCCATCGACCAGGCGCATCGACGTCCACTTGCTACCGATATGGGTCTTCTGCTCGAAGCTGCCGTCCTTTCGGCTTGGGTAGAGCCACATATTGCCTGTGCGATCGATCGCGACTAGATCGTCGTGGCCATTGCCAGTCATGTCTCCTGGAGAGAAAGCCCGAAGGGTCTGCCATCGTGATCCAATATCCTTGGCCGAGCTGAGCCCCCATGAATTGGGGGCCGCCTGCGCGGGCGGGGATGGCACTCCCGAAAGTCCCAACACCAATAATGACCCAGTGATGGCAGCGAGCCCTCGCATCACGGTTCTTTTGGCGCCTTGGTGTCCCCTCCCAGCATGCTTGGGTTTCATGAGTGTCTCCTCAGTGGTTCGCCGTGCCGGTTGACCCAGTTTCGTTTGAAATGGGTTCCAGTAGTCAGCGACGCTAGCAATTCCACTAAAGAAGCTCAACGCCTACGAGCAAATTTAGTGTGTTTACTGGAGACCCTCCGTCGTTGCTTGACTGGCTCTTCGGGGTGTGTTAGTCGAATCATCCACAAGGTCCGACCATCAATTGCTCATTTGTCAACTGTTCTTGTGGTGCTGGTCGATCGATCGGCAGGCTGGGGTAGCGCGAGACGATGGCTAGGCTAGGGATGCGCGGATGAATGCTGTTCCGTGTGACTACTTCGCTGATAGGAGAAGGACGATGCCTGATGAATCGCGGTCGGACCCGGCAGCGAGTCCGGTCGGCCCGGCTGGTCGCGGGCCAGATGTGGCGACGCCGGCTCCGGCCAGTCAACCCATGACGGCTATGGGGGGGCCGCATCCGGCAGCGCCGTTGCCGACACCACCGGTCCCCAAGCGTGAACGCCCCTTTGCTCGGGGCTTTGGATTGGGGACGGGAGCGGGGCTCGGGGTCGGTGTTGCGGTGCTGATCCTGGGCGTCATCGGGTCTATTGTGAGCGCCATCGCGTTCGGAGCCATGGTGGGTGCGGCTTCCTCGTTGTCTGGCTCAGGGCAACTGGCGGTTCAGCCGATGACGACGGTGTGGGGCAAGGAATCGGCGACCAAGACCCTGCGGGCGATTCCGGTCCAGGGGGCGATCATGGCCGATGCTTCCGATGGCGTGGCGCTGACTGGGGGTACATACGGCTACGAGGTTGCTGCCGTTCTGGATCGGCTCACGGTCGAGGACGCAGATGGGGTGGTGCTGCTGCTCAATACTCCGGGCGGGTCCATCTCGGGTTCCCGGGCGATGGCCGATGCCATGGACCGCTACCGGGACCGCACCGGGCACCAAGTCTATGCCTACGTGCAGGGTATGTCGGCCTCCGGTGGGATGTACACCATGGCCGGGGCCGACGAGATCCTCGCCGACTATGGGTCGCTGATCGGGAGCGTGGGCGTCATCATGGGCCCGCTTTCACAGTACACAGATGTAGTAGCCATCGACGGCGGCTTGCTGGGGACTGGGGTCACCACCACCGGAGGAATCACTCAGGAGTACCTGACTGCTGGACGCGGCAAGGATGCTGGGGATCCCTACCGTCCGATGACCAAGGAGGAGCGGGCCACCCTTCAGGGGATGCTCGACTACGAATACGGTGAATTCGTCTCGCAGGTGGCGACCAAGCGTGAGATCGCCGCGAGCGTCATGACCGAGGACGTCGGGGCCGCACTTCTTGGGACGGACCGGGCGCTCGAGGTGGGCTATATCGACGGGGTGATGGGTCGCGACGAAGCCTTCCGGCAATTCGCCAAGAGTGCCGGGCTGGACCCGGCGGATACCAAGATTGTGCAATCCCAGGCGCCGGCTTCTTGGTGGACACTCCTGGGTGCCGAGGCCCGTCCGTGGGGGGTGGCCCCCCCGGCACAGCCGCTGGAAGGGCAACCGGCCCGCGCGACCTCGACGCTATGCACCGGAGCGGCCACGCCGACCGTCTGGTACGGGCCGACGGCGGGCTACTGCAGCTGACTCCGGCTGCGGCCGATCTCATACAGGGCGATGGAAGTCGCCACCGAGGCATTGAGGCTTTCGGTGGCGGCATCCATGGGAATCGAGGCGAGGATGTCGCAGTTCTCTCGGACGAGACGGGCCAGGCCCGCACCTTCGGAGCCGACCACGAGCAGCACCGGCCCCTCGACCCCCGGGAGAGCAGCGATGTCGTACTCCCCATCCCCGGCCAGCCCGACGACCATGAACCCAGCCTGGGCATAGTCACGAAGCACCCGATTGAGGTTGCCAGCCAACGCGACTGGTATCCGGGCGGCCGCGCCCGCAGAGCTCTTCCAGGTGGCGGCAGTGACCCGGGCGGAGCGTCGCTCCGGAATGATGACGCCCGCGGCACCGAAGGCTGCTGCCGACCGGAGGATCGCGCCCAGGTTCCGGGGATCGGTGAGGGAATCGCACGCCACCACCAGCGCAGCCGGTGCTGCAAGGGCATTGGCGAGGAGATCAGCCGGGTCGGCGTAAGCGTAGTCGCTCATACGTACCGCGACCCCCTGGTGACCACCGCCTCCGGTGAGCCGGTCGAGCTCACGGCGCGGGGTATGAATCAGCGTGATTCCCCGATCGGCCGCGATCCGGAGAATATCGGTGACCCGGCTGTCATGTTCGGTACCTTCGGCGAGGTAGGCCTTCTGGATGGGCACATCGGCGAGCAGGGCTTCGTGGACGGGATTCCGGCCGATGACCCAATCGGATCCGGCCTTGCGCTGATCTCCCCGGGCGCGTTCCTCGCCCGGCGGGCGTCGCCGGCCTCGGGGTCGATCCGGTGACTTGGCGGACTCGCCCGGCTTCCGATCCCGATACGCCTTGTGGTAAGGGCGGTCCTCGGCCTTGGGGGTTGGCCCCCGGCCCTGAAGCCCCTTGCGCACCCGGCCCCCAGAGCCAGCGGTGCGTCCGGTGCTGCCGATGCCTTTTCCGCGTTTGCGGACTGCACCCTTGCGCTGGCTGTTTCCCGGCATCTCAGGCTCCTTCCCGGGACCAGCGCGGCCCATCGGCGGTGTCGGTGATGGTGAGGCCTGCAGCTGCGAGCGCATCCCGGATGGCATCGGCGGCCGGCCAGTCCTGGGCGGCACGCGCCTGTGCGCGCTGCTCCAAGAGAGTGCTGACCAGGGCATCGACCACCGGGGTGAGATCGTCGGTGGTGGCGGTGTCGGCCCATTCGGGCGCTGCCGGATCCAGACCAAGCACACCCAGCATGGCGGTTACCTCAGCGAGCGCGGTCCGGGCCGCCGCGAGATCGCCTGCGGTGAGTGCCGCATTGCCCGCCTTCACCGTCGTAAAGATAACGGCGAGGGCGGTCGGGGTGCCCAGATCGTCGTCCATGGCGGTGGCAAAGGCGGGGGGCACTGGGACGGGGTCCTGATCGGCTCCCACGACATCCTGCGCGCGCTCCAGGAAGGAATCGATTCGGGTGAGCTGCGCGGCGGCTTCGGCGAGGGACTCTGGGGAGAGCTCGATGGCTGAGCGATAGTGGGGCCCCCCAAGATACAGCCGGACCGCGCGGCCGCCGTAGTGCTGCACGGCGTCGGCGACGTCGGCGGTGTTGCCCAGCGACTTGCTCATTTTCTCACCGGCCATGGTCACCCAGTTGTTGTGCATCCAGTGCCGGGCGAAGGGGCGCCCGGCTGCCCGGGACTGGGCGACTTCGTTCTCGTGGTGGGGAAAGCGAAGGTCCAGTCCGCCCCCATGGATATCGAAGGCCGGTCCCAGGTAGCGCCCAGCCATCGCGGAGCACTCAATGTGCCAGCCGGGACGTCCGCGCCCCCACGGGGCTTCCCAGGAGGCCGTCTCCGGCTCCCCCGGTTTCGCCCCTTTCCACAGGGCAAAGTCCCGCGGGTCCCGTTTCGTGGCGTCGCGGGCTTCGGCGGTGGGCTCCATGTCGGTGACCCGCTGGCCGGAGAGTTCCCCGTAGGTGGGCCACCTGAGAACGTCGAAGTAGACGTCTCCCGAACCATCGGTGGCGGGATAGGCATGACCTCGATCTATGAGGTCGGCGATCAATTCGATCATGTCGGGGATGTGGCCGGTTGCCCGGGGCTCATAGGTGGGCGGCAGCACCCCCAGACTCCGAAATGCCGCATGGAAACTGCCTTCGACCCGGTAGGCGAGAGCCCACCAGGGTTCCCCCGATGCTGCGGCGAGCGCCAGGATCTTGTCGTCAATATCAGTTATGTTTATGACAAAGGTGACCTGATAGCCCGAGTAGCTCAGCCAGCGGCGCAGGATGTCGAAGTTGACCTCTTTACGGACATGTCCGAGATGAGGCGGCTTTTGTACGGTGGCGCCACAGCTATAGATCGAGACCTCCCCGTCGACCAGCGGCTGGAACTCGGTCTTGGTGCGCGATGCGGAGTCGTACAGATGGAAGGTCACTGGCTCATCGTATCGGGAGGATTGGCTGCGGCTGGCTCCTACCGAGGCTCCGCCTCTGACCGCCGAGTCTGGGCCCGGGGTGTGTGCCCTGGCTGCAAGTCGGTGAGTCGAATGGTGGCGCTCTTCATGGGGCCTTGGGGTACCGCTCCCCAGGGCGGCTGGTGGCGACGATGGAAATTCAGGTTCGTAGCCGCCTGAAACTCGAGACAACGCAGGCTACTAGCCCTTCAAGCGGCGGAGCGCATCAATGTCCAGATGATCCGGAAGCATGGGGGTGTCTGGATCATGCGCAGCGGCTTCCCACGGGTCGATGAGATCATCGGTGTCGGCTTCATCGATGAACCCTTGAGACGGGTCGAAGGGGTTTACCAACTGGCGGCCGCCGCTGGCGCCGCCCAGCTGTTCGGGCGCGATAACTTCATCGGGGAGGACGCTGAGAACGTCGGTGACGTAGCCCTGCACGGCATCGGTCAACGGCACTTCGTGTCCGTCGCGCTGGCCTTGATACCAGCGATAGTCAAGCACCTCGTGGAAAATCTGTGCGGGCTCCCGCTTGCCAGCCAGTTCCGGGGGTATCGCACTCACCACCGGTTCAAAGCTCTCCAGGAGCCACCGATGGGCTACCAGCGACTCATCCACATGCGTGAGTCCGGTGCGTGCGCGGAAGGTGTCCAGATCGTTGAGCAACCGCTGTGCCTGGTGTTCCTCGGTATCCAGGCCGGTCAGTCGGATGAGCCGGCGGCTGTGATGTCCGGCGTCCACAACCTTGGGTTGCACGGTCAGGGTGGACCCATCCGGTGAAGTTTGAATATCGAGCTCGGCCACATCAAAACCAAGTGAGTTCAAGCGGCGAACCCGGGACTCGATCCGAAAGAGCTCGTCGCCGGCGTACTCCTCGCGCCCGGTGAGCTCGGCCCACAGCACCTGATAGCGGGTTTCGATTTGCCGAACCAGGGCCAGCGGATCGAGGCTGGTATCGAGCAGCCGTCCGGCCTGCAGGTCGGAGAACTCACCGAAGAGATTCGTGACCGCGATCTCCAGATCGTGCTGGCGCTGGCCATCGGTGAGGTGTTCGTGGATCTCCGCGGTTTCGGCATCCACGAGATAGGCGGCAAACTCACCGGCATCACGGCGGAACAGGATATTGGATAGGGAGACATCACCCCACAGGAACCCGACCAGGTGGAGGCGGACCAGCAACACCACCATCGCGTCGAGCAGCCGAGATACGGTATCCGGCCGGACCCCACTGGAGAACAGTGACCGATACGGCAGCGAAAACTGGAGATGACGGGTGAGTAGGACCGGGTCCAACTCCTCCCCAGCAGCGTCTTGTCTGCCAGTCACCACCGCCACGGGCTCGACGGCCGGGGTGTGTAGCCGATGGAGATCCTGCAACATCCGGTATTCATGCAGGGCGGAAGCCTCCAGAACCTCCTTCGCCGCGTAGACGTCCGTGCCCACCTGAATGAACCGGACCACATGCCGTGAGATCCCTCGGGGAAGGGCTACCAAGGTGTCGGTGGGCCAGTCGGTGAGCGGACGATGCCAGGGAAGTGCAAACAGCCGAACATTGGGCTGAGCGGAGAGGAAACGTGGCACTGAGCCATTGTGTCAGAGCAGACAACCGGCCCGCGGCAGAGCTGCCACAGGCCGGTTGTCGATGAGAGTCACCTCAGCTGATGCGCAGCCCCGACTTGTTGGAGAACACGTGCATCCGGGAGAGATCCGGCATGAGGCGGACCGCTTGCTTGTTGGTCAGCGGATGCCGGGATTGCATCCGGGCTACCACCTGCGGCGCGTTGAGGGCTTCCTCCGGCGAGAGGCCAGCCAGTGTGCCATAGAGGTACGAGTCGGCGCCGAGTTCCTCGACGACAGCAACGTCCACCGCGATGCCCTGGTCATTCTCCGAAGGAGCCAAGTGCTCGGGCCTAATGCCAATGGTGAGATCGGTCTCACCGGAGGCCTTGGCCAGGATGTCGCGGGGCACTGGCACCACATAGTCGCCGACCTGGACGCCGTCGGCGCTGGCCTTGCCACCGATGAGGTTCATTGCCGGGGAACCGATGAAGCCGGCCACGAACAGATTGTCGGGCGAGTCGTAGAGGTTTAGGGGGGAATCGACCTGCTGGAGGAGGCCGTCCTTCATGACCGCGACCCGGTCGCCCATGGTCATGGCTTCGACCTGGTCGTGGGTCACGTACACAGTCGTAACGCCGAGCCGGGTCTGCAAGGCCGCGATCTGGGTACGGGTGGAGACGCGCAACTTGGCATCCAGGTTGGACAGCGGCTCATCCATGAGGAAGACCTGCGGCTTCCGCACGATAGCCCGGCCCATGGCGACCCGCTGGCGCTGGCCACCGGAGAGTGCCTTGGGCTTCCGGTTGAGGAACGGCTCCAGTCCGAGCAGCTTGGCGGCCTCCTGGACCCGCTGGTCCCGATCAGCGCGGGGGACATTCTGCATCTTGAGTGCGAATCCCATGTTGTCCGCAACGGTCATATGTGGGTAGAGCGCATAGTTCTGGAACACCATGGCGATGTCCCGGTCTTTCGGCGGAAGATCGGTGACATCGCGGTCACCGATGAAGATGTTCCCGGCGTTCACCTCTTCCAGGCCAGCGAGCATGCGGAGCGAGGTCGACTTGCCGCAGCCGGAGGGTCCGACGAGCACCATGAACTCGCCATCACCGATTTCGAGGTTGAGTTTGTCGACGGCCGGATGATCCGCACCGGGATAGACACGGCAGGCATCCTTGTAACTGACAGTGGCCATAGCCACCCTTCCTTTCCACGGGCAGGTACGTGCCCGACGATCCGTAGTGGAAAGTCGCGGGTCTGCGACTTAGCCTGGATCCGTGGAATCTCGTCTGCTGCGCGACCCCATGCGGGCCCGCTGGCTGCGCCGACCTTCCACGGATCCAGGCTTAGAGCGTATTCAACCATCTCTGACCGATAGTCGCGACCTCGGCGCTGGGACCGTCATCAGACTGTGACATCCAGATTCTCGCTTAGGGATGCGCTGATTAATGCTGCTCTGCGCGAGGACGTGCCGGGCGGGATGAACCGCGACCCCACATTTCGTGGGTGTACTGGAGGTCCATCGCCAGATGTGGGGGACGTGGTTCGCCCGATCCGGTGCGCCGCAGCCAGGGCATGATTGATCAGCGCTTCCTTAGGTTTCGGGTGGGTAGGCTCGCTGGGTGACCCACGCAGAGGAAACCGCCCCCGATGACCCGCCGGCCGAGGACGACTGGTGGGCAGATCCCGCCATGCCATGGCAGCACAAGCCGACTCGAGCTGACATCACCTGCCTCAGTGTCCTCGGGATCGTCGGTGTTTATGGCCTGGTGATGCTGCCGTTGCGTCCGGTGATGCTGGGGCTGGCGCCGCACCTGCTGGGTTCCTTGGGATACCGGACGGGGATAGTGCTGGTGGGTGCGATGGCTGCCCTCGGCGACCCGTGGTGGCCGCTGGTCCTGCTTCTGGGGGCGTTGATGTCGATGAAGTTCGACTGGGTCTTCTGGTGGGCGGGACGGCTGTGGGGGCGCGGCATCATGGACGTCTGGACCGCCAATCGGTCGGCGGCCACCCAGCGGCGCTGGGAGCGAGTCTGGCAGTTGGCGCACCGGTATGCCGGGCTGGCCATCTTCTTGACCTATCTGCCACTACCGATACCGGCCTCGGTGGTCTATGCCGCCTTGGGAGCGGCGGGGACCTCACTGCGGCGGTTCCTCATAGTGGACTTCATGTGTGCCCTGATAACCACGGGGGCCTATATGGGGCTGGGTTTCCTCTGGGGAGAGCCAGCGGTGGCGATCGTGGATACCTACGGGCAATACCTCTGGTACGTCAGCATCGCCATTCTGGTGGCCATGCTGCTGATCTGGTGGTGGCGGCAACGGCGCGCCAAGGTGACTGCCAGCAGTACAGCCGAATAGGCGCGAGCGCGAGTTATCAGCTGAGCTGCATGGTGGTGATGCAGGTGAGATCGTCCGCACCCGATGTCGAGATGGTAGCGGTGGCGGATTTCCCCTGAGCCGCAATGGTGACCGCGAGTTCGTCAGCGCGCGGCACCCACAGGCCGATGAAACCGTTCGGGGCCGTCCGGGATTCGACGTCCACTATCACCTGGTCGGTGGCCACATTGGTGATGGTGACGGTGACCGGCTCGTTGCCGAGCTCCCCGCGGCAGGTGGTGAGGCTGTGAAAGCCGCATTCATGCGTGGACTCGACATAGGGTGCAATCGATACGTAGAAGCGGTCTTCCGGGATGGGCAGTTCTGCGACAGCCCCAGCAGCATCGGTAAGTACCAGGGCGTTGGGCTGGACCGAAGCCAGGAGACCCTCCGGACGGTCGTCCAGGGAGCGGGTCTCTAGATCGGCAATCACCGCCGCAGCGTCGAGGCCGGCGAGGTCGTAGGGCGCAAGTAATTCCTCCGCGGATACCGTGGCGGTGGTGGCCGGTGCTGTGGGTGACGCCGCGCAGCCGGTCACCAGCAGGATGAGGCACAGGATGCCAACAGCGGTCAGGTGTCCGAGCGGTGTGCGCTGGCAGGGGAGTGACGTCATACGGGATCCTTGTCTGGGGGTGTTCGACGGGTCAGTCCGCCGTCGCAACTGTTACGAGGAAGCTGGAGTCTGGCGTAAACGGGAGCAGGCTCCAGGAGGAGTACTCGCTGGTGCGCTGCAGTCCGGCATTGTCGGTGTCGGCGCGGAAGTCGTCGAGGTCATAGCCCCGTCCCAGTCCGAACCCGATGATGGCCCGTCCTCCGGGCGCCAGCCATCGCCTGAACTGCTGGAGGACTGGCGTGCGCGTGGCTGGGTGCAGGAAGGTGATCACGTTCCCGGCGCACAGGATCAGATCGAAGGCCTGGGGTCCCGCTGCTGGCAGCGCCACCGTGGTCAGATCACCGGTGGCATACGTGGGGCCGGGTTCCTCGGCTTCGGCGGCGGCGATCAGGGCAGGATCCAGATCGATCCCTACCACCGTGTGCCCGGCGCGATGGAGGTAGCCAGCATGGCGCCCCGGTCCGCAGCCAGCATCCAGAATCGTGGCCCCCCGTTCCGCCATGGCATCGATGAGCCGGGCCTCCCCGACGAGATCGGCGCCGCTGGCCGCCAGCTGACGGAAACGTTCGATATACCACTGCGAGTGCTCCGGATTGGCGGCCACCAGGTCGGCCCACCGACTGCGGGGAGTCTGGGTAGTTGCGGCCTGGCCCAAGAACTGGCCGTGGTCGACCCCCGGCGCGGTGGGCTGGCTCTGTGCACGATCCACGAGCCTCCGACAGGATTCGAACCCGCGACCATCCGCTTACAAGGCGGGCGCTCTACCAACTGAGCTACGGAGGCGTGGCCCCGGTGGGGGGCCATCGACCATTGTGCCATCTTGCTGGGCTAGCCGGTTCGCGCTGGCCCGGCATGGAACCGAATCCCGTCGTAGATCCAATCCGCTAGGCTTCGAGGCCGGTGACGGCGCCAATGATCCCGCTCCTGGGCTGCCCATTGCTCCCAGTGCCCGGCGAAGCCGTCTCCGATGCGGCCTTCGGCGCGATCACGGCGGCTGCTGGCGGAGCCGCTCACCCAGATGGCCGCGGTTGCTTGGGCACGGGTTGCGGGGGTGAGAGCGCCGCAGCCCTCCACTATCAGTGGCTTGGTGGCATCCAGGGGTACCCAGGCGGTGGTGGTTCCGGTGTGCCAGTCCCACTGCCAGTAGCCTGGCTCGGCGGTGCGCAGAACATCCCGGTGGATCCGTTCGGAGCCAGCGGCGAGACCATCCCATCCCGGGTAGAGATCGTCCATCGAGACCAGCTGAGGTCGTGGGATCGGCCAAGCCGTGGCCAACTCCTGCGCCAGCGTTGTCTTCCCGGCGCCAGCCCCGCCGTCGATCAGCACCACCGGGCGTGGCCCGCGTACGAGATCGTCAAATACCCGAGACGGAAATCTGCTCACGAAGCGGTGTGATCGCCGTCCGGTGCCGATGGTGCCGTGGTGGGCACTGCCTCAGGGGTGCGACGGGGAACCAGGTGGGCCACTCCCACTATCAGGGCACCCACCGCGATCCCGGCCACAGCGGAGAAGGCAGTATTCGTCAGCCATCCCAGCAGGCCGCCGGCCGCCCCGGTGGCGTGGGAGACGGTCTCGCTGAGATCGTGGACCCACCCGTAGGGGGCATGCCACCCCAGGGTGTCCAGGCCGACCAGGAGAATATGGCCGCCGACCCACAGCATGGCGATCATGCCGACGAAGGAGAGGGTGGCCAAGACTATCGGCATGGCGGCGACCAGGCTACGTCCCAGAGTTGTCAGTGCCGGTGACTCCCGCCGGATCAGGGCCACGCCGACGTCGTCCAATTTAACTATGAGAGCGACCACCCCGTAGACCCCGGCGGTGATAGCAACGGCAACGGCGAGCAGAATGGCTGCTCGGGAGACCAGTGGCTCGGTGGCCACTTCGTTCAGCGCTATCACCATGATCTCGCTGGACAAGATGAAGTCCGTGCGGACGGCGTTGCCCACCATTGCCTTTTCCCCGTCGCCGCCCACAACTCCGACGGGCTGTTCTGCGTGACCGGATCCATGACCGGTGGCGTACTCCCACAGCTTTTCGGCACCCTCGTAGCACAGGTAGCAGCCACCCAGCATCAGCAGCGGAGTGAGCAGCCACGGTGCGAACTGACTCAGCAGGAGTGCTGCTGGCAGGATGATTATCACCTTGTTGCGGAGCGATCCGGTGGCGATCCGCCGGATCATCGGCAGCTCACGGCTGGGATGCACGCCGTCTACGAAGCGAGGGGTGACCGCAGCATCGTCCACTACGACGCCGGCGGCCTTGGCGCTCGCTCGTCCGGCAGCGGCAGCGATGTCATCGACTGAGGCGGCAGCCATCTTGGCCATCGTGGCTACGTCGTCGAGCAGGGCAGCCAATCCACCGCTCATCGGCTACCTACTCGGATCAATCCTGGGGCGGAGACGAATACCTGAGCATCGCCCCGGACCTCGATCTCGGTGTCATGTGCGGCGAAGAACAGGGACGCGCCGCGGCTGCCGCCCAGATGGGTGCCGCCTCGGTGAAAAGCGGCTTGCCCTTCGGTCACCAGGGCGATCCGGGCGGACCCGTCAGCCGGGAGGGTGACCGGATTGTCGGGGGCCACATCCAGGCGCCAAACATCGAATTCCCGGCATTCGGTGGGATAGCTGACCACCCCCGGAGCGGTCTCGGTGCCACCCAGGATGAACGGCGTCATCCAGGCGAAGTCGACCACGCTGACGAGTTCATCCACGGCAATGTGCTTCCGGGTGAGTCCCCCACGGAGCACATTGTCCGACGAGCCCATCACCTCGATCCCGGTGCCGTGCAGGTGCGCGTGCATGGAGCCCGTGGGCACGTAGACCGCCTCGCCAGGGGCGAGGACCACCCGATTCATCAACAGGGCAGCGATGATGCCGGAGTCTTCCCCGAAGTCGGCCTCCAACTCGATTGCGGTCCGGGCGAAGTCACCGATGTCACCGGAGTCGGCAGCATGGTCGTGGGCCGCGCGGAGTACATCGCTGACGATGCTATGCCGATCCTCGCTGATGGAGAGCACATCCAGAAAGACCTCCTGCATGGCCGCGACCCCGCCCCGGGCATCGAGCGGTGTCAGCAGGCGCTCGAGGTCGGGCCCGGCCCCTAGTTTGGAGAACAGCCGCAGGGTGACTCGCGGGTCGCGGAAGCCGAGCAGCGTGTGAAACTCGCTCAGCGCTATCATGATCTCGGGTTTGGGCCAATCGTCGCGGTAGGTCCGCTCAGATGCGGTCCGGGCGATACCGCGTTCCTCTTCGGCGAGGTAGCCAGCCTCGGCCTGTTCTCGGGATGGGTGCGCCTGTAAGGAGAGTGCGTGCCGCGCGGAGAGGACCTTCATGAGGAACGGCAGGGTAGGGCCAAAGGTCGATACTGAGGCCTCGCCGAGGCGGTCTGGATCGGACCGCAGCAGGTCGTTGAGGGCGATATCGCCCAGGTGGGAGGGAGAGAGGGGATGGGCACCGAGCCAATACTCGGCGATAGGCCCGCCGTCGGCAGGGATTCCGAGGAGGGCCGGGATGGCGTCGGTGGTTCCCCACGGGTAGCGCATCAACGTCCCGTTCAGGTGGTCCATGGGTCCTCTCGAGTGGTTGGGGTCATCACCATTGAACCCGGGCGGCGAGATTGGAGCAAACTGTGGAACTGGCAATCGCCGCGGCGGACGCGAATGACAGTGGTGTGATTCGCAGGTATTCTGGGGCCATGTCCGATGTGCAGCGCGAGTCCGATGTGCGGCGCGAGGCAGCGTCCCCACTGAGCGACCTAGAGGCCGGGATCCTCGACTTCGAGGCCTCCTGGTGGGCGGCAGCTCAGGAGAAGGACGCTGAGATTCACGCCCGGTTTGCGCTCACGCCACCCCGTTACTACCAGATCCTCAACCAGCTGTTGGACCGGCCAGAGGCCGTGGCCTATCAGCCGCTGCTGGTGCGGCGGCTGACCCGCCTGCGGGCCACCCGGCAACGCAACCGCTCTGCCCGGCAATTGAGCGTTCGGATTCCCGGCTGAGCCGATCAGTGCTGCGGTTGGCCTAGGTAGCCCCCGCTGTGGAGGCCAGCATGGCGTTCGAAGGGATTCGCCAGTGCCGGTGAGCCGGTGCGTAGCATCGACCAGGCCGCCGCCACGGTATAGGCGGGGAAGAACCAGACGCCACCGACGGCGTATTGCCAGGCATGTCGGCCCTCGTGCGCCAATGTTCCTGGGTGCTGATCGTCCAGATCCTGGACGGACTCCGCCGACAGGATGACATTGCCGACAGTGAATGCTCCCGCCACCGGAAACGGGAGCCGGTAGTGGTCGGCGAGCACGAGCCTCTCGGGTCCGGCACGAAGTCGAGCTCGCCCGGCAAGTGCCAGCGCGATCCCGACGGGCGTGGTCAGATTGAGCCAATTGGCCACGCTGCGAAGCTGATGCAGCCGGTGGTGGGTCATGTCAGCAGCTTAGGGATGCGCTGATCAATCATGCCCTGGCTGCGGCGCACCGGATCGGGCGAACCGCTTCCCCCACATCTAGCGATGGACATCCAGTACACCCACCACATGCGGGGTCGCGGTTCATCTGGCCCGGCACGTCCTCGCACAGGACAGCATTGATCAGCGCATCCTTAGGACTTGAGACCAGGACCACCCGAATCGTTTGCACTCACAGGGGGCGAGTGCTAAAAAGGTGATTAGCACTCGCAGGCAGTGAGTGCCATCCGTCCGGCCCGGTGAGACCTGCCGATCAGGTCGTCCGTCGCGGGCACCGACCCGGTCGCACACTTCAGATCCGAAAGGATTGCCAACTGTGGCAAAGCTGATTGAATTCAACGTTGAGGCGCGCCGCGGCCTCGAGCGGGGAATGAATGTCCTCGCCGACGCGGTCAAGGTGACGCTGGGTCCCAAGGGCCGCAACGTCGTGCTGGAGAAGTCGTGGGGCGCACCCACCATCACCAACGACGGCGTGTCCATCGCCAAGGAGATCGACCTCGACGACCCCTTTGAGAAGATCGGTGCTGAGCTGGTCAAAGAGGTCGCGAAGAAGACTGATGACGTGGCCGGAGACGGCACAACTACCGCCACGGTGGTTGCTCAGGCGATGGTGCGTGAAGGCCTGCGGAATGTCACCGCTGGTGCCAATCCGATGAGCCTCAAGCGCGGTATCGAGAAGGCAGTCGCCGCTATCTCTGCGGCACTCGCCGCGCAGAGCGCACCGGTCGACACCAAGGACCAGATCGCCGCCACCGCGTCGATCTCGGCTGCCGACAGCACTGTGGGCGACATCATTGCCGAGGCCATGGACAAGGTCGGCAAGGAAGGTGTCATCACCGTCGAGGAGTCGAACACCTTCGGGCTAGAACTGGAGCTCACTGAGGGGATGCGCTTCGACAAGGGCTACATCTCGCCTTACTTCGTCACCGATTCCGAGCGGATGGAGGCGGTTCTCGAAGATCCCTACATCCTGATAGTGAATGGGAAGGTGTCCGCACTCAAGGACCTCCTTCCCGTGCTGGAGCAGGTCATGCAGTCCGGCAAGCCGCTGCTCGTGATCGCCGAGGACACCGATGGTGAAGCCTTGGCTGGCCTGATAGTCAACAAGATCCGCGGAACCTTCAAGTCAGTCGCTGTCAAGGCTCCTGGTTTCGGTGATCGCCGCAAGGCCATGTTGGGTGATATCGCCATTCTCACCGGTGGTCAGGTGATTTCCGAAGAGGTCGGCCTCAAGCTGGAGGCGGTGACCCTGGAACTCCTGGGTCGGGCGCGCTCGGTACGGGTGACCAAGGATGAGACCACCATCGTCGATGGTGCCGGTGACGCCGATCAGATCGCAGGCCGGGTGACCCAGATTCGCCGCGAAATCGAGAACAGCGACTCCGACTACGATCGGGAGAAGCTGCAGGAGCGGCTGGCCAAGCTGGCTGGTGGCGTGGCTGTCATCAAGGTGGGTGCCGCAACCGAGGTGGAGCTCAAGGAGCGCAAGCACCGGATTGAGGATGCCGTACGCAATGCCAAGGCCGCCGTTGAAGAGGGCATTTTGGCTGGCGGTGGGGTCGCACTGCTGCAGGCCGCAGCTGCTGCGCAGAGCCAGGTCGCCGATCTTGCTGGTGACGAGGCCATCGGCGCACAGATAGTCTTCACCGCGGCTGCCGCTCCACTCAAGCAGATTGCTGAGAATGCGGGACTTGAGGGAGGTGTGGTCGCGGAGAAGGTCGCTGGGCTGCAGGCCGGACATGGTCTCAATGCAGCGACGGGTGAGTATGTGGACATGCTGGCCGCCGGGATCCCCGATCCGACGAAGGTGACCCGCTCGGCGCTGCAGAATGCGGCGTCCATTGCGGGCCTGTTCCTCACCACCGAAGCCGTGATCGCGGACAAGCCGGAGAAGGCAGCGGCCCCCGCCGGCGGCGATCCGGGTATGGGTGGCATGGGCGGAATGGACTTCTGAGTTCGGCTGCACACGTCAGCGCCGGGCCCCCGCACTGCGGGGTGCCCGGCGTTTCACGTTGCCGAGGCAGCGTGGCGCTGCTGTCCAGTCAACCACCGGACGGCATGATAGGGCTATGGGCGGGATTCTGGAGGTAGGCATCCTTTCGGCACATGATGCGCTGCCTGCGACTGCCGGTGGTGCGGATAGGCTGCATCTGTACCGGATGACCGATGATGGCCCGATGTCTCCGGAACCGCGTGAGGTGGCGGCGGTGCGGGGACGCACGGATAGTGATCTTCGGGTGTCGGTGCGACTCCGTGAGGGCTACTCCACCGATGGCGGAGAACTGGTGCGCCTTCGGGGACTCATCTCGTCCTATCTCGATGCGGGGGCGACCGGCATCGTGCTCGGCTTCTTGAATGGTCTCGGTGACGTTGATCGGGAGGTAATCGCGGGGGTCTTGTCGGAGACCACCTGTCCGTGGACGTTCTCCCGGGCGGTTGATGCGTGTCTGGACGCCGACGCGGCGTGGGTAACCCTGGTGGAATTGCCACGGCTGGACAGCGTCCAGACGGCCGGATCGGCGCGCAGTATTCACCATGGACTTGATTATCTGGTGCGAACCGCGGCCGGGTGTCCGCGGGCGGCCGAATTGATAGTGGCGGCCGGTGACCTGCACGCCGATCAGGTCCCCTGGCTAGCCCGGGTAGGGGTATCCCAGTTCCGGGTCGATGCCCAAGTCCGGCCGGACGGATCGGCCCGGGCGTATGTTGATGAGGCGCTGGTGCGTTCCTGGCGGCTGTTGGTAGACGAGCAGATGCGTCACGGGCCGGAATGAGGGTGCTTGTCGACTTCCAGCATGCCGGTGTCGACAAGTTGGTTCAATATCACCGTGGCTTCCCGTTCGATCGTGGTCGGGTCACCCTGGTGACTGGCGACGAGTTCTTCGAGGACGGCCTCGTGGTCCTGGAGTTCCACCGCCAAGACCCAGGCTGCAGCCGCGCTGCCATTGAGTTCGAAGGGTCGTCCGTCCGGCATCTGACACAGGTAGAGCACGGGCGTGTCGAGCACGTCCAGGTGCCAAGCGACGGTTCCGGGGCGAAGATACCTCACGAACGAAGCTTTCGCGTGGCGGCGGCCACGCCGAGTCCGGCGCGCTGCCACCAGGCGCGCCATACCTCTGATCGTGTGGGTGGATGTCCGAGGCTTTGACCCAGTTGGAACCGATTGACCCGGGTGGCGCGCCGGAGCATAGCCATCCGGGGGCGTAGCCCTCGGGTGGTACGCCACCGGGCCACCCATTCACCCAACCGATCCGAGTTGTCGAGGCTGAGCCGCCATAGGGCTACCTCCGGATCGTCGATGGAATCGAGTTCTCCGAGGGCTGCCGCGAGGCCGACCCGGGCACCCACATCGGCAGCCAGCTGTTCGATAGCTGCGCGCTCGGTATCGCTCACGTTGGTCCAGTGGTTCTGAACGTCCAACTGCTTGCCCGGGGTCCGGGCGGCATGCAGCAGCAAGATCAGATGCTCGCCCGTCGGTCCGGGGGCGGGGCAGAGAAATCCGCTGATCTCGCGGAGCACCTGGTCAGTCCACAGCGTCTCGAAGGCGTGTTCGGGCTGACGGTGCATCCCCGGGAAGTTCTGATGCACATCTAGCATGCCGTGTTGTTCGTGGTGAAAGGAGGCCGCGTGCTCGAAGAGGGAACCCTCGTCGAAATCACACCACATCACCCACCCAGCCTTGGTCAATCCTTGAATCAGCCGACGTACGTGGGCGGGGCGGACCAGGATGTCGGCGTCGGTCGAGGGCTGGCGCCCAGGGTTGAGGTCTGGGTCCAGGCTGGCACCCTTGATGTGCAGGACATCGGCGTCGACCCGATCCGAGACTACCTGTGCACTGGTATGGGCGAAGCGGATGCGGGCCGCCTGTAGGGCGCGTTCCCGGCGAACATCCTGGCCTCCACTCATAGGCGCAGTTTAGTCAGCACAACGACCTTGTGCTGACGAGGTTGAGGGGGGTGTGTCTGCTGTCGCTCAGGTGCTCGACTCGGTGCCCATCCGCTGTCGGGTGATGCCGATAGGTTCGATGTGGACCACCGTGGTCGTGCCGGGCAGCGCCTTCTCGACACTGGCCTCCATCTGGTCGGCCAGGTCGTGGGCTTGATCGACGGTCCACCCCCCGGGGACTTCGACGGTGGCCTGGACAAAACGCTGCCTCCCTGATTCCCGGGTGCGAAGGTCGGTCACCAGAACCTCGGCGGGCTCGTTCGTCTGCTCTCGGGAGGCCGCCGTGAGTGCCGTGCGGATAGTACTCACCTCATCGGCCGGGAGCGCCGCGTCGAGCAGTCCGACTGTTGAGCGGCGCAGCAGCCGCCACCCGGTATAGGCGATGTTGACCGCTACCGCGAGGGCCACCACCGGATCGACCCAGGCCCAACCGGTGAGCAAGAGCAGGACCATTCCCACGATCACCCCCGCTGACGTCCAGACATCGGTGAGCAGGTGATGCCCGTCGGCTTCCAGGGTTATGGATCTGTGCTTGCGGCCTTGCCGGATCAGGGTAAGACCGACGACCAGATTGGCCACCGACGCAACGACGGAGAGCACGAGCCCGATGCCGAGGGTTTCCAGCGGTTGGGGGTGGACCAATCGTTCCAAGGAGGAGACGATGATGGCACCCGCGGCCAGCAGGATCAGTGCACCCTCGACCAGCGAGGACAGGTATTCAGCCTTGCCGTGACCAAAATCATGGTTGTGATCGGCGGGCTTGTCCGACAGGCGGAGTGCCCAGATAGCGACAATGGCCGCGACCAGGTTGACGGTGGACTCCAGGGCATCGGACATCAAGCCCACAGATCCGGTGAGGATGGCGGCGATGCCTTTCAGCAATACCGTGAAGATGGCGGTTCCTAGAGCGAGCCACAGAAACCGAAGGAGCCAGGAAGTGGGGGTGGCTTCGGCAGATGGCTGAAGCGATGCGGACACGTTTTCCCTTTCGTCGGCGGGTCAGCATAGCCTGCGTATCCGCGACGATGACCGGTGTCCAGAGCAGCGGTCTCGGCCAGACTCAGTTCAGCGGCTCTGGGGAGGCTCCTGTCGGACGAGCGCCTTGGCGACGTTGGCGAGGACCAGCACCAGCATCATCCCGCAGGCCAGCTGCGCCCAGGGGAGGGTGCTGCTGATCCACCCGGAGAGGCTGATGGCCTCGCGGCTCCGGATCATGCTGATCAGTCCGAGAACAAGTGCCGCCGCGCCGGACACGGTGAAGGTGCCCTTGATGATGTGGCGCCGATAGCGAATCCGGGTTGCCAGGGCTTGGGCAACCCACAACAAGGGCAGCGCCAACTGCGGCACCAGTCCGCCGACGAACAGGCAAATCAACACTCCTGGAGTAGCCTCCCGTAGCACCGTGGGAATGTCCATCCGGCCGGGGGTGGAGCCGGTCGTCGGGATGGGCCCAGTCGTGCGGGGAGGGCTGATGGGTGGCCAGGCGCCGGGGGGTGTCTGCCCGGGGGGCGGCCATGGTGCCGGATTTCCCGGAGTGGCCGGACCAGGATGCAGGGGCGGCGCTCCCCCCGGTGGGGCAGGTGGGGGTGCTGCGTCGGGAAGCTGAGCTGCTGCGGTGTGGACGCCGTCCCAGGTGCCGGGTGCCAGGCCTGGAGGCGGGGGTGCCCAGGTGGTGTTCAGCCCGGCCCCGGTGGTGCCTGGTTGGGGCTGCGCTGTCTCAGCGGTCATGGTCAACGAGGTCACCCTGAACGGCTCTGCCGGGTCGCGTTCGGGTTCCTGCGGTGGCGCGAGCGAGTCCAGCGGGACGGCTATCTCAGGGGGGGTGTAGGTCGGCTGCGGGGCGGGGCCTGGGTGCGGGGGTACCGCAGCGTCCTGGGGATCCGTCGGGGCGGCTGGCGCTGCCGCCGGGGTGGTCTCGGGGACCAGAAAGGCTTGGGGGCGGGTGCGCGGCGCGTATTCTGGTCCGTCAGTCCAATCTGCCACGCTGTCATGGTAGTCGCTGGGTTCGGTCCAGGTTGGACCACTCCGATAGGCTGCCTGGCGAGGAATGAGGATTCACAACACCAGGAGCAAGCAATGCCAACCGGCCGAGTGCGCTACTTCGACGCTGAGAAGGGCTTTGGTTTCATAAGCAAGGACGGGGGCGGTGACGACGTATACCTGCGGGCTTCCGCCCTGCCTGCAGGGATGGCCACTCTCAAGCGTGGCCAGCGCGTTGAGTTCGGCGTGGTGGAAGGAAAACGAGGTGAGCAGGCGTTGTCGCTGCGGTTGCTGGACGCCCCTACCTCGTTGTCCAAGGCAACCCGCAAGCGCCCCGAGCAGATGGCGGTGATCGTGGAGGACCTTATCAAGATGCTGGATGGTATCGGGAATGGATACCGACACGGACGCCACCCGGACGGACGCCATGCTCAGAAGACCGCGCAAGTCTTGCGCGCCGTGGCCGATGAGTTGGAGTTGTGATGGCGCCCCGAGCGATAGAACGCGATCCTGCCTGCGCTGAGGCGGTGGAACTGGCCCAGGAGGCTGCCGTGGCGCGGGCCGGAATGATAGGTGTGGGCGATTACGTAGCCTGTGTGACTGAGGGAACCCGGCTGGTGACGCACTATTTCGACTGCACTCACCCGGGCTATCCCGGGTGGCGCTGGGCGGTGACCGTGGCCCGGGCCGCTCGGGCTCGGATAGTCACTGTCGATGAGGTCTCCCTCCTGCCCGGCGATGGTGCCCTGCTGGCACCCGCCTGGGTGCCCTGGTCGGCGCGGATCCAGCCCGACGATGTCACGCCCGGAGTGGTGATGCCCACGGCTGACAATGATCCCCGGCTTGAAGCAGGGTTCACCGGTGGGGAGGCCGTTCGGGATGCTGAACCTGCCGAACGTCAGCAGACCCGGGCCGTGGTGGCTGAGCTCGGTTTGGGTCGCGAGCGGGTGATGAGTGCGGCTGGGCGCGATGACGCTGCCGATCGCTGGATTGATGGTGAGGGTGGACCGCACAATGCGATGACCCGCCAGGCACCCGGGGTGTGCCAGGAATGCGCCTACTTCGTGCGGGTTCAGGGTTCCCTGGGGCGAGTTTTCGGCGTGTGCGCCAACGAATTTTCACCAGCTGACGGAACCGTCGTCTCGGTCGATCATGGCTGCGGCGCCCATAGCGATGTCGTCGAACCGCGCCGTGGTATCGATCTTCCGCGTCCGGTGTGGGACACCCTGACCAGTGAAGATGCCCTGTTCGACTGATCCTGGGGGCGCGTTGGCGGCTCGCCTCGAGCCCTTCGGGCGGTGGACATCAGCGGGAACGCGGGGAAGTTCGGCTTAAGGTCAACGTATGGCTCCCACCGCATCTGCGCCGGCCCGACGGTCGGCAGATTCGCCGAACTCCAGGCTTGATACCTGGTTCTCCCTCACGGGTCGTGGGTCGACGCTCTCGCGTGAGATCCGGGGTGGCTTGGTCACCTTCTTCACGATGGCCTACATCATTGCGTTGAACCCGCTCATCATCGGCACGACGGCGGACAAGGACGGCATGCTTATCAATGGCCTGCCGATGCTCGATGCTGCCGGTGAGGTGATCGGGGCCAATGTCGGAGCGGCTATCGGGGCCGTGGCTGCGGGAACGGCCCTGGTCGCCGGGGTGATGACGATTGTTATGGGCGTGGTCGGGCGGTTTCCCTTGGGGCTGGCCACTGGCCTGGGGCTGAACGCGATGGTCGCCTACGTGATAGCGCCGCAGGTGAGCTGGGGCCAGGCGATGGGCCTGGTGGTCTGGGAGGGCCTGGTGATCACGGTCCTGGTGCTCACTGGATTCCGCGAGGCCGTTTTCAATGCGGTGCCGCGCGCGCTGCGGACGGGCATCTCGGTGGGTATCGGGCTATTCATCACCTTGGTGGGGCTCGCCGATGCTGGTGTGGTGCGCCAAGGTGCGGGTACCCCGGTGCAGTTGGGGGTCAATGGTGGTCTGCTGGGGTGGCCGATGGCAGTCTTCGTGACTGGCCTTGTCCTGCTGGTGATTCTGTTCGTACGGCGGGTCCGGGGGGCCATGCTGATAGCCATCGTCGCCATGACTATCGTGGCCGTCATTCTGGAATCGGTGCTTCGGATTGGGCCTACCAACCAGGGTGACAACCCGACCGGCTGGATGCTGAATGTGCCAGCTCTTCCGGCGGGCGGGGTATTCCAGATCCCAGATCTGTCGCTGATAGGCAGGGTGGACCTGCTGGGTGCTTTCTCGGGTGGCCCGACCGTGGCGCTAGCCATGCTGATGACGGTGTTTGCGCTCTTGCTGGCCGACTTCTTTGACACTATGGGCACCATCGTGGCCGTGGGTGCCGAGGGAGACCTGCTTGACGAGAACGGCAACCCGCCACATACCCGCGAGATTCTGCTGGTCGATTCCTTGTCGGCGGTGGCCGGTGGGCTGGGGGCGGTATCGTCCAACACCTCTTATATTGAGTCCGCCTCGGGTGTGGGCGAGGGTGCCCGAACCGGCCTCGCCTCGGTGGTCACCGGTGGGGCCTTCCTGCTGAGCCTGTTCTTTGCCCCGATGGTGAACCTGGTGCCCTCGGAAGCCGCAGCCCCGGTGCTCGTCTTCGTCGGGTTCCTGATGATGAGTCAGGCTTTGCAGGTGGACTGGACCGATCCGGAGCAGGGCATCCCGGCGTTCATGACCATGGTGCTGATGCCGTTTACCTATTCCATTACCACCGGGATCGGGGCGGGTTTCATCTTCTACGTCGTTATCAAGGTAGCCAAGCAGAAGGCGAGCGAGGTGCATCCATTGCTCTGGGTGGTGGCCGCCGCGTTCGTCATCTACTTCGCCCAGGGCGTTATCGCTGGCCTGATCAGCTGATCTCGGTGGCGTCAGTTCGGTGCAATGCGATCAGATCTGGGTCCGGCCTCCCGGCGGTGGTCGCAGCCCGAGTCCAATCGGAGAACGCGGTCAGCCATCGGGTGAATTCCTGCACAAAGCCGGGGTCGGGCGGCTGGATCGCAGGCATGGCGGCCGCCCAGGAGGTGGCCATCGCGGCCGCGTGGCTTCCCCGGACGTAACCGCTGCGTTGGCCCGGTGCATCCCGGAGCGGGAGCGCGAGCTGGTGATTGAGCAGTCGGCCAATCCCGCGTTCGGCGGGTACCCCGGCCAGAGATGCGGCGAAGTCGATTCCTTCGAGTGGTTCGGTGAGCGGCAACGTGACCGACGACCAGGCCATCTGCTGCAGCCATAGGTCGACCAAGGCCCAGGCTGCCGGGAGCCTGGCTGGCGGAACATCACGGCCGTGAACAATATCCTCCAGATCGTGACCACTGGGAATATCGGGCCGAATCACCGGTGGATGCGGGTTCTTCCGGGTCATGGGGCCGAGCCTGTCGAGCCAACCCGACTTCTCCGACGGTGGGGGTGGTGGGTAAGCCGCGGCGGCCCATGACCGAAGCGCTTGGGTCACGTCCTGGTCAGCCGAGAACAGCTCCCGGAACTCATCAATCCCGACAGCATGCAGGATGAGCCGTGTCATAGCGGCAGCGTACGGTGTCGGTAGGCTGGATGGAGTGAACCCACGAACTCGGAACCTGATTGTCTCTGGTTCACTGCTGTTCCTGATGGTCTTGGTGCTGGTCGGCGGACTGCTCCAACTGGCGTAGGCTCACCTCGTGGCTGGCAATCGACTTCCGCGGCGGCGATCCGCAGGGCGCTCGCTCACGGCCATGGTCGCCCTGGTGTTGCTCATCGGCGTCGTTCCGCCGGCCGCGGCAGAACCGCTGTTCACCTTGGCTGGCGGCCGGGCGCCGGTGGGGCTGGCCACCGATCATGAGCGGCAGCGCTACTGGGTGCTCGACAGGTCCTCGGGGCGGCTCACGATCGAGGCCTACCAGGCTGATGGCACCGCCGAAGGCGCGATGAACTCCCGCGACTATGTGTCGACGATGCAGGCGCTCGCCTTTGTCGATGGCCAGGCCTACGTCGGGGATCTGGGCGGGGCCCGCTCCCAGGTAGATGTCTATCGGGTGCGCGATCCCTGGCCCGGGACCGAGATCAATCGCGCCCGGGTGCACACCTTGGCCTACCCCGATGGTGCGCACCGAGCCGCGACGCTCCTCGTCGATGCTAGCCATCGAATGTCGGTGGTGACGACCGGCTCCGATCCGGGCATTTACGAGGCTCCGCTGGATGCGCCGTCTGGTAAGTCGTCGGTGCTGACCCGGGTGGCGGACGCTCCTGATGATGTGACCGACGGGACGGTGCTGCGGGATGGCCGGATAGTGTTGCGCACCCGAACGACGCTGTACACCCTGGATCCGCAGACCTACGCCGTGGTTGATGAAGCCGAGCTGGCTGATGATGAGCGCTACGGGTGGTCGGTGACCGAATCGGTGACTGGTGGGACGGTGATCACCGGCGCCACGGCCGCCCTCGAGTTGAGCGAGCATCCGGTACCCGGGCCCACGCCAGCAGCCACCGAGGCTCCCGCCGAGCCCACCATGGCGGTAGACCCCACCGAAGCGGCTGAGACGGTTGAGGTGACGATTGCCCAGAGTGGCACCACGCTTGCGCTGTTGACTGCGGCAGGTGTGGCTGCCCTGGCTGCGCTGATAGTCCTGATAAAACGACGCTGAGCCCGGGCATGGAATGGGAAACGCCCGTCGTCGGTTGTAGTGAGCACGGACCGGCCGAGGTCCGACCTGAGTGGGGGCTAGGGTGAGCGCGGATGGAAGGACCTACGGGTGAGTGACCTGATAGACACCACGGAGATGTATCTCCGCACGGTCTATGAACTGGAGGAGGAGGGGATTCCCCCGCTCCGGGCTCGGATCGCGGAACGGCTAGCACAGAGCGGGCCGACGGTGTCCCAGACGGTGCAGCGGATGGAGCGCGATGGCCTGCTGGTGGTGACCGAAGACCGCACGATCGTGCTGACACCGGCAGGGCGTTCCCGGGCTACCAGCGTGATGCGCAAGCATCGTTTGGTTGAGGTCTTGCTCACCGAGGTCATCGGATTGGAGTGGGAACTCGTGCATGCTGAAGCCTGCCGGTGGGAACATGTAATCAGCGACGCCGTGGAACAGCGGCTGGCCGTATTGTTGTCTGACCCGGTGATCTCCCCCTACGGCAATCCCATCCCAGCTAGTGATGCGCTGGAGCCGCCGGAGCCCCCGGCTGCGGCTCAGCTGGCCCGACTCTCCGACATCGTGGACGACCTTGCGGGCCAGACTCTGCAGGTGGTGCGGCTGAGCGAAGCGGTCCAAGCCGACCCCGAGATGTTGGCGCTGTTCGCCCAGGCCGGGATCCGGCCTGGGGCGGCGTTGCGCGCCGAAGCGCTGCCGGACCGGGTTCGGTTGGATGCTGCCGAACGGCTGACAGTGGACCCCACCGTGGTATCGCTTATCTTCGTCCAGCCGCCGGAGGGCGGGAATAGCTAGCCCCTGCTGGAGCGTTGTATCCAGCGACATCAATCTGTGGAAGGACGTCATGGCAACCATTGAGCTGACCGCCGAGAATTTTGCTTCGACAATCGAGGGCAACGATACGCTCTTCATCGATTTCTGGGCGGAGTGGTGCGGACCCTGCCGGATGTTTGCACCTGTCTTCGACGCTGCCTCCGAACAGCATGCGGATGTGGCCTTCGCCAAGCTAGACACCGAGGCGCAGCAGCAGATCGCCGGTGCGTTGGAAATTACCTCGATTCCCACCCTGATGGCCTTTCGGGGCGGTGTGCTGGTGTATCGAGAAGCGGGTGCACTGAACGCCAGCAACTTCGACAAGTTGATCGCCGCTGTCAAGGAAGTCGATCTGGATGAGGTGCGCCAGCAGGCCGCGGAGGCTCAGCAGCGGCACGATGCCCAGCAGGCAGCAGACGAAGAAGAATCTGCCGGATAGATCCGCGTAGGGAACGCGCGGGACAGCCGCGCGTGCACGTTGCGGCTTCGTCAACTAGGCTGTGAAGTGCGGTCCCCGCCATCCCCCCGGCGGGGACCGCGCCAACGTTATTGCGTTGTGGGGCTACCCCTTATAAGCGCGTGCCGGGTACCCACGACAGCTTGGGCTCGCTACCTTGTGCCTATGGCGCCCCAGCAGACCGACCCCCCCTCCCCGGATGACGGAGACCGCGATCTCGAAGAAGTTCTTCCCGAGATTAGCTATGACGCACAACGCTATCCGTCACGGCCGGCCCGGCTCCGCCCCCGGGCGAAGCGCCGGGCGGCGAGTTCGGTCCCGCCGCCGCCCTTTGAGGCCGATGGGCGCAACCCGGCCTATGTGACCTGGCTGGTCGACCAATCCATGCTCGGCGATGCCAAGACCTTGGCACGCCAGTTGGCCGGAACGTCGTCCATGTGGAGCAATCCCTACGCGAGCCCCGACCCACGTGCGGCGGTCGATAAGACCCAGGTGTGGTTTACCGCCTATCCGCTGTCCTTGGTCACCAAGCGGGGGCAGTCCTTTCTCGGCGCGCTGGGGGACCCGGATCTGTGGGACGCCTTCGCGCGGGTGGGCATCGATGCGATTCACACCGGCCCGGTGAAGCTGGCCGGAGGCATCTCTGGCTGGGATTCCACGCCCAGTGTCGATGGCCATTTCGACAGGATCGGTATGGGCATCGACCCTCTCTTCGGCACCGAAGACGAGTTCCGGGCTATGTGTGAAGCTGCGGAGGCCTATGGCGGCACCATCATTGACGATATCGTCCCCGGGCATACTGGCAAGGGCGCTGATTTCCGGCTAGCCGAAATCAACTACCGGGACTATCCCGGGATCTACCACATGATCGACATTCCCGAGGAGGCCTGGCATCTGCTGCCTGAGGTTCCGGCTGGCCGAGACTCGGTTAATCTGTCCGCAGAAGCCGAGGCCGCGCTGGCGGAGGCGGGGCACATTATTGGTGCTTTGCAGCGGGTGATCTTCTATGACCCCGAGGTCAAGGAGACCAACTGGTCGGTGACCCGTGAGGTCTACGACACCACCGGTCAGCGGCGCCGGTGGGTATATCTGCACTACTTCAAGGAGGGGCAGCCGTCGATAAACTGGCTCGACCCGACGTTTGCGGGGATGCGGCTGGTGATGGGGGATGCGCTGCACTCGTTGCTCGATCTAGGGTCCGGTGGGCTGCGCCTGGATGCGAATGGCTTCCTGGGTGTGGAAAAGTCTGTGGAAGCTCAGCCGGCGTGGTCGGAGGGGCATCCCTTGTCTCAGGCGGCGAATCAGCTGATCGGCTCCATGGTCCGCAAGGTGGGCGGATTCACCTTCCAGGAGCTCAACTTGACGATTGACGACATCGTCGAGACCGGTGCGGTGGGGCCGGATCTCAGCTACGACTTCATCACCCGGCCCGCGGCCCAGCATGCGGTAGCGACTGGCGACACCGAGTTTCTCAGGTTGATGCTCAATGAGGCCATCACGGCCGGGATCGACCAAGCCTCACTGGTGCACGCCCTACAGAATCACGATGAGCTCACCTATGAACTCGTGCACTTTGAGACCAGGCACGCCGAGGACGAATACAGCTTCGCCGACCGAACCATGACCGGCCGGGAGCTGGCCGCAGAGATTCGGGGGGCGCTGCAGGTGAAGCTCACCGGTGAGGCTGGCCCCTATAACGCGGTCTTCACTCAGAACGGGATTGCCTGTACCACCACGTCGGTGATCACCGCGTCGTTGGGGATCACCGATCTAGAGACGCTCACCGAGGTGGATATCGCCCGCATCCGGGAGGTACACCTGCTGCTCAGCATGTACAACGCTTTTCAGCCGGGCGTGTTTGCATTGTCCGGCTGGGATCTGGTGGGTGCGCTGCCGCTGGAGCGGGCTGAGGTGGACGGCCTGATAGCCTCCGGCGACACTCGTTGGATCGAGCGCGGCGCCTACGACCTGCTCGGACGAGCCGCGGCCCACGAGGCGGGTGCCATGGCGATGCCGCTGGCCCGAGCACTGTATGGCCCGCTGCCCGATCAGCTTGAGGATCCGGATTCCTTCGCTGTCCGGTTGGCCACGATCCTGGCGGTACGGCGGCGCCACGGCCTGGCCACGGGCCGGCTGATCGCCGTGCCTGAGGTCGCCCACCCTGCCGTGTTGGTGATGGTGAACGAGCTTTTCATAGGAGCCACTCAGGTGACGGTGCTCAACTTCTCCGGTGAGCCGGTGAGCACGCGGGTCCAGTCGGCGGCGATCCCAGCGGGCCGGGTCGTAGACCTGACGACGCGGCGTAAGCTAGCCGTCGTGGAGGACCGAGGTGGATTCCCGGTCTCCCTCCCGCCCTATGGCGGTCGCGCCCTGATAATCAAGGAGGACTGACCTCTGCTCCCGGAGTTGACGCTGCCCCTCCTGCTGGTAGCGGGGTTGATCCTTCTTGGTTCGGTGATTCAGGGCAGCATCGGTTTCGGGCTCGGCATGGTGGTGAGCCCGGCGCTGGTGCTGATCTACCCCGAGCAGATGCCCGGGGTGATGATCATGTTGGGCGGGGCGATCTCGGTCGCGGTGCTGGCCTCCGAATGGCGCTCCATCGACTGGCCCGGTTTCGGCTGGGCGTTGCTGGGGCGGCTACCTGGGCTGGTGCTTGGGGCCTGGCTGGTCGTGATCGCCTCGCAGGCTTTGCTGAGCATTTTCGTCGGCTTGGCCGTGGTGATTGCCGCTGTGCTGCAGGGATCCCGGTGGCAGATTCCCAAGCACCGGTCGACCCTGGTGGCCGCGGGCTTCGTTTCGGGGACCACCGGCACCGTGTCCGGGGTAGGCGGGCCACCGGTGGCCATGGTCTATGCGGGGGAGCCCGGGCCACAGGTGCGGGCCACGCTCTCGGCCTACTTCATTGTCGGAACGGCCACCTCACTCCTGATCTTGGGCGTGGTCGGGAAGGTCCACCAGGATCAGCTCGGGCTGGCGCTGACCCTCCTGCCAGCGCTCTTGCTCGGTACGGTGCTGGCGCGGCCACTGGCTCGGTTCCTGGACTCGGGGTACACCCGGCGTGCGATCCTGGTGCTAGCGGGAGTGGCGGGTGCCCTGCTCGTGGTCAGCAATCTGCTCGTGCTGGGCTACTAAACCCTGTTGGTCAGCGGACTGAGGCGGTTACCGTGGTTCTAGCACAGAGGTGGGAGGAATCATGGCGGGACTCATCCGGAAGGGGTTCGCCGGGGTTGCTGCAGGTATGGTCGGGACGCTGGCTATGGATGTGCTCTGGTATCTGCGGTACCGCCGCAGCGGCGGCACGCAGGATCCGTTGAACTGGGAGTTTGGCGGTGTTGAGGGCTGGGATGAGGTGTCGGCCCCCGGTGAGGTGGGCCTCCTCGTGCTTCGCGAGATCATGGGTGAAGATCCCCCGGAATCGTGGGCACAGCCCACGCAGAATGCTATGCATTGGCTGACTGGGATGGGCTGGGGCAAGGTGCTAGCGATCACCGTGGGTGCGGTCTCCTGGCGAACCGGGCTGGCGTTGGGGCCCCTGGCCTGGCTGACCTCCTATGTGGTGTTGCCCCCATTGGGGGTGTATCGACCGATCCAGTCCTACCCCCTCCCGATCCTGGCGAAGGATCTGAGTGCGCATCTTGTGTTTGGTGTGGTGACCGCTGCGGTGGTGGCGGCCTGGACGCCCGGTGTCGCTGGGGCAAAGAACAGTGTGAAAAATCCCTCGCGGAGAGGCCTACTCCGATAATTATCGAATATTCATATGAAACACAACTCCATTATTTGAGCCGTTGAGCGGTTCATTAGGTATGCGCCTGGTGAATGTTGGAAATGGTTGCTGCTACAGGGGTTCCTTTCCTGCTGAGAGTACCCCGGGACATCTGTATTTGACGCCTCGTCGGGGCATCGGTACCGTCCCAACATGGCAAGATTCAAGATTCAAGATTCAAGATAGTTGGCTCTGAGACCCCGAGGGTATGGGCCCGGCTGATGATGGCGCTTGCGGTGATGGTGGCGGGCATGGTGGTTGCCGCCCCCGTAGCGCATGCAGAAATGAGCTGTCTCAACGATGGCGTGCTCTGTATGCGTGATGATCAGCGACCCTGGTGGAACCGCTGGGGCGCGGCCACGGACGACAATGAGAATTTCAATGATTTTGGCTGGAATGATAAGGGTGACTATTTCAAGAACCAAGGGGCATTCTGCAAAGTCCGAATCTATGAGCATGCTGGTTACAGCGGCCGGGTCAAGAAGCTGGGCCGGGGTTGGGGTACGATTTGGCGCAATATTGTGAGTTCCAATAGATGGGATGATTGTGAGCGAGGCTAGTAGTGCCTGCGCCTGATCGATGGGGCCTGGTGTGGGGACGGATCGCGGTCGCCGTGGCTGCTGCGGGCGTGCTCGGGGGGTGCGCCGGGCCATCGTCGGTGGAGCCGGCCGGGACGAATCCGGTGGCCGGTCCGGTGGTGGCGGGTCGTCCCTTTAGCGGGCTCAACACTCTCAGTGAGGAGCAGTTGCGGCAGATCCACGATGCGAGCGAACGTGCGGTGGTCGCGTGCATGGCCGAGCGGGGGTTTAGCTACACCGCGGTGGCCTACAGCTCGGAGGAGCCGGTTCGGATCCGACTGGAGGATGTCGCCTACGCCCGGGAGTGGGGGTTCGGGCTCACCGAGGGCGGCCAGCAGCCCCCGCAGGGGAGTGGCGCTGAGTCGAGTCCGAGCTATCTTGAGGCCCTGATTGGGGAGTCGGTAGAGCCAGAATCGGCGACCGAGAGTACGGTCGTCATCGACGGCCTCAGGGATGGGTCGACCCTGTTCTTTCAGGCCGACTCCTGCGCATCGATTGGCTTGGCAGCCGCCTATGGGGACCTCAAGGAATGGGTCCAGGCGGAGACGTGGGTCGAGGAGATCTCCAATGAGGTTATGGCTGCAGTGGAGGCCGATCACCGGTGGCGTGACCGGCAGGAAGAATGGGCACAGTGCATGGTCGATGGCGGTTTTGGAGAGGGCTCCCGACAAGAACGAATCAAACGCCTGTTGACGCGGGCGAATCAGGAGGGGTGGGAAGATCCGGAGCTTGTGGAACAAGAGATTCCGGTCGCGGTCGCTGGTGCTGAGTGCGAGACCAGCCTAGGAATGAAGAAGCTGTTTGCCACGCTGCAAGGCGAGCACGAGGACCGTATCGGAGCCGAAAATGAGGGTGTGTTGATGAGTTTTCTCGAGATCCGACAGCAGGCTGCAGTCCGCGCTGAAGAGCTGGCCCAAGGCCGGTGAGTCACTACTCTGCAGCGGGGGACAATGTGCCGCCGAATTCCGCAGGGGCCGAGGCCATGCTGGTGCGATCCCGTCGGGTGACCCGGGGGCTGGCGATCGGGTTGGCAGTCACCATGGTCGCGCTGGCTGGAACAATAGCCTTCGCGCTGTCGCAGCAGCGGCACTCTGCCGCAGCTCAACGGACAGTGCTCACCGAACCCGTAGAGCGACGAGTCTTGGTGGACACGGTGGCCACGCGCGGCACGGTGGCATCCGTGCGTGAATCGGGGATTTCCTGCATGCCCAGCGAAGCGGGCGTCGAGGCGCGGGTTTTCACTCGCTATCCCACGGTGGGTGCGCAGCTGGACGAGGGTGACGTAGCCGCGGCGGTGAATGGTCGCCCGGTGCTCCTCCTGCAGGGCAAGGTCCCCTCCTTCCGTACCATGCTCCCGGGGACGTCCGGGGAGGATGTTGAACAGCTTCAGCAGGCGCTCGAGCGGTTGGGGTTCGCGGTGGATGGCCGCGGACAGTTTGGACCAGCAACCCAAGCCGCCGTGCGGACGTTGTATGACCGCGCCGGGTTTGCGGCCAAGGAAGCAACCCCCGAGGCCACCGCCGAGTTGCGCTCGGCCGAGGAGGCCGCCGAGCAGGCGCAACAGGAGTTGACAGCCGCAGAAGCGGAGCTTGCAGCGCGCCGGAAGGGGCCGTCGAAGGCAGACCTGCTCCGAGCAGAGATGGGGGTGGAACAAGCGCGGATCGCGGTGTCGGAGGCTTCCGAGGGGCCTCCGAAACGGGTCGCACGCCAAGAACTGGAGATCGCCAGGGTCGAGTTGGCTGAACTGCGTCGCTCGCCCGACATCGCTGGTGCGCAAGCCTCCGTGAAGGTGGCCCGCAGCACCCGGGACCGTGCGCGGAGTGACCGGGATACGTTGGCAGCGGCGACCGGTGTGTCCATTCCCTACTGTGAAATCGTCTTCGTTCCGGAGTTGCCCGTGACCGTTGGAGCTACCACCGTGGGTGCGCCACGGCAACCGGGGAGCGGTGACCACGAGACGTCATCTGAGGAGGGGGAGAACTCTCAGTCCTGGGTGACGCTCGCGCCGGGTGCTCTGGTCCTGCGGAGCGACGCCGCACTGGTTGACCCTGATGCGGTCACGGTGGGTACCGCAGCGTCCTTTCAGGTCGAGGGATCGGGTGAGCAGAGTGCCACGGTGACCTCGGTGTCGGAGAAGGAGTTGATCCTCACCCCGGAGACTCCCTTTGCCGAAGCGCAGCGTGGGGACAACTACCGGGTGGCTCTCACTGTCGGAACAACGGCGGATGAAGTGCTCACCGTCCCGGTGGCCGCGGTGGCCGGAGCCGCTGACGGCACGGCCCGTGTGACAAAGGTCAGTGAGGGCCGAGAGGTGGATGTGGCCATTCGCACCGGTCTCACAGCGTCTGGCTACGTGGAGGTGGCGCCCGTGGATGGGTCCCTGAAGGAAGGGGATGCCGTTGTTGTCGGGCGCTAAGGATGCGCTGATTAATGCTGTCCTGTGCGAGGACGTGCCGGGCGGGATGAACCGCAACCCCACATGTGGTGGGTGTACCTGGATGTCCATCGCCAGATGTGGGGGAAGCGGTTCGCCCGATCCGGTGCGCCACAGCCAGGGCATGATTGATCAGCGCATCCCTAAGGCTAACGATGCGCTGCTTCATGCTGCTCTGCGCGAGGATGTGCCGGGCCAGATGGACTGCAACCCCAGATCTGATGGGTGGAGTAGACATCCATCGCCAGATCGGGGGAAGCGAACGATCCGGTGCACCGCGGCCGGGGCATGATCGATCAGCGCACCGGTCCCTTGGTGTCGCTCACCGGGGTGAGCCGCCGGTTTGGTGAGGTGCTCGCCGTTTCCGAGGTCGACCTTGTGGTTCACCCAGGGGAGTATGTGGCCGTCACTGGTTACTCCGGATCGGGAAAATCCACCCTGCTCAATCTCATCGGTTTGCTGGATCGGCCCACGACTGGGGCGGTCCAGGTGGGGGGCGTCGACACCAAGTCGTTCACAGATGATCAGCGGTCCGCCTTGCGTGGCCGGTCCATCGGATTCGTGTTTCAGGGATTTCATCTCCTTCAGAATCGGACTGCCCGAGAGAACGTCGAGTTGGGCATGCTCTATCGGGGCCTCCCCTATCCGGAACGTCGCAGGCGGGCCGAGGTCGCTCTGGAGCAGGTCGGTTTGGCTCACCGGATGAATGCCTACCCGAGCACCATGTCGGGGGGCGAATGCCAGCGGGTCGCCATCGCGCGGGCTCTCGCTGCTGAGGTTGCCCTCCTGCTGGCAGATGAGCCCACTGGAAATCTGGATGCCGCGACCAGCGAGCGGGTGCTGCGCCTGTTTGATGAGCTCCACATAGGTGGCCTGTCGCTGATTGTCGTGACCCACAATCCCGAGGTTGCTGACCGTGCTCAGCGGCACCTCGTCATGGTCGATGGAAGCCTCAGCGAGTGACCGCCCAGGACCGCATCGCAGCTTCGGCGATGACCGTGCGTGATCTGATCGGTGAGGTGCGCGCAGACATCGAATCAAGACCTGGGCGGGCCGCATTGACGGCTTTGGGAACCCTCGTGGGTGTTGGCGTCCTGGTGAGTACCCTCGTGTTGGCGACCAGTCTGGGTGCGCAGATTGGTGATCGCTTCGATGCGTTGCGCTCGCCGGTGATCAGGGTGGCGTCAGCTGAGGATGACACGCACACCGAGCCGTCGCTCCCGAAGGATGCGGTGGCGCGGGCGGAGCGTCTGGATGCGGTCAGCCGCGCTGCCCTCGTGACCGAGATCCCCGACGTCCCCGTCTCCGGAACCCCGCTCCATCAGCGGGTGACGGATCTGGTGCCGGTCTATGCGAGCTCCGCCTCGTTGGCCGAGGTTATCGATGGGGAGGTGCGTGGCGTGTTCTTTGACGGGTGGCATGACCGGAACGCGGTGGGGGTTGCCGTGCTGGGAGCCGGAGCCGCGCAACGTCTGGGGGTTCATGATGTGGCGAGCCAGCCGGTCATTTTCGTCGACGACCAGCCCCTCGTGGTGGTCGGTATCCTGGATAAGGTTGGTCATCGGCCGGACCTGCTGGAGGCGGTGATCGTCCCCCAGGGCGTTGCCGTCCAGCGGTGGGGTCTTCAGCGCTTTGGTGCTCTGCTGGTCGGCTGCCCACCGCCAGCGATGGAGGCGGTGTCTAGCCAGGTGACGATGGCGGTCCGGCCGGATCAGCCGGAGGTCCTGGTTGTCGAAGTGCCTCCGGCCCCTGAGCGGACCCGCCAGCTGCTCGTGAGTGATGCGCAGGCACTTGTTGTGGTACTCGGCATTGTCAGCCTCGTCATCGGGGGAATCGGGATCGCGAACATCACGTTGGTGTCAGTCTTGGAGCGTACGCCGGAGATTGGTCTCCGGCGAGCACTTGGTGCGACCCGACGGTTCATCATGCTTCAGTTCCTCACCGGAACAGCGGTGATGGGTTTGGTCGGGGGAACTGTCGGGATGACGCTCGGGACCGCCATCGGTGTGGCGGCAGCAGTGCTCCAAGGGTGGCCGCCGGTGCTGCCGTGGGTGGTTCTCGGGTGCGCACCGATGCTGGGGGCCGCGCTTGGGTTGCTCGCGGGCTCCTACCCAGCGCGGCGAGCCGCTCATGTAGAGCCGATAGCGGCGCTGCGAACTCTCTGACCCATCAGCGCGACGAGGTCGCCGGTGGAAATGCCAGCCAGAGCGCGGCGGCGACACCGGTGGCGCCCAGAGTCGCTGCGATGCCCACCGGGGCGATCAGTGTGCTGGTGCCCGACAGCACCAACACCGTGACCGGAGCCGTGCCGTTCAGCACCCCGTGGGAGACACTGGCGCCGAAGATGCCGGCTCGAACAGCCGCCCAGGCCATGACGAAGCCCACCGGGATGCAGAAGGTCACCATCAACGGGATCCCGGCCAGCCAGTTCTGGCCGAAGTTGTACCCCAGTCCGACGATGAGAGGCACATGCCACAGACCCCAGATGGCACCGATGATGAGGTGGGCGCGGGTCGACCCCAGCGGCGCGAGCTCCTCCGCGAGCACCCCGCGCCAGCCGTACTCCTCACCGAAGGCGAACACGGCATTGACTGTCGCTCCGGCGACGATGCCCTGGAACACCACCAGGACGACGAGCACCCCCACCGGCGGCAGGGCGGCGGCAGTGTCTGCTGGCAGCGGCACCCCGGCGAGTCGGCCGAGCTGTACCGCCAGTTCCTCGGTGGAGATGACCAGGGTCCCGGCGCCGGGCACTCCAGCACCGGAGAGACCGAGCGCAACCAGCAGGGTCACCACGGTGACGGCCAAACCGGAGCCGGCCCCGAGAAGCAGAATCGGCGCGATCTGGATCGGATGCGCCCGCACGGCACGCCAGGCCCTCACCACGAGAAACGGGCGACGTCCGGCCTGCTGCTCGACGATGAACCCGGCGACCATCGGCAACGGCATGTAGAGCACCGCCAGGCTAAGGGTGAGGACCGGCGTCAGTGTCGCAGGGATCAGCCGGGCCGCCACCGACAGCAGCCCGCCCATCACTACCGCGCCGCCGAGAGCGATGGCGAGGAACAGGGCCACCCGGCGGCCGTCCACCTGCGTCGGCTGGACAGCCGGGAATTCCGGAGTGGGCATGCCATTTCCGCTCGAGTCGTCGGGATGAGTGGTCATCGGGCATCTCTGAGGTCGGCCTGCTGCTCGGCGCGACGTCCCGCCAGTGCCAGGCCGAGCAGGGTCGCCCCGGCAGCGCCGACCACCCCGAGGGCCAAGGCTGGCCCGGCCCACCAGCGTGCCCCCGGGGTAGCCGACCGCCAGACAGTGACCCCGGCGGCAGCTGTCGCCACCGCTGCACTCGTGGCCAGCGCCCCGGCGTGAGAGGGTCCGGTGGCCGTCGGGCGTCCCCAGGCGATCGCTGCCCCCGCTGCCCCGATAGCCAACCCCACGTCGGTTACCGCAGCGACCCGCTTGCCGACCCACCGGTCCGGGGTGCCGTCCCAGGCCCAGTGGTGGGGTAGCTGGGAGGGGAGTTCCCGGCGGCGCACCAGGTAGTGCGCGATGACGGCTGCAGCGAGACCGACCGGCAGCACCTTCGCCGCCGCGAAGGCGGCTGCCGGTGTCTGCGTGAACGGAACGTCTTCGGCATCGGGCTCGATGATTCCCAGACGGATCGCCAGTGCCGCAAAGTTTAGGTCCCACCCGGCACCGAACGCCCCGGGCACGATGAGGTGTTCATTCGTCGGATCCCACAGACGGTCCTTGATGCGGGCGGTGCTGGGCCGGCGCCAGTCGTAGGGGATGCCGGCGAAGCTGCCGACCCACGGATCCTGGGCCTGGTCGCATCCAGGGTGCCCTGGGTCGGGGTATCCGGGGTCGGTCAGTGGGCCCAGGTCGTCCAGAACCGCTACTACCTCGGGCGGTGTCGCGGTGGCGTCCACATTCGTGCAGAGTGCCCCGGTGAGTTCGTCGCGCACGTCGGTCCGCAGTTCGGGGTCGAGCCGGGCCAGAGCTCCGTCCAGCCAGCGCACGGCGGCATCGCGTGCCTGCGGGGTAAGTTCGTCCAGGGTACGGATCATGAGGACTCCTGAAGGATCTGGTCCAGGGCACCGCGGAGTTGCCGCCATGCTGAGTTCATGGCGGCCAGCGTGGCCGTTCCGTTGACCGTGAGTCGGTAGTACTTGCGAGGCGGCCCCACCGGCGACTCCTGCCAGCTGGACTCGATCAGGCCGTCCTTGAGCAGCCGGGAAACCAGTGGGTAGACCGTCCCAGCCGGCACGGCCAGCGCCGGGGTCTGGGAGAGGTCGTCGACTATCTTCTGCCCATAGCGGGGCTCGTCGGCGAGCAATCCGAGGACTGCCAGTTCCACCACGCCGCGCCGCAGTGCGCCGATGTGTCGTTCCGCTGCCGGAGCCATAATTCTATGGTACAACCAGGTACCTTGTTTGGAAAGCATCCTGGTGGAACCACTATTTGTCCTCCCTCCAGACGGTGCGGGGAGCCGCTCCGTGGAGCCGATAGCGGCGGTGCGAACTTTCTGACCCGGCAGGGTGGCATGCGCTACAGGCCAGCAGCGTCGAGCGCCTCGACAGCCAGCCGGTGCCCAACGTCGATAACCTCGGCGGCGCGGTCAAACTCCAGGATGGTGCAGGTGTCCACCGGTACCCGAATCAAGACATCTGGGGTGCTCATCGCGGTGCGGGCGATCTCGATCTGGCCCTGCATCAGGTCCAGGGCTCGGATGGTGATGTCGGGTAGCCCCACGGTGGCCGTCGTGGCGACGTCGGAGAAGAGCTGTTCGGGGGGATGGCTATCGCCATGATCCAGAAGCTGCTGGAGCTGCCGCCCCGCCCAGGTGTCGGCGAAGGAGGCCTCAATCCGGTCAGCCCAGGTGGCTGGTTCATCGCTGCTAGTGTTGTCCGCCGATGCGGCTTGTGGAGTGGTGCGACGCTGGGTGGCCGATGGGCCGAACAATGAAACCGCCACGATAAGGTCAGCATCGCTGTCCAAGGTCGGACCCAACGGCAAGGGGTTGAGCAGCCCGCCATCGACAAAGAGCCGGTCTCCGCTCTGCACCGGCGTGAAGACCGCGGGGATGGCGATCGAGGCCCGGATAGCCTTGATCAGCGGGCCGGTACGGAACCACACTTCGCGGGCATGGTTGATGTCGGTTGCCACCGCAACATAGGGGATGGGCAGCTCCTCGATCCGGATATCGCTGATGAACTCCTCCAGCTTGTCCATCGCCTTCCGCAGTCGGATCAGTCCGGGGGCCCGCAGCGTCACATCGGCCAGCCGGCGGACATCGGCGGTGCTCAGCGAGGTGGCGTACTCGGTGACGTCGTCTAGCACGCCGGCCGCATAGACCCCGCCGATCAGCGCGCCCATTGAGGTCCCCGATACCATCACAACTTCGTGGCCGCGCCGTTCCAACTCGCGGATGACGCCGATGTGCGCATAGCCGCGGGCGCCGCCGGATCCCAGCACCAAGGCGATCTTCATATCAGGCAGTAAACACTGTCTTCACCACTCTGGTGCCCCAGAACGGCCCGGGCCGGGTCAGAACCGGACAGACTAGGGGTCATGGATGAGATTCCGGCAACAGTGATTGTCGTCTCCGATGACATCGTGCAGAATTTGCGGGAGGACCGGGCTGGGCTGGTGGCAAGAGAGGTGTTGGCCACCCATCGCGCACGTGCTGACTACCAGATCGTGGGCGATGACGTCGCCGCGATCACCTCAGGGGTGCAGGACGCTCTCGCGGCGGGCAGCCGACTCATTGTCACCGTCGGCGGCACCGGCGTCGGACCGACTGATGTCACCGTCGAGGCGGTGGCTCCACTGCTCAGTTACCAGCTCCCCGGGATTGCTGAGGAGATCCGTCGTCGGGGGATGGAGACCACATCGTTGTCGCTGGTGTCGCGCGGGATCGCCGGTGTGATCCGGAGTGAGTCGGGGAAGCCGGCGGTGGTGCTGGCCGCCCCCGGATCGCGAGGCGGTGTCCGCGACGCTGTCAGCGTGGTCGGCCCGCTGCTGCCCTATCTGGTCAAGCAACTTGACGGCGGCACCACCCACTGAGCGGCACCACCCACTGACCCGGGCCACGCCAGCGCCAGCCGCGGGACTGGGCGACCTGGGCCGCCTCCGCGCGGGCGCTGGCTCCGGTCTTTCCCGATAGCTGCGGACAGGTGGTTGCGTCCGGTGCCGGCGGACAGGTGAAGACTGGCGGCGATCCGGACACGGGGGCGCCTTCGAGAGCGGCGGCCAGCAGGTCACGGTCACGTTCGGTGAGTGGGTTCTCGCCGTCCAGGAGCGACTGGGTCGCCACCTCCGGATCGACAACCCGTATCCCAGATGCACCCGCCGGTCTCCTTCACCACGAATCCGCTGGCACCCCGGGGCGCGGGCACGGCGAAGGTACCCACAGCGGCCGAAGCATGTACAAAACAGTTTGGATGTGTACGGTGCTGCGCAGGGACGGATGTGCCGGAGATCAGCCGCCGGAGGGATAGGGAGGGACCTAGTGCCGATAACACGCATCGCAGGCTGCCGGATGGTGGGGTGGGAGACGCAGGAACCTGCCGATATCACTATCGCAGACGGGACTATCACGGCGATAGGTCCCGCCTCGGGGGAACCGCTGGGAGCTGAAGAGGTGGACGGATCGGGTCTGGTGGCGGTCCCGGGCCTGACGAATGCACACACCCACATGCCACTGAGCCTGATGAAAGGGGCCGCCGAGGACGTGTCGGTTGATGACTGGTTCAACGCACGGGTCTGGCCCATGGAGACCAACCTGACGTCGGAACGAGTGCGGATCGGTGCTCGGCTGACCTGCGCGGAGATGCTGCTCGCCGGGGTTACCGGATTCGCCGACCACTACTTCTTTGCCGACCAGATCGCTGCGGCAGCTGCGGAACTTGGCATCAGGGCCAACATCGCACCCACGTTCTTCTCCGACAATCCGGAGTTATCGC
>JBKEBU010000057.1:0-34996 GCA_047973325.1 Propioniciclava sp. | reverse complement strand
GACAACCACCAAAACAACAATGATCGCCACCAACTGGCATTGACCTAAGCACGCTATTGAGATCTCAAACCACAAACACCAACCCCAAACCCCACCAACCCGGGCCCAAAGAGGCAACCTCTTAAATATATTGACCCGATCCCGTTGAAGTCAAATCGAAGATTTGAGCTTCTGGAACCGCCGTCGACGAAGCAAACCCTTACGGGTACTCGTCATTGGTATGGTCTGCGCTTCGGGTCTTCCGCGTCAGCTTTGCTGATCTGTCTGCTCCCTCGAGCGCTTGGGAAACATTACTCGGTCCGGGCCGCTGGAGCAAGTCCACGCGAACGCCCGGGCGTGTCGCCGCTAGGCCCCCGCGAAGCCCGCTCAGCGTTGGATGCGCACGGCCCCGATGGTCTTCTTTCCACGCCGGACTATCACCCAGGCTCCCGGCAGCAGATCGGCCTCCGTCAGCACCGCATCCACACTCGTCACCTTCTGGTTATTGACGTAGGCCCCGCCCTCGGTAATCGCCCGGCGAGCGGCTCCCCGGCTGGGCACCACCCCAGCGGTCACCAAGGCTTCGGCGACTGTAGGCAGGTCCGCGCCCACAGACATCTCCGTCGCCCCCAACTCGGCACCGACGGCGGCGAGTGTGCTGGCATCCAGGTCCCACAACTCAGACCGGCCGAAAAGGGCGGCAGCAGCGCTCTCGGCCGATCGGCGCTCATCGATGCCATGAACCAGGTCGGTGACATCGTCGGCGAGGGCGCGCTGCGCAGCCCGGCGATGCGGCTGGTCCCGAGTTTGCTCGGCCAAATAGTCGATCTCCTCCCGAGAGCGTTCACTGAAAACCTTCAGATAGCTGACCACCATGGCGTCCTCGGCATTGAGGAAGTACTGGTGGAAGGCGTACGGACTGGTCATCGCTGGATCGAGCCAGACGGTCCCGCTCTCGGTCTTGCCGAACTTGGTGCCATCGGCCTTGGTGAGCAAAGGCGTAGCCAGCGCATGGACCCGCTCCCCGTCACTCCGACGGATCAGATCAACCCCTGCGGTGATGTTGCCCCATTGGTCAGAACCCCCGGTCTGCAGGGTGCATCCGTAGGTGCGGAAGAGCTCCCGGTAGTCAAGCGACTGCAACAAGACATAACTGAACTCGGTGTAGGAGATGCCCGACTCCAGCCGGCTCTTGACGACCTCCCGGTCCAACATCCGATTGATAGAGAAGTGCTTCCCTACATCCCGCAGGAAGTCCAACGTCGAAAGACCGGCGGTCCAATCCAGGTTGTTCACTAGCCGGGCAGCGTGTGGACCGTCCAAATCGACCAGACGCCCCACCTGGGCACGGATGCGCTCGACCCACTCGCTCACCACCTCCCGATCATTCATCACACGCTCGGCGGTCTGCTTCGGGTCACCTATCAGTCCAGTGGATCCGCCCACCAGCAGAACTGGCTGGTGCCCGGCCCGCTGCAGGACCCGGTGCAGCATCAACTGCACCAGATTGCCCATGTGGATACTGGGCGCTGTCGGATCGAAGCCGACATAGGCCGAGATCGGCCCCGCATCCAGATGCGCCCCGAGCGCATCCAGGTCCGTGGAGTGGGCGATCAGACCGCGCCAGGTCAGCTCTTCGATGACTGAATTCACACCGACAGGCTACCGTCGCGCCCGGTCAGCCAAGCCACTCCCGCGCCGAGGTGAGCACGGCCTCCACCTGATCAAACTGCTCTCGTACCCGTGCGGTAGCCGTCCCGCCGCGCCCGTCCCTGGCCTCGATGGATCCCGCGACAGTCAAGACCTGCAACACCCCCGGGTCAAGGCGGTCATCTATGCGCGGAAGATCCGCGTCGGTCAGATCTGTCAGCTCACAACCACGGTCCTCGCAGTAGCGCACCACCGACCCAGCCACCTCATGGGCCTGCGCGAAGGGAACTCGCTGACGCACCAACCAGTCGGCCACATCGGTAGCCAAGGAGAAGCCCTGGGGCGCTCGTTCGGCCATCCGCTCGGTGTGGAACTGCAGCGTGGCGATCATGCCGGTCATCGCGGGCAGCAAGATCCGGAGCTGATCCAGCCCGTCGAACACCGGCTCCTTGTCCTCCTGGAGGTCCCGGTTGTAAGCCAGGGGCATCCCCTTGAGCGTGGCGAGCAGCCCGCTGAGGTTCCCGATAAGCCGACCCGCCTTACCCCGGGCCAGCTCGGCCACGTCAGGGTTCTTCTTCTGCGGCATTATCGACGAACCAGTCGACCAGGCATCATCCAGTGTGGTGAAACCAAACTCAACGGTCGACCAGAGGATTATCTCCTCACTTATCCGGGAGAGATCAACAGCAATCTGGGCCAGGACATAGGCGGCCTCGGCCACCAGGTCGCGGGCCGCAGTCCCGTCAATGGAGTTGGTGACACTCGCCTCGAAGCCCAGTTCACGGGCGACAAACTCCGGGTCCAGCCCGAGCGAGGTACCCGCGAGCGCCGCCGACCCGTAGGGGGATATCGCGAGGCGGCGATCAAGATCGCGAATTCTGTCCACGTCGCGGAGCAGCGGCCAGGCATGGGCCAGCAGATGGTGGCTCAGCAAGACCGGCTGGGCCGATTGGAGATGGGTCCGGCCCGGCATGGGTGCCCCCAGATGGGCCCGTGCCTGGGCACTCACGGCCTCAACTAGGTCCACCAAGTCAGCCACCACCCGGCGCAGCTCAGCGCGCAGATAGAGCCGGATCAAGGTGGCGATCTGATCGTTACGAGAACGTCCCGCCCGCAACCGGCCACCGAGCTCGGGGCCGAGGCGCTCCATCAACCCGCGCTCCAGGGCGCCGTGAACGTCCTCGTCAGTGGGGCTGGGAGCAAAACTACCGGCAGCCACCTGGGCCGCCAGTGCCTCGATCCCAGCCAGCAGATCAGCCAGCTCCCCCTCGGTGAGGAGTCCCGCCTGGTGCAGGGCCTTGGCGTGCGCGCGTGACCCAGCGAGATCGGCCTGGGCCAGGCGCCAGTCGAACTGGGTGGACTGGCTGAGAGCGAACATCGCCTCGGTGGGCCCTCCCTCGAACCGACCGCCCCACAAACGCCCATCTCCGGCTTCACTCACGTGCCACTCTCCTTGTCGCGCTCGGTCTTGCCAGACTCTCCCATGGCAAGCAGTTGCTCAGCCAGTACATCGCCGCCATCCGGAGCCCGGCTCACCAGCAAAATAGAGTCGTCGCCCGCGATGGTACCGAGCACGGTGTCCATTCCGGCCCTATCAATCGCCGAGGCGAGGTATTGCGCAGCTCCGGGCGGCGTTTTTGCGACCACCAAGTTCGCCGACGCCTCTGCCGAGAGCAACAATTCGCCAAGCAGCCGCGCCAGCCGTCCCTGGGCCCGGTGAACATCGACGGGCTCGGCCTCCTGGACTGCATAGCTGAGATCTCCGGCGGCGGTCCGGACCCGAAGTGCCCCCACATCGACAAGATCGCGGCTCAGGGTGCCCTGGGATACCGTGAACCCGTCGGTGACCAACAACTCGGCCAGGTCGGCTTGGGACCTGATCGTCTGTCGCGTCAGCAGCTCGACTATCCGCTGCTGTCGAGCGGCCTTCGTCGTTGGTGCGGAGCGCTCAGTCACCCGCGCACCAATCCAGGCAGCGCCTCCACGAAGGGTTGCAGATCCGCTGGGGTTGCTATCAACGGCGGGGCAATCCGGAGCACGTCCGGGCGGGGCGCGTTCAGGATGAAGCCCTGAACCAGACCGCGGGCCACGGCCTCTGGGCCTCGGGCACTGTCGAGGACGATCCCCCGCAGCAATCCTTGACCCCGGACGCCGACAATCTCGGGCAACCCCAGATCGTCAATGGCCGTCGCGAGCCAGGCACCAGTGCGGGACACCTGCTCGAGTAGACCCTCATCTTCGATGGTTGCAATAACTTCCAGGGCAGCCCGACTCGCCAGCGGGTTCCCGCCGAACGTGGTTCCGTGGTTGCCGGCCTGCAGCAACTCTCCAGCCGATCCCAAACCGACGCAGGCCCCGATGGGGACGCCACCGCCGAGCCCCTTGGCCAGGGTCACCAGATCAGGAACCACCCCATCGGCCTGGCTCGCCAGCCAGCCGCCACAGCGCCCCATACCAGTTTGGACCTCGTCGAGCCAGAGCAAGGTACCCGCCTGGGTGCAGAGCTCCCGAACGCGGGCCAGCCAACCCGGTGGCGGCACCACCACGCCGGACTCCCCTTGGATCGGTTCGACCACCACCGCCGCGACGTTCTCGGAGAGGGCGTCGGCCAGCGCGTCAGCGTCCCCGTAGGGCACCCAGGTCACCCCGCCGGGAAGCGGTTCGAAGGGGGTGCGGTAGGCCTCGGTCGCTGTCAGCGAGAGCGCGCCCAAGGTGCGGCCATGGAAGGAGCCAGTCATCGCAATGATCTGGGTGCGGCCGGTTCGCCGGGTAGCCTTGAGTGCGGTCTCATTGGCCTCGGTGCCTGAGTTCACCAGGAAGGTCCGTGCGGGGAGCCCCGCATCGCCGGCGACCAGCGCATCCAGCTTTTCGGCTAGGGCGATCTGCTGCGGGGTGGTGAACAGATTGGAGACGTGACCCAGTGTCGCAGCCTGGTCAGCCACGGCAGCGACCAACCGCGGGTGAGCATGGCCGAGCGCATTGACAGCGATCCCGCCGAGCAGGTCAAGGTATCGATTCCCCTCGGCATCCCAGACATGAACCCCTTCACCCCGAACCAGCACTCGCGCGGGCGTACCGAAGGTCTGCATGAGCGCCGTTCCATAGCGGTCCAGATAGGTCAGATGGCTCATGAGGGCACCACCATCGTGCCGACCCCAGAATCTGTAAAGATCTCTAACAGCAGCGAGTGTGCCCGCCGCCCGTCCACAATTGTCGCCAGCGGCACCCCGTCCTCGACCGCTGCCAGGCAGGCCTCCATTTTCGGGATCATGCCCGAGGCCAGCGTGGGCAACAGCTCGCGCAGGGCATCGGTGGTGATGGAAGCGATTATCTGCTCGGTGTTGGGCCAGTCGGCGTACAGGCCTTCGACATCGGTCAGCACTATCAGCCGGTCCGCGCCCAGAGCCGACGCCAATGCGGCCGCAGCCGTGTCGGCGTTGACATTGTGGACGGCACCCGATGCATCCGGCGCCACCGTGGCCACCACGGGAATCCGGCCAGCCGCAATGATGTCGTCAATGGCCTCGGTGCGAACATCGACAACCTCACCGACCAGGCCGAGATCCACCGCCTCCCCGTCCACGGTGGTACCCCGGCGTTGCGCGGTGAGTAGGCCAGCATCTTCACCGGACATACCCACCGCGAGCGGCCCGTGCGCATTGAGCAGGCCGACGAGCTCGCGGCCAACTTGCCCGACCAGCACCATCCGGACGATTTCCATCGCCTCAGGGGTGGTCACCCGCAGGCCGCCCTTGAACTCACTCTGGATGCCGAGCCGGCCCAGCATCTCATTTATCTGCGGACCGCCACCATGGACGACCACGGGCTTCACGCCGCAGCGGCGCAGGAAGACGACATCTTCCACAAAGGCCTGTTTGAGGGCCGCGCTGGTCATGGCATTGCCACCGTACTTGATCACCATGGTGGCGCCAGCGTATTTCTCCAGCCATGGCAGCGCTTCCACCAGAGCGCGCGCCTTGTAATAGGCAGCTGCTTGCTCGTTGGCATCCCGGAACTCGGTGGCGCTCATGTGGAGTACTCCGCATTCTCTTTGACGTAGTCGTAGGTCAAGTCATTGGTCCAGATGGTCGCCTGCACATCGCCCGCCCCCAGGTCAACCTCGACGACCACATCCCGGCCGACCAAGGGCACCATGGAGCGATCCTCACCGAGGGCGCCCCGCTCAAAAACTGTCACTCCATTGAACGAAACGCTTACCTGATCAGGGTCGAAGGTCGCGGCGGTGGTTCCGGCCGCGGAGAGCACCCGGCCCCAGTTCGGGTCTTCACCGAAGATGGCGCACTTGAAGAGATTGGACCGCGCCACCGCCCGGCCGACCTCGAGGGCATCAGCCTCAGTATCGGCATGGGTCACCAGCACTTCAATGTCGTGTTTGGCACCCTCGGCATCAGTAATGAGTTGTTTGGCCAGGGAGGCACACACGGTGGTCACGGCCTCGGTGAACTCAGCCAGGTCAGGCACCAGCCCAGTGGCGCCATTGGCAAGCAGGAGCACCGTGTCATTGGTGGACATGCATCCATCCGAATCGGTCCTATCGAAGGTGAGCGACGTCGCATGACGAAGCGCAGTATCGGCCTGATCGGCGCTGATGTCGGCATCGGTGGTGACAACCACCAGCATGGTCGCCAACCCGGGCGCGAGCATGCCAGCACCCTTGGCCATACCGCCGACGGTCCAGCCGGCTTCGGTCGTGACCATCGCCTCCTTGGACACGGTATCGGTCGTCATGATCGCCTCCGCCGCCCCGGGGCCGCCTTCGGAGGACAACACTGCAGCCGCGTCACCAATGCCGGCTTCCACGGCCTCCATCGGCAGCCGGACCCCGATCAGGCCGGTGGAACACACCCCGACCCGCTCCGGGGTGGTGTCGAGCTCAGCCGCGGTTAGTTCGGCCATCCGGCGGGCATCGGCTAGCCCCTCGGGTCCGGTGCAGGCATTGGCGCCACCGGAGTTGAGCACGACAGCATCCAGCTCTCCGTCGGCGAGCGCATCCATGGACCACACCACCGGCGCCGCCTGGAATCGATTGCTGGTGAAGACACCTGCGGCTACCCGCCGCGGTCCGGTGTTGACGACCAGGGCAAGATCAGGCTTGCCGGATTCCTTGATGCCGGCCCTGACGCCCGCGGCACTGAACGCGGTGGCTCCGGTGACGCTCATGGTGCTACTCCCCAAGTGGTGAGGCCCAGGGTCTCGGGGAGTCCCAGGGCCAGATTCATGGACTGGACGGCACCACCAGCGGTGCCCTTGGTGAGATTGTCGAGCGCCACGATGGCCGTCAGCCGGCCCGCTGCCGCATCGACAGTAACTTGGACGTGCACGTAATTGCTCCCCAGAACCGACTGTGTCTGCGGCCAGACCCCCTCGGGGAGCAGATGGACGAACGGCTCCGCCGCATAGGCGGCCGCATAGGTTTGCCGCACTGCGGCGGGATCCCCATCCGCCAGCGGAGCGGTGACGGTCGCCAGGATCCCGCGCGACATGGGCACGAGCACCGGCGTGAACGAGACACTCGGCTGCGCTGCCCCTAGCCGACGAAAGTTCTGCAGCAGCTCGGGCACATGCCGGTGCCCGCCACCCACCCCGTAGGCCGAGGCCGAGCCCATCAACTCAGCCCCGAGCAGGTGCGGCTTGAGCGCTTTGCCAGCCCCAGATGGTCCGGTGGCCGCGACCGCCACCACGTCCGCACCACTGATCAGGCCTCCGTACAGGGCCGGGGCCAGCGCCAGCGTTATCGATGTCGGGAAACATCCGGGAACGGCGATCCGCCGAGCCTGCGCGAGCACCGGCCGCTGACCAGGCAACTCAGGTAGCCCGTAGGGCCACGTGCCCGCATGCGGCGTGCCGTAGAACCTCGCCCAGTCGTCGGCAGATTCCAGCCGGAAGTCAGCGCCCGCATCAATCACCAGCACATCGTCTGGGAGTTGCTGGGCGATCTCAGCCGAGGCGCCGTGCGGCAGGCCAAGGAAGACCACATCATGCCCGGCGAGATTCGCCACGGTCGTATCCGCCACCACCCGATCGGCCAGCGAGAGCAGGTGTGGATGACTATCGATGAGCCGGCTGCCCGCTGAAGATTTAGCGGTGAGCGCACCGATCTCGATCTCGTCGCGCACCGAGAGCAGACGCAAGACCTCGCCCCCTGCGTAACCGGTGCATCCTGCCACTGCCACCCTGATCATGCGATCATTATGCAGGGAAACGAATAAATTTCCAACCAGGAGTGTCGGCTTCTCCGGTCCCAGGGAAGCGCTGATTAATGCTAGGGGATCCGCGACTCCCGGAACGCGGACGCCAGTAGCTGCTCGATCCGGCCCTCCGACCGGGCCCCGGCCATGGCCGCCAGCAGTCCGGGCAAGCGCGGATCGACACAGCCTCGATCGCGCAGCAGGTCGAGGATTGCCGCATCATCAAGGTGCCGCTCTCGGGCCAGCTGTCGCCCCGCGGCCGCGATCCCGAGCACCACGTGCCGAGGGTCAACCCCGTGCTCTTGGCAATTACGATACGCCCCGAGCAGCCTATCGTCTGACGCTAGTTTGCGATCCGGATCGCGCGCCACCCGCACCAGCGGATCACCGAGCGCCCGGTTGGTGAACCTGTGGAGCAGGTCGTCGATATGGTCCAGCAGCGGGCCGAGCGGTCGGTGATAGCGGGCAGCCAGGGCTACCGCGCTCTCCACCATGGCATTCCGCACCCAAGCTCGGATTCCGGGACGCTGGCAGGTCTCCCACACATAGCTATCGTCACCTAACAGCCCTAGATAGCCGACCATGGCATGCCCCATGTTGTGCAGCCACAGCTTGCGTTCGGCGTAGAAGGCGAAGGGAATCGCCCGGTCGGAGACGACAGCGGGGATCATGGGAAAATCGCCCCGGATCGCCTCCCCATCGAGCGGAAGAAATCTATATGGCTCCACCTCGATGGCGGCCACACCTAGCTGCTGGATGGCCGGTCGGGGCTGCGGGATCATCCGGCCGATCGAGGTGGCGACAACCCCCACCCTGCGGGCAACGTCGGGATCACGGAGCGTGGGTGCCGCCTCAAGTAGCCAGGTGCGCACCTCGGTGGCGGCGTCGTGGAGGTTCTCGGCGATCAACAGGTTCAGGGTGCCCGGACGGGTATCGAGCCGAGCGCTGATCATCGGAGCGATCTGACGGCATACATCGGGGAGAGCACGGACTCCCACGCAGGTAGCGATCACGGTCGCCTCCCTGACGGCTCGAGCCACCAGCTCCGATGCCGACGGGTGGAGCGCCGTCACCGTCCGGATCTGGCGTTGATGACGGTGAGTATCGTCGACCGTCAGGTGCGGGTAGCCACCGTCGCGGTTGAGCGCCTCCACCATTGTCTTATCGACGTCGACGAAGGTCACCGACATTCCCGCCTCGGTGAAAACGTCGCCGAGCAGGCCGCGCCCCACATTCCCGGCGCCGAAAACCAGGGCCGAACCACCAGAACTGATCACGCCGAGGCCCACAGCTCGCACTTGGCTGCGTCTCGGTAAAACTCGGCTACCCCAGCCGCATCCGGGATCCCTCCGGTGGAGCTGGCGTCCCGCAGCGAACAAGCTGCCGTACCCATTCCCGCTTCCACGGCAGCGGCCAGTGGCCGACCGGACCAGGCTGCGTGGAGAACACCCGAAGCGAAGGCATCACCGGCGCCAGTGGTGGTGGCGATCTCCTCCGGCAGCATCGCGACGGCCGGCCGAACCACCCATTCCCCCTCGCTGCTCAGCCCCACCGCACCACCAGGCCAGTGAATCACCACCCAGGTCGACACCCCCATCCGGAGCAGCGCGGCTGCTGCCGCTCGCAACCCGGCTTCAGCAGGAGTGGCCCCAGACCCCAGATCGACGCCAGTGGTGGCCGCCGCTTCCCGCTCATTGATGAGGCAGTAGTCGACATATCGCAGCGCTGGAGGCACCAGGGTGGGATAACGGTCGGACTCCTCGCTCACCACGTCCAGCGAGGTTCGGACCCCCCGGGCCTGCGCCTCAGCCAGGAAACGGGCCATCCGGGTCCCATAATCGCTATCGTCGGCGTCGAAACGGTCCAGGAGCAGCACGTAACCAATGTGGAGCAGATCCGCCTCCAGGGCTGCGAGGTCGATGTCGGCCAAGTCGAGTTCCGCATTGGCACCCCGGAAGTGAAAGAAGGTTCGGGTCTTGGTGCTGACATCCTCCATGACGTCACTGAAAGACGTCTGCCCACCCAGATGGAGTTGGGTGGTGTCAATGCCGCGATACCGGCCCAGGTGCTCCCGAAGCAGGTCGCCGCCAGGGTCAGGACCCACCCGGCCGACGACCGGAATCCGCAGGTCAGGGTCCAGGCGGGCCAGCCCCATGGCGCAGTTGCAGAGCAGTCCACCAGGCTGGGCATCGATACCAGTGATGGTGGTCAGTGATGATTGGGTCGGGTAGACCGCCACCTGCTTGTAGTAGTCGACGATTGCATTCCCGATCACCGCGATCCCGCTCACCCCTCTCCCTTCCTCGTCGTGCGCTGCACCCAGGGCGCCAACCCCGGCCCGGAGACATCTCGGCGGCGAGGGCCACCTGCTCGGCATGGTACGGGGTAGGGGGACGACGCACTCATGAGGTGCTCGCCGGACCAAGTCGTCGCAGCGAGTCGATTGCTATCGCCACGATGATCACCAACCCCTTGATTATCAGCTGGGTGAAGTACTGCACATTCATCAGCACCAGCCCGTTGGAAAGGACGCCAATGATTATCGCCCCCATGAGCGTGCCGAGGATCTTTCCCCGTCCACCCGCCAAGGCGGTTCCGCCGAGCACCACCGCCGCAATGGCGTCCAGCTCGTAGCCCTGCCCGGAGTTGGGTTCGGCGCTCATCACCCTCGAGGCAAAGAGCACTCCGCCCAGCCCGGCCGTGGCGCCTCCGATGGTGTAGGCCCACACCAGAATCCAACGCACATTGATCCCGGCCAACCGTGCCGCCTCCGCATTCCCACCGACGGCGTAGATGTGGCGCCCGAAGCTGGTCCGCTCCAGCACGATCCACATCACCGCATACACGATCAGCATGATCACCACCGGCGTGGGGACCACCGACACGTAGCTGTTGCCGAGGGCGGCAAACCCAAGATCATTCGCGATCAAAGGCAAGCCACCAACCAGGGAGTAGGCGGTTCCCCGCAGGTACGTCATCGCCCCGAGGGTCACGATGAACGGGGGCAGTACCAGCCAGGCGATCAGGGCGCCGTTGACGGCCCCTGCTACCGCTCCCACCAGAAGGCCACCGAGGACCGCAATCGCCGCTGGTACGCCCACCACATCCAGCAGCACCGCGACACAACCCGCCACCGCCAACGTCGACCCCACGGAGAGATCGATGCCCGAGGTGAGGATCACCACCGTCATCCCGGCCGCAAGGATCGCATTGATGGACACCGCTCGCAGCACGTTCATTCCGTTGTCAAAGCTGGCGAAGTTGGGAGCAAACACCGCCATCAGCGCCATGAGGATCACCAGGATGGCCACGATGCCCACCCGGTCCCACCAGAAGAAGATGCGTGCTATTAGATTCGCTGATGACGCCCCGACCGGGGCGACGGGCTCCACCACAGGCTGGTTTCTCATACAAGCTCCTTGACGTCTCCGCCGCGGTCAGCATCGATGCCGGTCGCGAACTCCATCACTGCGTGTTCGGTAGCACTGTCCCCGGCCAGTTCGGCAGCGATCCGCCCCGCCCGCATCACCAGCAGCCGATCACTCAGACCGAGGGCCTCGGGCAGATCCGAGCTGATCACCAGCACTGCGGTTCCCGCATGAGCGATCTCGTCAATGATCCGGTAGATCTCGCTCTTGGCCCCGATATCGACTCCCCGGGTGGGCTCATCGAGAATGAGCAGCCGTGGCTCCTGGTTGAGCATCCGGGCCAATACGACCTTCTGCTGGTTGCCGCCGGACAAGGATTGGACCGCGATACTCCCCGAGGCGGCCTTGACCCGGAGCCGCTGCGTCAGCACGGCCACCGACTCGGCCACCCGTTTCGGCATAAGCAGGGGGCCCCGGAGCCACTTCCACAGTGTGGAGATCGCCACATTGTCGGTAACCGACATCTGCAACAGCAGCGCTTCTTCCTTGCGGTCCTCGGGCAGCAGCGCGATTCCGGACTTGATGCTGCGCTGCGGACTCCGCGGCCGGTAGCGCTGACCGTCGACAGTGATCTCCCCAGAGGCCGGCCGTTCAGCACCGTAAATCATCCGAGCGACCTCGGTACGACCCGCGCCGACCAGTCCCACCATCCCTACGATCTCTCCGGCCCGGACGGTGAAGGATACCGGCCCGATCGCGCCATTGGCCGACGTCAGCTCAGTCACGGCCAACCGGACCTCCCCAGGCTCCCGATGCACATTCGCGTACAGGTCCTCTACCGGGCGCCCCACCATCATGTGCACGATCTCGTCGGGTCGGACCGCCGCCTTCTCCCGGGTGCCAACCCAGCGACCATCCCGAAAGACCGAGACCCGATCGGCCAGCCGCCAGACCTCCTCCATCCGGTGGGAGATGTACACCAGCCCCATCCCGTCACTCCGCATCTGCTCGATCAGGCCGAACAGGTGTTCCGCTTCGGCCTGAGACAACGCGGCCGTGGGCTCATCGAGGACCAGCACCTGGGCATCCTCAGAGACGGCTCGAGCGATCTCAATCATCTGCTGCAGCCCGACACTCAGGCTGCCGATGGGCATCCGAGGATCGATGTCGAGCCCGACCCGGGCCAACTTCTGCCTGGCCTGCTCGGCCAGCGCACCTCGATCAAGCAGGCCGAGCACGGTCTTGGGCTCCCGTCCCAACGCCAAGTTCTCCGCCACCGACATGTCCGCGATGGTGTTGAGCTCCTGGTGGATGATGGCGATGCCGACATCCTTAGCCGCTTGCGGACCGGTGAAGTGCTGGCGCTCACCGCGGACGAGAATCTCCCCGGAATCCGGGCTGTAGTTGCCCGAGATTATCTTCATGAGCGTGGATTTCCCCGCGCCGTTCTCCCCAGTGAGCGCATGCACTTCACCCGCCCGGATGTCGAACGAGACCTCTGCGAGGGCCTGGGTGGCACCAAAGCGCTTCGATATGTCCCGCACTTCGAGTAGGAGGCGACCCCCGGCTGCCTCACTCATGGTGCGTCCGCATCCCCGTCGCCGTCATCATCGCCGTCCACGACTAGTCGGTCACCCAGCCGGCATAGTCACCGACGGTCTCCTGGGTGACTATCTCCGGGGTCACCAAGGTCACCCGTTCGGCCGGTGGATTGCCTGCCGCGATCGCTTCGGCTATCTCGAAGCCCTTGGTCACCATGTAACCCGGGTCCTGGGATGCAGTCGCCCAGAAGGCGGACCCAGAGCGCTCCATCTCGGTGACAGCCTCCGGTGAGCCGTCCACACCGGTCACCCAGATCCCACTGCGATTCGCCTGCTCAATGGCCAGAACCACGCCCCGGGCGGTGGGATCGTTGTTGCCGAAAATCCCCTGCACGTCTTGGTTGGCGGTGAGCATGTCGGTGGCAACCTCTTGGCCGCTGGCCACGTTGCTCTTGTTGGACTGTTCCGCCACCACGGCGATATCTGGGTAGTCGGCCTCCAGGACCTCGTGGCAACCCTGAACCCGCTCTTGCACCGCCGATACCTGGACTCCATCGATGATCATCACGTTGCCAGAGCCGCCGATCTTGTCAGCTAAGGCCTGACAGGCAATGCGACCTGCCTCCACATTGTCTGTCGAGACCACTGCCTGGGCATTGGCCGCATCCACATCGACGGCGACCACGATGATGCCCGCATCGAGCGCCCGCTGGACGGCCGAGCCGATCCCATCGGTGTTGACAGCATTCAGCAGGATTAGGTCGACCTTCTGCTGGATGAAGGTGTCGATCTGGTCGTTCTGGCGGCCGAGATCTTGTTGTCCGTCCTGGATGTTGACTGTCAGCCCGTTCTCCTGGCCCAGCGCCTCCAGGGAGGCCTTCATGGTGGCGAAGAACGGATTCGAGAGATCTTGCAGGGTCATCCCGACAGTACTGATCTCGGCCGGTCCGGTGCTGGCCGGTGCACTCGGGGCCAGCGGCGATTCATTCGAGCAGCCACTCATCAGCGCCACCGTTCCTACCAGGGCGGCGCTGGCGATCAGGGATCGAGTATGAGTCTTCATGGATACCTCTCTGGTCTGCGTGCGGTAACGGCGCACGACTGCCCTGCGGTGACAACGTTGCCGCACCGGAGTGCACCCGTTGATGTCGGTCAGCCCGCCATGACTATTGATCGGGGATGAAATCACGGTTCGCATTCCGGCGCCCACGTTGGCGCCTGTGGGGGTTTCTTGCAGCCATTTCTAACGTGACCCGGCACGGCCTGCAAGCATTCGCCGCAAACACGGGCATATGCCCGGAATGATGTCGGTGTCCAGCGGCGTCCTGGCCACCGACTACACCGTCCCGACGATTGCGGCCCACCCCGCCCACGCTGGACAACCGCAGCACCGGCGCCCGCCTGGCTCGGTAGAGTGGGCGTTGGCGAGCCGCACGCGTTTGGTCGCCGACGACCAGCGCCCCGTCAGTGGAAGGACCACCAGTATGGCCAGCTCCAATAACGGGAGAGCCTTTAGCCGGGGCAGCTACGCCGAGTCCCAGCGCATCGGGGAAATTCTCCGCCAGGAGACCACCGGTGGCGTGCTGCTGATGATTGCTGCGGTGCTCGCGGTGGTCTGGGCCAACAGCGGGCTCGCCGAGAGCTACTTCGCCTTCCGCGACACCGTGGTCGGCCCACCCGAGCTGCATCTGGATCTCAGCCTGGGGGCCTGGGCAACCGATGGGCTGCTTGCGGTCTTCTTCTTCCTGGTCGGCCTCGAGCTCAAGCACGAGATCGTCGACGGTGACCTGCGGGATCCCCAGCGGGCAATCGTGCCGGTAGTCGCGGCCGCCGCCGGGGTGGTGGTCCCGGCGGGGTTCTTCCTGATAGTCAATGCTGCCTCACCCACCACCGTGATCGGCTGGGCCATTCCCACCGCGACCGATATCGCCTTCGCCGTTGCGGTGCTGGCCATCGTCGGCACCCACCTGCCCAGCGCCCTCCGGGTTTTCCTGCTGACCTTGGCCGTGGTTGACGACCTGATCGCCATCTTGATCATCGCCTTCGTCTACACCGACGAAATCCACTGGCTGTACCTGGCCCTGTTCCTGATCCCGGTTGGCCTGTTCGCCTATCTGGTCAACCGCCATCAGACTCTCTTCGCTTCCAAGGAATGGGCGGCGACTGCCTTCTTGTTGCCCCTCGCCTTCGTCGCCTGGGCGCTGCTGCATTCATCGGGCATCCATGCCACGATCGCGGGGGTCATCCTCGGCTTCGTCACCCCGGTGCGCTCAACCGATCCCGAGGCCAAGCACGGTCTCGCCAAGATCTTCGAGCACAGATTCCGGCCACTCTCCAGCGGATTCGCGGTGCCGGTCTTCGCCTTCTTTTCTGCTGGCGTTGCTGTCGGCGGCTGGCAGGGTCTGATGGATGCGGTGACCACCCCGGTGGCACTGGGCATCATGGTCGGCCTGATCCTGGGTAAACCCATCGGCATCGTCGGGGGCACCTTCCTGCTCACGACCCTCACCAAGGCCCGCCTCGACAACTCCGTCAAGTGGGTGGACTTGGTTGGCGTCGGCCTGCTCGCGGGGATCGGGTTCACGGTGTCACTGCTGGTGGCCGAGCTCAGCTTCGGCTTGGGCAGCGCGCACAACGACGAGGCCAAAGTCGGGGTGCTCCTCGCTTCGGTGGGGGCGGCCATTCTGGCCTCGTGCGTGCTGGTGCCGCGCAATCGGCATTACCGCGAGATCGAGGCCATGGAGAGTGTCGACGCGGACCGTTCCGGCACCCCGGATGTCTTCGAGACCAACGAGGACTGAGCGCTCCAGCCCCAAGGGTCGCTAGGGATGCGCTGCTTAATGCTGCTCTGCGCGAGGACGTGCCGGGCGGGATGAACCGCAACCCCACATCTGGTAGGTGTACTGGACGTCCATCGCCAGATGTGGGGGAAGCGGTTCGCCCGATCCGGTGCGCCACAGCCAGGGCATGAACGATCAGCGCATCCCTAGCCGTCCTGGCGGCTGAAGTCACTATCGTGAACGACGATCTCACCCGCCGCATCACACTCGTCCAGGTCAACCCAGGCCTCGAGCGACCAGTCCCGGTTGCCCGCAGGATCAGCCACGATCTGGCGCACATCCCACATCGCCGCCCCCTTCCGGGGTTCGACCAGGAACAGGGCCGGCCCCCGGGCATCGGCGTCGGTGCCGATCCGGTCATGCTCATCCCAATAGTCGCCCAAAGCGTCATCCCACCGCTGCCGGGTCATCACGACTGGCTGGGCGGTCTGCAATGCCGTCAATCCATCCACATCGTCGTCGGCCATGAGTTCTATCCGGCGCCACAGGGCATTGCGGACCAGCACCCGGAAGGCGCGCTCGTTGCCGGTGACCGGGCGTTGCGGGGCAGGTGCGGCCTCCGGTTCGGCCACATCCCCCGACAGGGTCGCCAGCGTCGACCATTCGTCGATGAGGGAGGAATCTGTCAGTCGGGTGAGTTCGCCCAGCCACGCAATGATGTCGGCCAACTCTTCGGTGCGCGCCGACTCCGGCACAGTCTGGCGCAGCGCGCGCCAGGCGTCGGAGAGATAGCGCAGCAGCAACCCCTCACTACGCTGAATCTTGTAGTGCGCCACGAACTGACCGAAGGTCATCCCGCGGGTGTACATATCCCGCACCACGGACTTGGGACGCACCGGGGTCTCGGCCAGCCAGGGATGGGTTTGAGCATAGACCTGTTGCATGACATCGAGCTGTTCGGCCAAGGGCTGCGGCCAGGTGATCTCCTCGAGAGCCTCGGTGCGCTCGTCGTAGTCCAGCCCGTCAGCTTTCATCTCGGCCACCGCCTCCCCACGAGCGAGAAAGCGCTGCTGGAGCAGGATCACCATCGGGTCTTCCAGAGTGGCTTCGATGACGCTCACCACGTCAACCGGGTACTCCGGATCATCCAGGTCCAGGCTCTCGATTACCGCTAACCCAAAGGCTGACAGCGGCTGGTTGAGCGCGAAGTCACGCTGCAGGTCCTCAACCACGGCGTAGCGACGTCCGCCAGGCGTGGGTTCAGCTAACCGGGTAACCACCTCGGCCCGCAGCAGGGATCGGCCGAGTTGTGCCGCCCGCCTTATCAGCCGTCGCCGGACGGCCGGCTCCGGCTGGATAGAGTCGATAAGCCGCAGTACCACCGCACCGGTGTCCTCATCGCGCTGGAGCACGTTGAGCAGCAGCGCGTGCGAAATCTGTAGTCGGGGGTGCAACGCCTCCGGCTCCGACTCGATGAGCTTGGTGAAGGTGGCCTCGGAGTAGTTGATAAAGCCCTCCGGTGGCTTCTTACGGCGAACACTGCGCAGCTTCTTGGGATCGTTGGCGAACTTGGCCACGATCTTGGCGTTCTCCACCTCATGTTCGGCGGCCTGGGCGACCACATAGCCGACGGTGTCAAAGCCAGCGCGACCAGCCCGGCCGGCGATCTGATGGAACTCCCGGCTCCGCAGCACCCGCTGCCGGCGCCCGTCGAACTTGGTCAGGGCGCTGAACAATACCGTCCGGATGGGCACGTTGATGCCCACACCCAAGGTGTCGGTGCCGCAGATCACGGCCAGCAGGCCGCGTTGCGCGAGCCGTTCCACCAGGCGCCGGTAGCGCGGCAGCATCCCAGCATGGTGCACCGCGATCCCGGCACGGAGAAGCTTGGCGAGGGTCTGGCCGAAACCGCTGGCGAAGGTAAAGCCCCGCAGCGCTTCGGTGAGTTCATCGGACTTGGCTCCGACCCCTTGGCTGAGCAGTGATTGCGCCCGTTCAGCGGCTGCGGCCTGAGTGGAATGCACCACGTAGACCGGTGCTTGATGGGTGTCGATGAGCCCCGCGATGGTGTCATGGATCGAATCCAGTGACCAGGTGAACGTCAACGGCACAGGTCGTTCCACATTGCCGATAACTGCGGTGTTGCGGCCAGTGGTGCGGCGTAGGCGCTCGGCCAGGTGGGTGACATCGCCGAGGGTCGCCGACATGATCACGAACTGGGACTGGGGCAGCTCGATCAGCGGCACATGCCAGGCCCAACCACGATCGGGGTCAGCCACGAAGTGGAATTCATCCATGACCACCTGAGCCACATCTGCCGCAGCCCCCTCCCGAAGCGCGATATTGGCGAGGATCTCGGCCGTACAGCAGATGATCGGTGCCTCGGCATTGACCGACGCATCGCCGGTGACCATGCCGACAGCGTCGGCTCCGAAGGTATCCACCAGGGCGAAGAACTTCTCACTCACCAAGGCCTTGATCGGCGCGGTGTAGTAAGTGCGCCCTTGGTGCGCCCGCGCGACGAAGTGGGCGGCGGTGGCGATCAGGGACTTGCCCGAGCCGGTGGGGGTGGTGACCACCACGTTGGCCCCGGACAGCACCTCGATCAGCGCCTCCTCCTGGTGGGGGTAGAGCGTGACTCCCCCGCTTTCGGCCCAGGAGGTGAAAGCTTCATAGAGGTCGTCCTCGGCCCGCGTCGGCGGGATCTCCAACCGGTTCAGGAGCGCAACACCGCCCCATGCCGCACCGCCGCCTCGGCCACGGCAGCGCTGCGGGCTTCAGCTACCTCAGCATCGGTCAGGGTGTGATCGGCCGCACGGAACCGGAGTGCAAAGGCGACCGATTTCAGGCCCGGAGGAATCGGCGCTCCCCGGTAGACGTCGAACACCCACAGCGATTCGAGCAGTGCCCCCGCCCCCTGGGCGAGCGCTTGCTGCAGTTCCCCCGCGGGGACGGATTCGTCAACCACCAGGGCCACATCCTCTTTGGCTACCGGATGCGCCGACAGGGTCTGAATCGACCCGGCATCGCCACTGAGCTGCACCAGATGATCGAGATCGATTTCGAGCGCAGCGGTGCGCGCCGGCAGCGAGAACGCCCTGATCACACTCGGATGCAGTTCCCCGACGAAGCCGATGCTGCGACCCGCCGCCACCACCTCGGCGCAGCGGCCCGGATGCCACGGGGGGCGCGAGGCACCCCGGCGCTGCACCGACACGCCCACGGTGCCAGCGATCACGTCGATCAGCGCGAACGCTTGCTCCCAGCCGGCCGGGGTGGCGCCCCGGTTCCAGCCAGCCGAATGCCAGTTCCCGGCCACGACCGCCGCGAGATGACGGGGTTGGCTGGGCAGAGTGGCCTCAATGGCATTCAGCTCCGCCTGGGTAGGCCGCTGCTCCACCCCTGGCAGCGGGGTGGCCGCGTCAGTGGACCTGGTGAACACCCGGCCCAGTTCGAACAGGGTGACGTCGTCGAAGCCTCGGGAGACATTGCGTTGCAGCGCACCGAACAAACCAGGCAGGATCGTGGTCCGCAGCAACGGCGCGGTGTCGGCGAGCGGGTTGGCCAGCCGCACCGCCTGGCGCCGATGATCGTCAGGCGGCAGCCCCAGCCCATCGAAGTCGGCCTCACTCGCCCACGGGAAGGTAAGCACCTCGACCAGACCGGTCGCCGCCAGCGACCGGGTCAAGGCTCGGCGCAGCGATTGCCCACGGGTCAGTCCCCGGCCCACCGGCGCGGCGGGCACCACACTGGGGAGCTGTTCATAGCCGACCTTGATGCCCACCTCCTCCACATAGTCGTAGGCATCGATCAGGTCCGCGCGCCAACTCGGCGGGGTGAGGGTGAGTCGCCCCCCAGCCTCCTCGACGGTGACGCCCGAGGTCTGCAGGATCTCCACCACCCGTTCCGGGGAAACGGGCATGCCCAGTACCCGCTCGGGAAGCCCGGCGTCGAGGGTTTGGGTGCGCATCGCCGGGACAACACCAGCCACAGTTTCGGCGACCACCTGGCCACCACCGAGGTCGGTCAACAGCTGGGCTACCCGCTGGGCAGCACCATAGGCGGCCCCCGGGTCGACCGAGCGTTCGAACCGCCGCGAGGCCTCGCTGCTGAGCTTGTGCCGCCGGGAGGTGCGAGCGACCGAGACCGGGGTGAAGTTCGCCGCCTCGATCACGATCCGGGTGGTGGTGTCCCGCAGTTCGGTGTCCTCACCGCCCATCACTCCGGCCAGACCAATGACCCCCCGGTCGTCGGCGATCACCAGATCTTCTGGTTCGAGGCTCCGGTCAACATCGTCCAGGGTACGCAAGCGCTCACCGGCGCGAGCCTGCCGCACCACGATGGGACCACGGAGGCTGTCCGCGTCATAGCAGTGATTGGGCTGCCCGGTCTCCAGCATCACATAGTTGGATACATCGACACTCAGCGAGATCGACCGCATCCCACAAGCGGCGAGCCGTTGACGCAGCCACCGCGGCGACGCCGCAGCCGGATCGAACCCCTCGACTGTCAGCGCCACGAACAGCGGGCACCGGTCTGATTCGAGCAGCACCGGGTAGCCGGCATCGGTGGCGGGGGGTGTGACCGTTGCGATCACATCTGTATAGCCGACATCGAGCGCTTGAGCCGCCTCGCGCGCCAGACCGCGCACGCTCAGGCAGTAGCCCATGTCAGAGGTGATAGGCATGTCGAGCACCTCGTCGCCGGCCCCGATGGCCGACAGTGCTGATGCCCCCGGTGTCCACGGGGTGCCCGCATCATCGGTCTCACCGAGCACGACAATGCCGTCGTGGTCCTCACCCAGACCCAGCTCGCGTTCGGAACAGATCATGCCATCGGAGAGTTGACCGTAGGTTTTCCGGGAGCCGATGGCGAATCCACCCGGCAGCACGCTGCCAGGCAATGCCACGATCACGTGGTCGCCGGGGACAAAGTTAAGCGCGCCACAGATAATGCCGCGCAGGCCCGAAGCTGGAGCATCACCCTCCCGCAGCGGCTCCGGGGGGGTCTCGGGGGCATGGTCGGCGCCACAGTCGACGTGGCACCAGCGGATGATCTTGCCATTCTTCTGGGCCATGTCAATGAAATCAACCACTCGCCCGATCACCAGGGGGCCGGTGATATCGCCGCCTATGGTGCTGACGGCTTCCACTTCCAGGCCGGCGGTTACCAGGGCTTCACCGAGGTCGCGTCCGGACAGGCCGTCCGGCAGCGCGGCGTACTCGGCAATCCAGCTCTTAGTCGCCTTCATCGGGCCTCTCCCTTCAGCGACCGGCTGAACCGGACGTCGCCTTCGACCATGTCCCGCATGTCGGCGGCATTGTTGCGGAACATCAGGGTGCGTTCGATGCCCATGCCGAAGGCGAACCCGGAATAGACCTCCGGGTCGACACCGGCCGCCTGAAGCACCCGCGGGTTGACCATGCCGCAGCCGCCCCATTCGATCCAGCCCTCGCTGCGGCAGGTACGGCAGTCGAGGTGCGCGTTCCCGACCGAGGCGCCGTGACAAACGAAGCACTCCAGGTCCATTTCCGCGCTCGGTTCGGTGAATGGGAAGTAGTTGGGCCGGAACCGGGTCTCGACGTCACCGAACATGGCGCGGGCCAGGTGATCCAGGGTGCCTTTGAGGTGGGCCATGGTGATGCCCTGGTCCACGCACAGGCCTTCGATCTGGTGGAAGACCGGCACGTGGGTGGCGTCGAACTCATCGGCCCGGTACACCTTGCCTGGGCAGACGACATAGACCGGCAGTTCCCGATCGAGCAGTGAGCGGATCTGCACCGGTGAGGTGTGCGTCCGCAGCACCCGATGAGCCTCGACCGGGTCGACAAACAAGGTGTCAGACTCGCCGCGCGCCGGATGATCGGGCCCGATGTTGAGCGCATCGAAGTTGAGCCATTCGGCCTCCACCTCGGGGCCTTCGGCGATCTCCCAGCCCATAGCGACGAAGACATCACTCATCAGGTCGATCAGTCCGGTGATCGGGTGGATCGCACCATGGGGGGCCACATCCACCGGCAGGGTCACATCGACGGCTTCGGCAATCAGTGCCGCCTCAAGTTCGGCAGCCTCGATCACCTGCTCCCGCTCGGACAAGGCCGCCTTCAGCTGGCCACGGGCTGCGCCGATCCGCTGGCCCGTCTCCTTGCGTGCGGCCGGTGGGAGCGCGCCGATCTCACGGTTGGCCAGCGCTATCGGCGACCGGTCTCCGGCATGAGCAAGCCGGGCCTCCTTGAGCTCGGCGCTGGTCGCTGCCGCCGCGAACGCCGCCAGCGCGTCAGTCACCATGGCTTCGATGGATTCCGCACTGAGTGCAGCCACCTGCTTTGGGTCGTAGCTGTCGTTTGGCCCCGACATTGGGTTCTCCTTGATGGTTCAGGCCTCGGATGTCCGCTGGGCGGAGGCGGAGGCATAGAGACAGATGGCTGCGGCAGTGGCTAGGTTGAGGGATTCAGCCTGACCATAGATAGGCACGGCGACGGTTTCGTCGGCCAGATCGAGGTGCTCTGCGGGGAGCCCCCAGGCCTCGTTCCCCATCACCCAGGCGGTGGGGCGGGACAGTTCGGCTTCCATGTCGGTGAGGTCGGTCCCCGCATCGCCGTCGGTCGCCAGCACCTGCAGACCAGCAGCCCGGCAGGCGTCAATGGTCTGGGCCAGATCGGCTCCGGTCACGATCGGCAGATGGAAAACGCTGCCGACCGAAGCCCGCACGGTCTTGGGGTTGTAGACCTCCACCGAGTCGCTGGAGAAAACCACCGCATCAGCGCCGAAAGCGTCGGCACACCGAATCACGGTACCTGCATTCCCCGGATCCCGGATCTGCGCACACACCACTATCAGCGCCACATCGCCACGCCGGTGCTTCCTTTTCTCCCCGGCAGGATCCTTGGGTCTGGTGGCGAGCACCTCAGCAAGGCTCACATCCACGGTGTGCGCAACCGCGATGATCCCCTGCGGGGTCACGGTGTCGGTCAGGGTCGCCAAGTTCTGCTCACTCAGCGCAAACACCGGGACCCCGGCAGCTCGGGCCGTCTCTACCAGATCGACATTGTCGTGGGCGCTCGACCAACGTACGAACAGCCAGCGGACCACGCCCGGTAGCCGAAGCGCCTCGCGGACGCCTTGCCGCCCTTCGACGAGGAACTGACCGGCATCCTTCCGCTCCTTGAGCCGTAGCAGGCTACGGGCCTCGCGCAAGATGGCCTGGCTCGGTTCGTCAAGCTCCAAGCGTTCGACGGTCATATCCCTCCCTGATGACATTGCTCTTGTTATCCCGGCGGCGGGGGTACGGTCCGCGCACGCACGACGCGGCAGCAACGGGCACCTCAGGCCCCTTGCTGCCGCGCGGTGTGGTGTTTGGTCAGGCTGCTGCAGTCTGGTGGGCCTTGGCCACCTCGACGAGCGCGGCAAACGCAGTCTCATCCGACACGGCCAGTTCGGCCAGCATTTTACGGTCGACCTCAACGCCAGCGGCCTTGAGGCCGAAAATAAATCGGTTGTACGTCATATCGTGGGCCCGGGCAGCCGCGTTGATCCGCTGAATCCACAGCTTACGGAAGTCGCCCTTGCGATCCTTCCGATGGGCGTAGTTGTAGGTGTAGCTATGGAGCACCTGCTCCTTAGCCTTGCGGTACAGCCGCGAGCGCTGACCCCGGTAGCCGGAGGCCTGCTCCAGCACCGTGCGGCGCTTCTTTGCTGCGTTCACTGCGCGCTTGACGCGTGCCATGATCGTTCTCCTTGTACGTCTAAGAGGTCAGTGGGTCACTTGCCGAGCAGGCGGCGGGCAGTCTTGGTGTCGGCCTTGCTGAGCACCACATCGGGATCCAGTCGGCGGGTGCGGCGGGTCGACTTGTGCTCATTCAGGTGCATCTTGCCAGCGCGACGGCGCATTATCTTGCCGCTTCCGGTCACCCGGAACCGCTTCTTGGCACCGGAGTGCGTCTTCATCTTCGGCATAGTGCCGCCCTCTTTCTTATCGGCGGACCCTCGCAGGGCCCGGGTCTTACAGGTCTATGTCGGGATCCAGGTTGTCCGCAGGTCCGCGCTTGCGCTTGGTTCCACCGCCTGCCTGGGCGGCCGCTCGCTGCTCGGCAGCGTACGTGGCATCGGCCTCAGCGGCAGCGGCACGCTCCTCGGCCTTGGCGGCCTTAGCTGCCTTCTCCTCGGCCTTGGCCTCGGCCTTCTTCCGGGTCGGGGTGAGCACCATCACCATGTTGCGCCCATCCTGACGCGGCTGCGATTCCACGGTGCCATCCTCGGCAACGTCGTCGGCGAGCCGCTTAAGCAGCCGGAAGCCCAACTCGGGCTTGCTCTGCTCACGGCCCCGGAACATGATCGTGATCTTGACCTTGTCGCCCCCCCGGAGAAACCGGAAGACGTGGCCTTTCTTGGTCTCGTAGTCGTGCTCGTCGATCTTGGGACGAAGCTTCATTTCCTTGATGACGGTATTGGTCTGGTTCCGTCGGTTCTCGCGGGCCTTCTGCGCCGACTCGTACTTGAACTTGCCGTAGTCCATGAGCTTGGCGACGGGCGGCCGTGCCTGGGGGGCAACCTCGACCAAATCGAGATCTGCCTCACGTGCCAGACGAAGCGCATCCTCGATTCGAACGATCCCAACCTGTTCCCCGTTGGGGCCGACCAGGCGGACTTCGTTGACATGGATGCGATCGTTGATGCGCGGTTCGGTGCTGATGGGGTCCTCCCTCGTAGGTTGTGGCGTCCGCCCATCAAAAAAGGGGCCCCGCACACGCGAGAGCCCAAGCACCGGCACTCACCTCGAACTCGAGGGCACCTCGACCCCGCGACCATGAATCACGTAGGTGGGAGCTTGGCTACTCCACTTGCGCAGACGCACCCCATTCGGGTGGTCGAACCTGACCATGATAGCGAACCTAGCCCGGAAGTGCCCAATCCTCAGCGTCCCGCCCATACGGCTCCTCACGGGGTGAAAGTGCTGGTCGCCCCCTCGGAACGCGCGAAGACCCAGGCAAACCCGCCGTCGTCGAGCTCCACCAGCCGATGGCCTTGAGAGAGATGGGTCACTACCTCACCCTCCAGGACCACCTGCGCCGGGCCCGCCATATCGATGACGATCGCGGTGGACCCCGTTTCGACCGCCGTGGCTGCGACATCATCCAGCGTGCACGGGACCGGTCGGGCGTCACCATGCCACCGCATCAGCGCATCAATGCCGGTGAACACCGGGACCGCCGTCGCCCCGGCATCCGACTGCACCAGCACCGCCATCGTCTCCGCATGCCGATCCGGGTCGGGAACATCGCCGCCCTCATCACCGGTCGCGACTATCGGGAGCAGGAATCTACCCGTACACAGCGCCACGATCGCCCGCTGATAGGCGGTCGCATCGGCATAGGCCTGCGCCAGGGCCGCACGCAGGACTGGGTCGGGGTCACCACGATCCCCAGCAAAGTCAGCGTTCGGCTGTCCGAGGGTGCTCATCCCCACCACAGTATCGGGCCTGGGGGAACGAGCCGAATCAGGTCAGGGACTCCCCCGAGGCCTCCATGAACCCCAGTGCACAGCCGCCGGGCTACGCCTATGGTGGTGCCTATGGATCCGAACCTCCTCCACCTCGCGGTCGCGGCCGGGCTCACACTCGTGTGCGTGGCCATCACCGCGCTCATCTGGAGCCGCGCCCAGGTGAAGACGGTTTTCTGGTGGATCGGGCTCACCCTGGTTCCGATGGCCCTCTACCTGGCGGGCCTAGGGCCCGCGGTCGTCGGAGCGTACGAAACCCTCCGGCTGTGGTGGGGCACGCTGACCTTCACCCCGGTGGTCATCACCGGTCTTGTTCTCGCCGGGGTCTCCGCGTTCTTGATCCTCGGCAGCCGGCTGATTCCCTCAGAGTCCTATGCCGACCGCCGGGCCGAGCGCAAGGCCGCCAAGGCGGCTCCGAGTGCACCAACCACCACGCAGCGGACCCGGGCTGCCGTCGCTCAGAAGGTAACGCCACCCGTCGCCCAGACGCCTCCGAAAGCCACCGACGACGACGATGAGTTTGACGATATCGCCGACATCCTGCGGCAGCGCGGCATCAACTAGCGGGCTTCAGCATCATCCCAACTCAGGATCCTGACGAGGTCTGCGTCCGGCAGCCCACAAAGTTCGCAAGGCGGCCACGTCCTGTTCAGCATGGTGGCCATCAGAGCGCTGAATCCCGATCATGGGCACATCACTCTCGCCCAACTCCACGAAGGGCCAGTGATCACCGGCCCGAAACCGAATACTCTCAATCTCCGACCACTGCAGCGCGTGGGTCTTGAAGCCGTTGCGGAACTGAACTCCGTCAGCATCAGCACGGACGTATCCCACCGCCAGGATCCAGACGATACTCAGCATGATCAGGACGAAGAACGCCAGCGTAGCGACCTGGAGGCCAGTGAATTGCATCCGAGTGCTCATCGGCAGTGCAAACCAGCCCAATAGCGCAGCCCCAGGCAGCAACAGCGACCAGATAATTGCCTGCCTCCGGAGCATCCGGGGGTGCGCACGCACGGCCGACCTCGAACCGGTCATAGCCGACACGCGCGAATATCGGTGACCAGAATGCCCTCTGCGCCCACAGACCACAGCTCATCCATGATGCGGTGGGCCTCTGGCGACGGGATCATCGCCCGTACCGCAAGCCAGCCCTCCTGGGCCAGGGGGGCGACGGTCGGCGAATCGATGCCAGGGGTTATCATCGAGGCGGCGTCCAGCTTGTCCTGGGCAATGTTGTACTCCACCATCTTGAAGTTCCTCGCGGTAAGGACGCCATTCAAGCGGCGCAAGAGCTGATCCAGGCCGGGTGGGCGCTCCACGTCGCGCGGTTGGATCAGGATGGCCTCGCTGACCAGAATGGGCTCACCGAACATCTGCAGGCCAGCGCGTTTCAGTGTGCTTCCGGTCTCTACCACGTCGGCGACGATGTCGGCCACCCCAAGCCGGATGGCAGACTCGACAGCCCCATCCAGCTTTATCAGCCGCGCCTGGATCGAGCGGTCGGCCAACCAGTTCGCCAGCAGGCCGGGATAGCTGGTCGCAATCCGGAGGCCTTCCAGACGCTCGGGGGTCCAATCAGCGGCATCGGGCCCAGCGAACCGGAATTTGGTTCCGCCGAAACCGAGCGCCAGCACCTCATCAGCCTCGGCACCAGAGTCAAGCAGCATGTCGCGGCCGGTGAAGCCAAGATCCAGGGTGCGCTCCCCCACGTACACCGCGATATCGCGCGGCCGGAGATAGTAAAACTCGACGTGATTCTCGGTATCGAGCAGCACCAGATCTTTGGAGTCGGTCCGTTGCCGGTAGCCCGCTTCGGTCAGCATCTGCATGGTCGCCGCCGAGAGCGACCCCTTGTTGGGGAGCGCGATCCGCAGGGGTAGGTCAGTCATGGTGCCTTTCCGGCTCACAGGGAGCGGTAGACGTCGTCAAGGGTGAGGCCCTTGGCCAGCATGAGCACCTGCAGGTGGTAGAGCAACTGGCTGATCTCCTCAGCGCATTCCGCAGGGGTCTCGTATTCGGCCGCCATCCAGACCTCGGCTGCCTCCTCCACTATCTTCTTGCCGATGGCATGCACACCGGCATCCAGCTCGGTGACCGTACTGGAGCCTGTAGGACGTTCGGCCGCCTTGACCGACAGCTCGGTGAACAGCGCTTCGAAGGACTTCACAGGGGAAGAGTCTATCGCCGGTGAACCCATGGCTGGCGGCCTCGTCCGGCCACCGGTGACCACGCTGCCATTCCTGCAGGTACTCAGGGCGGCGAGGGTTGCCGTTAACCGGCAGGTTGTGTCCGGCCGACACCGCCCGGGCCAGATCCGATATGTCGGGGTCTTGATAAACACCGGCACTCTCCCCATAGAATGCGCCGCTGACACCACCTCACGGTCTGTCAGACCTGAGGATCGATTGGGGGCACCTACGCCATGTCTGAATCCACCACGCTGGCCCATCACCTGACCCCCCTGCGGGGCCGCGACCCAAACCAGGACCACCGGCCGGCCACCCCTTTGGAACTGCTGTACGACCTCACTCTGGTCGTTGCTTTCGGGATCGCCGGCAGTAGCCTGGCGCACGCCATTGCTGCCGATCACATCTGGGCCGGTATCGGGGCCTTCGTCTTCACTATGTTTGGCGCCGTGTGGGCCTGGCTGAACTACACCTGGTTCGCCTCGGCCTATGACACCGACGACTGGTTCGTCCGCATCGCGGTGCTCATCCAGATGGTCGGCGTCCTCATTCTCGCGCTCGGGATTCCCGACGTCTTTCACGGGTTGGAAGAGGGCTGGCACCTCGACAATGGGGTTTTGGTCGCTGGATATGTGGTGATGCGGGTACCACTGATCGCGCTCTGGCTCCGCGTCGCCCGCGACGACCCCGAACGCAGACCCACCGTTCTCCGGCGCGTGGCTCTGATAACCGTGGCCCAGATGGGCTGGACCAGCATGGTGTTTGCGCAGCTGTCGGCTACCTGGACGCTGGTTGGGCTCGTGGTGCTCTACACACTGGAGTTCACCGCACCTCTCATCGGTGAGCGCGGCCAGATGCCCTGGCATCCGCATCATCTGGCCGAACGCTTCGGGCTGCCGGCCATCATCGCCCTCGGGGAGGGGATCATTGGCACCTTCGCCGCTATTCAGGCGCTCATCACTGAGCAAGGCTGGAGTCTCGGGGCCATCGCGGTGCTGTTCTCCGGTGTGACCTTGACCTTTGGGCTGTGGTGGATCTATTTCGTCACCCCGATCGGCCAGGTGCTGGCGCTCCGCCGCCGCCAGATGACCCTGTTCTCGTTTGGGCACTTGCCCATCTACATGTCCATCGCCGCTATCGGTGCGGGACTGCACGTCGCCGCCTATTTCGTCGAGGGAGAGTCCAAGATCGGTCCGGTAGGAACGCTGTGGTCGGTTGTACTTCCGGTGGCGGTGTTCATCGCCCTGGTCTTCGCGGCGTGGCCAGCGTTTATGGAGATGAACTACGCCGATCCGCTGCACACGGTGCTGGTGGCCCTCACCGCGATCGTCCTGGCCGCAGCAATACTGATGGCCTCCGCCGGGGTCGATATCGCCTGGTGCCTGGCAGTAGCAACCCTGGCCCCGTGGGTGACCGTCGTCGGTTTCGAGGTGCGCGGGCACACCCATGTGGCAGACCAGCTCAGCGCGCTCCGGGTCAAGGCCACTTCCTAATCCGGGCTGTGGACACCCTCACCGCCCATGGCGTCATCACAGGTCGATGCCCAGTACCCCATCGAGGGTGGCGACCAATTCGGCTACCTCCGCTGCCGACGATGTTCCGGTTCCGGCCGCCCACGCGTCCACCGCGGCCAGGGCCGACGGGGCATCGAGATCGGCGCGCAGGGCCGCTCGCACCCGCGCCGCCGCCGCACTCGCTCCCGCGGGCGCTGAGCGGACGGCCGCCCGCCAGCAGCTGAGGCGCGTTTCGGCACGCTGCAGGTCAGCGTCGGTGTACTCCCAGTCGCTGCGGTAGTGGTGCCCCAGTAATGCCAGTCGAATTGCCAGCGGATCATGTCCGGCTTCGCGCAGCCGGGACACCAGCACGAGGTTGCCCTTCGACTTGCTCATCTTCTCGCCGGCGTAGCCCACCATGCCGGCATGGACGTAGGCATCGGCCATCGGCTCACCGGTCACTGCCCGGGCCCCTTCAGCGCACATTTCGTGGTGGGGAAAGACCAAATCGGACCCACCCCCCTGAACATCGAAATCTGGTCCGAGGTGCTCCAGCGCGATGGCCGTGCATTCGATATGCCACCCGGGGCGGCCCCGGCCCAGGGGCGAGTCCCAGGCGGGCTCGCCATCGCGAGCGAGTCGCCACACCAGACAGTCGAGCGGATCACGCTTTCCCGGTCTGGCAGGATCCCCACCCCGCTCCCCGAAGATCTCCAGCGCAGCCGTCCGATCAACATGGGCGACTTCGTCGAAACTGTCGACCTGCTGGGTTGCGAAGTACCAGTCCGGGTATTCGGCATCGTCGACCGGATAGATCAGCCCGGCCGTCCGCAGCCGTTCGATGAGCCCATTGACCAGCGGGATCGACTCAACAGCACCGACATAGTGCTGGGGTGGGATCACCCGCAGGGCTACCATGTCGCTGCGGAACAGTTCCGTCTGGTCCTCTGCAAGATCGCGCCAGTCAACACCAGTGACCGACGCCCGCTCCAGCAGCGGATCGTCCACGTCGGTCACGTTCTGGGTGTAGGTGACCTCCAACCCGGCAGCCAGCCAGACCCGATGCAGCAAATCGAAGGCCACATAAGTGTTCGCGTGGCCCAAGTGGGTGGCGTCATACGGGGTGATCCCACAGACGTACAGCCGCGCTGGCGTCCGCGTTCCCGAATCCGGCCCCACGTCCCGCAGCGCTCCGCTAGCAGTGTCATGCACCTGCGGTCGCTGCGGCTCGGGCCGCAGCCGGGGGATCTCAGGGCGGGGCCACGCCTGCATCGGTGCTCCTGTCGGTTGCGGATCGCGTGTCGGTTGGCGGATCGCGGCTGTCGGCCGCGCGCCCAGCCTACTGGTGGGGGCTAGTCTGGTCCGCCGGAGACCAGACCGAGCGCAGGAGGCGGAACGCAATGGTGGAATGGTGGCAATCGGTGCTGCTGGGCATCGTCGAAGGTGTCACAGAGTTCCTGCCGGTGTCCTCGACGGGCCACCTGACGGTCACTGAAAAGCTGCTCGGATTGACCATCGACGATCCCAGCGTCACCGCCTACACCGCCATCATTCAAATCGGGGCCATGGTCGCCTCGGTGATCTACTTTTGGTCCGACATCGTCCGGATCGCCACCGGCTGGTTCACCGGATTGGCCCGGGCCGACAAGCGTGGGAGCGACTATCACCTGGGATGGGCGGTGATTGTCGGCTTTGCGGTGACCTCAGTTATCGGGTTGGCCTTCAAGGACGTTATCGAAGGGCCGTTGCGAAGTCTGTGGTTCGTCGTCGGGGGGTTAGTTGCGTGGAGCGTGGTCATGTTTGCCGGGGATCGCCTCGGAAAACAGGCCCGCGGCGAAGGCTCGATCACCTGGAAGGACGGGCTCCTCTTGGGGCTCTTCCAATCGGTGGCGCTGATCCCGGGGATCAGTCGCTCCGGCGCAACCATCTCCGGGGCCCTGCTCATGGGCATCGACCGAGTCGCGGCCACCCGGATGAGCTTCTTCCTCGGGATTCCCACCCTGATCGCGGCCGGACTGTTGCAGGCCGTCACCGCCGCCCCCGAGATCGGTGCTCCCGGCGGGGTGGGCTGGCTGGCCACCATCATCGGCATCATCGTGTCGTTCGTGGTCGCCTACGCCTCGATCGCGTGGCTCCTGAAGTTTGTCGCCACCAACGACTTCACAGTTTTCGTCGTCTATCGGATAGTGTTCGCCGGGCTGGTCGCCACCTTGCTGGTCACCGGCCTCGTCACCCCGGTCTAGATCACCCACCACCGCTAGGCTGACCTGTCATGGAGCGCCGGAGTGTCGGATCAAGCGGGCTGACAGTCTCCCGCATGGGGCTCGGCACGATGACGTGGGGGCGCGACACCCCCCGTGACGAGGCCAAGAAGGTGCTGCGGGCCTTCGTCGAGGCCGGTGGCGACCTGGTCGATACCGCACCTGCCTATACCCGTGGAGAAGCTGAGCGGATTCTCGGCGTCCTCATGCGGACCGAGGTGGAACGCGATGACATCGTCTTGGCCACCAAAGCTGGCTTCACCTTCCGCGACGGTCGGCGCCTGATAGATACCTCCAAGCGGGCGATGCTCGACGATCTGCATGAGTCACTGCGCCGGCTGCGCACTGATCACATCGATATCTGGCAGGTGCACGCCTGGGGTCCGGCCCCGCTGGAGGAGACGCTCGCCGCCCTGGATCATGCGGTAAGCACCGGGGTGGTGCGCTACGCCGGGGTGTCCAATTTCGTCGGCTGGCAAACCGCCTCGGCCGCCACCTGGCAGCAGGCCTTTCCGGGTCGGGCGGCTTTGGTGAGCGCACAGGTGGAGTACTCCCTGCTCGCCCGCCGGGCCGAGGTGGAGATCCTGCCCGCGCTGGCGCACTTCGAGATGGGCTTCTTCCCGTGGTCCCCCATGGGGCGCGGGGTGCTCACCGGGAAGTACCGCGGCGGGATTCCGCGGGACTCCCGCGGCGCAAGTGATCATTTCAGCTGGTACGTGGAGCCCTATCTGGAGTCCCGTTCGCGGGCGATAATCGAAGCCACCGTCACCGCCGCCGACGGGCTGGGCATCTCCCCGCTGCAGGTGGCCTGGCTCTGGGTGCGCGATGCCCCTGGGGTCAGTGCACCCCTGCTGGGCACCCGCACCGCTGCCCAGCTCGCCCCCTATCTGGAGTCTGAATCCATGGCACTACCGCACCCCATCGCGGCTGCTCTGGACGATGTCTCCGGCGGACGGAATGAGGCGCGTCCACCCGACGTTTCCTGAACTATCGTCGATTTTCGACATGCCGCTCCCCCGCGCTATAGTTGCGTGGCTGTCCGGGTGACCGGGCAGGCACCCTGTCCGGGTGGCGGAATTGGTAGACGCGCTAGCTTGAGGTGCTAGTGCCCCTTTCGGGGCGTGGAGGTTCAAGTCCTCTCTCGGACACTGCGCCCAGCCTCGACGGTCTGAGGTCAAGCCTCATCAATGAGGCTCCCACGACAGTGAGGCTCAAGGCTGACAGCTGGTCCGCCGTTCGGGCTGAAGCCGGCGGGGCGCGAACTACGCTGCGCACCAGTTACATACATGTCGGCTGCGCCGGGACTGCGTGGCCAGGCTGTTCGACACCGTCGCGGACCCAAGGCCCGATTGATCCTGAGGCGAGGGTTCCCTCGGTTCATCCGTCCCAGGGTCCCAGGTGGGCCAGGTCGGCGTACCCGGGGTGTCGCAGGATCCACGAACGCACAAACGGGCACACCGGTACCACGGTGAGTCCACCATCGGCCTGGACCTTATCCAGCGCTTGCCGCACCAGCGAAGAACCTATCCCCCGGCCTTCGAAATCCGGTGACACTTCTGTATGCGGGAACACTATGAAGCCTTCACCGGTGAGGCGATAGTCGGCAAAACCAGCCAACACCCCGCCAACCTGCGCCTCGAAACGACTAGCCACATGATTGTCGGTCACCACCACCGGCTCACTCATCGGGGAACCACTCAGCCACGCCGGTCACGCTCCGACTATCGCGAGCATGAGGATCATTGGCTCATCGGCCGGCAGGTGCCGCTCGAATACGTCACCGAACGCCTGGCTGAGCAAGCTGGTACCGCCGACGATGTCGCCCACCCGGAACAAGGCATAGGCCGTTTTGTCGGGCGCATGATAGTTGCCTATCGCCACCGCATCCTGACCAACCCCAGCCTTGGTAAACCCTCCGGCAGTCATGCCTCGGCCAAGACTCGCAGCCGCCTCGTCGCCCCCAGACACCAGCCCGAATCGCATCTGCCGCTCATCCTGTTTCACTTCGAAGAAGCAGCCACCGGTCGGCTCAATCGGACCATCGATGCCCAGGAAGGTGGCCGTATCGGGCAGCACCTCCAGCGTCGGGGTCTCGCCCTCATCCCCAATATTTGCGGCTAGATCCTCAGCAAACCCTTCGGGGCAAGAAAAGGCGTCCGCTGACGGACCAGGGGTGGATGCCGTCGTCGCCATCCCCGACGGCGGGGTGGAGGCGACTGGGGTGGATGACTCTGGCAGCCCACCTCCGGCGCAGCCAGCCAGAGCGAGCACCAACAGCGGCACCAGCAAGAACTTCTTCATGAGCCTCATTTCGCCAGGGAGAGCAATCAACATCGTCCAGCGGGGTTTCCCTCGCCCTATCCAGTCTACGGGGCGACCCGCGCTCCCGGGTCGAGCGGCTGTCCAGCCACCGATGCCGCACCCGCCGCGGTGCCAGGGTCCTCAGTCGATGTAGGACTTGAACAGGCCTGAATAGCCCAAGGTCATGAAACCCACGTCACCGGTGACCCCGCAGCAGTAGCCCGGCCAACAACATTGACGCCGCACCAGCTCACCTGACACCCTGGACGCATGGCAACGTTGCCGGAGATGCAACACCCGGTCTGTCGACCACCCGGTCTCGGCACTGCCCCAGTTCGCCTTCACGACAAGGGATACCCATGACACATGACGCATTACGAGAAATAGTCCAGCGAAACAAAGCCGGTGATCAGGTCGGTATCTACTCGGTCTGCTCCGCCCATCCGCTGGTGATTGAAGCCTCCATCCGGGAGGCAACCGAAAGCGGCGCGATTCTCCTCATTGAAGCAACGTCCAACCAAGTAGATCAGTTCGGTGGCTACACCGGCATGACCCCAGCCGATTTTCGTGATTTCGTCTTCGCTATCGCCGATGCTGCTGATTTCCCCCGCGAGCGGCTAATTCTCGGCGGCGATCACTTGGGACCCAATCGATGGCAGCGCGAAGACCCCGAACTAGCAATGACCAAGGCCGAGGACCTCATTCGTGCCTATGTTCGGGCTGGCTATACGAAGATCCACCTGGATTGCTCCATGGCCTGTGCCGGCGATCCCATTCCACTCACCGATGAGATCGTCGCTGAGCGGGCCGCCCGGCTGCTCGCCGCCGCTCAGGACGAGGCGGACTCCAGCGAACTCACAGCACCATTGTCCTACGTTATCGGCACAGAGGTGCCGGTGCCGGGCGGAGCCCACGAGGAACTCGGCACCCTCACACCCACCTCCCCCGAGGCCGCCCGGAAGACCATCGCTGCCCACCAGCAGGCGTTTGCGGCACACGGCCTCACCGACGCCTGGAAGAGCGTCGCGGCCATGGTGGTCCAGCCAGCCGTCGAGTTCGACCACCTTAAGGTCGTTGACTACGTCTCCGATCAAACCACAGCTCTGCAACACCTCCTACCCAGCGAGCCCAACCTGGTATTCGAGGCGCACTCCACCGACTACCAAACTGAGCAGAATCTCAGCGATCTAGTGCGGGATGGCTGGGCCATCCTGAAGGTTGGCCCCGGGCTCACCTTCAACCTCCGCGAAGCGCTGTTCGCCCTTGCGGCCATCGAGGATCACCTCCTCGAAGACCGCGGCGCCCACTCCCGTGTGATCGAGGTGATAGATGAGGTCATGGTTGCCGATCCCTCCTCCTGGGAGTCCTACTACGAAGGCACTCCTCATGAACAGCAGATCGCCCGGCGATTCAGCTACTCCGATCGACTCCGGTACTACCTGCCCCACCCCCGGATCACGGCCGCCATCGATACCCTATTTACCAACCTGGACACTGTCGGGATCCCGGACCCGTTGATCAGCCAGTACTTGCCCAAACAGTTCGAACAGGTCCGGTTGGGCAGACTCTCTCCCACCGCGCGCGAACTAGTCCTCGACCGAGTCCGGGATGCCCTCCGCCCCTATTCCGCGGCCTGCCGAGGCTAGCGACCCTTGGTCGCTAGGGATGCGCTGATCAATCATGCCCTGGCTATGGCGCACCGGATCGGGCGAACCACGTCCCCCACA
>JBKEBU010000167.1:0-10014 GCA_047973325.1 Propioniciclava sp. | reverse complement strand
GGCCGTTGCTGCCATCTACGCCCGAGCTAAGCAGTCCTACCGGGCCATCTACCCGGCGTTGAAGGAGCTGTACGCCGCTGGCCTGGGGGCGCGCTAGGCAGACCGCGTGAGGTGGTGGCGTTCACGGTGATTCGTGTGCCATAGCTGTCAGCTGGTGTCGATGTGTCCTCCAGTGGCGAGCTAGCACGACTCCGTTGGTGGTCCCTGACGCGCCGGAGGTCGCGTGCGCTGGTGCCTGAGACCTGTGATGGCCATGGGTGGCGTCTTGCCAGTGCGCGCCGCTCAAGGGTGCGTTGCTGTCGGTCTATCTGGGATGTCCACCCTGTCCGTGGAGTAGCGCTCGGGGTGTCGGACCCTGCTGCTTGACTCGTGGCTGCCAGTCTGGGAGCATGAAGTGAGATACAGCTTTCACCGGCGACTATAACAAACTAGATGAGGATGGGGATGTCGGACTTCGACTCGTTCTTCCAGGACGCGACCGGCGTCCTGCCGTATCCGTACCAGCGCCGCATGGCAGCGCAGGGGCTTCCGGAGGTGGTGGAGATCCCGACCGGGCTCGGCAAGACTGCGGCGGCTGTGTTGCCGTGGCTGTATCGGCGACGCAGCCATCCGGATCTGGACGTTCGTGCTGCCACCCCCCGCCGAGAGGTGATTGCGCTACCGGCCCGAGTGCTCGTCGAACAGACGGGGGCGAAGGTGAGGCAGTGGCTAGCGAACCTCGGCCTGGAGAACGACGTCGATGTCGCTGTCTTGATGGGCGGTGAGCCCTTGTGGTTCAACGAACGCTATTGGGCCGAGCAGCCCGAACGAGACTCGGTCATCATCGGCACTATTGACATGGTGCTGTCTCGATGTCTCATGCGCGGGTACGGTTCGTCGCGGGGCATGTGGCCCATTGACTTTGCCATCCTGAATAACGACACGCAGTTCATTTTCGATGAGGTGCAGCTTCTTGGGCCCGGCCTCAGTACCGCGCGGCAGTTACAGGCATTCCGAGACCAGCTTGGAACCTATCTGCCCACCCATTCGACCTACATGTCAGCAACCATGAATCGTCGTCGCCTCAATACGGTCGATGCCGTTGCTCCGGCCAGCGAGATTCTGCTCCAGGCCGACGATCTCGACAGTGAGCGTGTTCTGCGCCGATTCCAAGCTAGCAAGACGGTTCGCCAACTTTCGATTTCAGACCCAAAGAAGCAGGCGCTCGAGCTTGCGCAGCATGTGGTTGACCATCACCGGCCCGGTACCTTGTCGCTCAGTATCAGCAATACCGTCGATCGAGCCATCGATACCTACCGGGCAGTCAAGAAGCTTCAGCCGCAGGCCGATGTCGAGCTGCTGCATTCCCGGTTCCGGCCAGGTGATCGTCAGAAGATTGTCAGTAGGGTCACCAGTAGCCCGGACGGTGTCGAAGGTGGCCGTATCGTCATCAGTACGCAGGTTGTTGAGGCAGGGGTTGACATCTCCGCTGCGGTGCTGACAACCGAGGTAGCGCCCTGGTCGTCCTTGGTGCAACGTGCTGGTCGCTGCAACCGTGCCGGTGAATTCGATGACCCTGGCAGCGAACGTGCACAGTGGTGGTGGGTTGGCCTGGCCGATCGTTCGGCGCCCCCCTATGAGGTCAGCGACCTGCAGGCAAGCTCCCAGGCGCTGCAGTCTTTAGAGGGCGAAGCGGTCACCTCACGAGGCTTGGCTGAATTGGCCGTCCCTGAGCTGGATCCTATTCATCAAGTGCTGCGTCGGCGTGACTTGATGGAACTGTTTGATACCTCACCTGATCTCAGCGGCAATGACATCGATGTGGCCCGGTTCATTCGAGGTGACTCGGACGACTCCGATCTTGCCGTGGCGTGGCGATCAGGCGTGATCAAACCTGACGATGGCTCCGACGAGTCGACCCCCGCACGTGAAGAACGGTGCCCTGTCCCAGTCGCCCAGTTTCGTGACTGGTGGCGCAAATTGGACAGTGGGCGACGCAAGGGAGTCAAGATCTGGAGCGTAGAAGATCGAACCTGGCGCCAGTGCGATCGGGGCGACCTTCGACCAGGCGCAGTGGTGCTTGTTGATGCCCTGCTCGGTGGGTATACGTCCGAGCTCGGCTGGGCGCCTAAGTCCAAGGAGGTTGTCGGCCCTCCCGAAGGTCCGGACTCAGGCTCAGATCAGTCTGTACAACGTAGCTTGGCTGATGAAACCGATGAGGATGCGTTGAGTTCACTGGACACGTGGACCACTCTGTCGAACCACTTGCAGGATGCCCAGCGGGAAGCAACGGATCTGTTGGAGCGCATGTCGGCACCAGTGCCGCCCGACCATGCAGCAGCTGTGATTCAGGCTGCTGCTTTGCACGATGTGGGCAAAGCCCATGACGTCTTCCAGACTGCGGTCCGACAGATCGCCGATACGGCAGGCGTCACGGTTCCAGACGGGATGTTGTTCGCTAAAACGGGCGTCCCCAGAGCTCGGATGCGATATTCACGTCAAGGATTCCGGCATGAATTGGTCAGTGCGTTGTGGGTGCGCCACATCGCCGCTAACCAGGAGAGTGCCCAGATATTCATCGATGATCCCGATCTCATCTCGTACCTGGTAGCTGCCCACCATGGCAAGGTGCGGTTGTCGCTGCGGGGCCATCAGGCAGACCGCACCGAGTTCGGCGTGGCTAAGAGCAACGGAGTGCACGAAGGCGATCAGGTTGACGGGTTCTCGTTGCAAGGCCGCGATCTTCCAAGCCTGGTGGTCGATCTTGGGTCCCAGCGCCTGGGCGGCCAGGAGGATTCCCGCAGCTGGAATGAGGGTGTTCTCGGGGTGCTACATCGAGATGAGCTGGGCCCGTTCAAGTTGGCTCTGTTGGAGGCACTGGTGCGCCTGGCCGACTTCCTTGCTAGTGCCACGCCCACGCCCACCAGAATCGATTCCATCGGAATGGAGGTTGCAAAATGACCGCTCCCCGGCACCGGATTGAATTGGGTGGCTGCGGCGTCGAGCCACTATCCAGTTATCTCAAGGCCCTCGGTGTTGCTAGGTTGCTTCATGAACAGGCTGACCCGAGTGTTCAGATCGGGTTTGGGTCGTGTGCGTGGATCGAGACCACCCTAGATCGTGAGGGGGTGCTGGATTTCTTTGTCTCTGGCTATTCACCAACCCCGATCGTGAACCCGTGGAACAAAGGGTCTGGCTTCGGTACCAAGCTGGATACGGCGGCCAAGGCGGTGCAGGCTATCGAATCCAGCGACGACCCCCGACTAGCGGACTTCCGATCTGCGATCGCCGCTGCCAGGAGCGTCACAGCTCGAGCTGATTGGGAGGAGTTGGGCAAGGAAGAGCGTGTGATGCTCATGCGCAACGAACTCCCCGACCGGGCGCTGGGTTGGCTCGATGCTGCTGTTGTCTTCACCAGTAGTTCTCGCTCCTTTCCACCACTGCTCGGCACGGGTGGCAATGACGGGAGATTGGACTTCAGCAGCGGGTTGATGCAACGGGTGATTGATCTTCTCGGGGTTCATCCCAAAGCACTCAAGCCGGACAGTGTGCGACAGCTGGCATCTGATGCATTGTTCGGCACCCGGGAGGGGTCGTTGATCAAGGAAACCCCAGGTCAATTCGACCCGGGCGCATCAGGTGGTCCTCGTAGCGCGCCGTCTGGCAAAGCTGATGCGCTTATCAACCCATGGGACTTCGTACTCTCCCTTGAAGGGGCGGTGGCCTTCACCAGCGGAGTAGCACGCCGCTTTGGTGCCTCATCCGATACCAGCTCGATTCCGTTTACCGTTCGATCCACCCAGGTCGGATTCGCCTCATCGGCGACCGAGAGTTCGCGAGGCGAGTTCTGGGCACCGGTATGGCGCCATCGCGCGGGGTGGAGAGAGGTCTCCCAATTTCTCCGGGAAGGCCGGTTGGAGTATCGCGGACGGCAGGCCCGGTCAGGCATTGAAGCGGCCATGTCGCTGGCAACTCTCGGAGTTGATCGCGGCATTGACGAGTTCGTCCGGTACGCGTTCGTTGAACGCAACGGGCTGGCGACTTTTGCTGTGCCGGTCGCCCGAGTTCGCACCTCGACCAATCTCACCGTGTCCTTGCTGGGGGACATCGAGGGATGGGTGGATCGGTTCCGCGGAGATCACTTGCCGGGCTCTGTTGAGGGTCTTGTGCAGCAATGCCGGGAGGCGATGCTTGACGTCGCGCAGGTTCCAGATCACGAATCCGCTGGCCCGTTGCTTCGGGTGCTCAATGTGGTGCAACAACTACAGTCTGCAGCGTTGCGTAGCACGTCGACTCGTGAGGCCGTGGGTCGCTCTCCGTGGGGACTGCGCGCCGCAGCGTGGCTCCCGGTTCTGCGCGATGATAGCGATGAGTTCGAGGTGGCAGTTGCTTTGGCATCTTGGCGGATTCCAGAGCAGGCATCGGGGCTCATCCGTCAAGCCGTGGTGCCTACGTGGGACGGTGACCCCGCGCCCGTGGATGGGTTTGGACGGCGACCGTTCAATGAGGTGTTGGGTGATGTGCTGGCCTGGTGGGCGATGGAAGCTGCCCGGCGTGGCCGCGTCAACCGCTTTGACGTGGACGACCCCGGCAATACTTGGGGTGGAGAGGTGCAAGCTCACTGGTGCTCACCCGAAGCCTTCACACGGCTGTGCTCCGGTGAGCTGGATCTACCTCGAGTCGAACGCCTCTTAGCAGCATTAATGTTGCTGGATTGGCGTTGGTACGCCCATACCAACACGACGCCGCGGCCAGTGCGGCCGCCAGAGGCGGACAGCGAGCATCTCGGGCCTCTCGATGGTGAGGCCGATGAATCAGCGATGATCGACGTGGAGGCCCGGCGACAGCCCTCGCCGTTGTGGCGAGTGCCCTCGTGGCTTGCCGCTGTCAAGGTGTGTTTTGCTCACCGGCCGTGTGGCAAGAGACTTACGGATCGTCCGGTTGTTGCGAGCCAGAGCATGGCCCGGGCAGTCGCTGCTGGACGCCTGAGGCCTGCTGTCGAAGAGGCTCTGCGTACGCTCCGAATCGCTGGGATGCGGCCCCGGTTGCGGCGTGAACAAGTCAACCCAGGCCAGGACACGCCCTACGCGATTGCCCTTCTGACGCCGATCAGTGACCGAGCGATAGACCGGCTGGCAGATCGAGTGACCGAGCGCTCTGACGAGGCGCCATTGGGCGCATAGGAGCGATGCATCAATCAATCCTTTCTGACATCAACCGAACAACAACCTTGGAGGAAACATGACCACGACACTCAACCGCATCTTGCTCGATGTGCGCCTCGAGCCAACCTTGGGAAGCCGATTTCAACCGACCGGGTTCCCTGATCTAGGTGCAGCCGACTACTACGTTCCAAGCTCGGATGGAACCGTATCTGATCGAGACCACTGCCTCCTGGTGGAGTCTGCACAGTCCATGGCCAACCGGCTGGAGGGGACGGCTTGGGACAGCGGGACGCAACAGCAGGTAGACCTATTTGAGGGGCTTGGCTATGTGCGGGTCATCAACGATGCTGGCGACTATTTGACCTCGAGCCGCACGGAGGCTCATCGTCTCGCTTCCGCGTTCGTGAAGGACTCCACGGTTGCGGGGGAGTCGATGATGGATGTGATTACTCGGCGTCTGCAGCTACGGCAGGACTTTCCTCTCGACCACCGGGCAATTGCTCGTGCTCTATTCCAGCTGGACCCGTTTGTGCTCCTACATGGGGTATTTTTTGCCGACGGAAAGTGGCCGGGGCAACCCAAGATTGCCCGTGCGGTGACCTCGTTTGTGGAAGCCAACGGAGTGCAACGGGCCGAAAGCGGGGGAGTGAAGCGGGATGCGGTGCGTCATGCGATTGAAGACGGCAAAGGGGGATCGTCGGAAGGCTACGGATCGGTGCCGTTCGCTCGGACAGAATGGACTGCAGAGCAGATCCACGCCTACTTCTCGATTGACTTGGCGCAGATTCGGTCCTATGGGCTCAGTGATGAAGCCACCGAACTGCTCACCAATATTGCCCGCTGGGAGATCCGCACGTTGCTCGATGGCGGTTTGCGGCTACGGACAGCCTGCGATTTCCTTCCCGTCTCTGCCGCCCATACCGACAAGGCTGGCAACGAACTACCGTCTGCGGATGTCCTTGCGGCAGCGATTCGTGAGGGGATCGCGGCAACTGCCTCGGAACGGGAAGGGTCGGCGGTGCTGGATGCCGTTTGGAACGGCGGCGGAAAGAAATCCAAGTGAGCGTGGTGCTAGCGATCTCGTTCCCGTGGGGTCGCTACCATGCGAATCCGTGGAGCCGGGCGAATAACGAGGGCGTTCCGGAATGGCCGCCGTCGCCGTGGCGGCTGCTGCGTGCCCTGTACTCCGCGTGGAAGATTCATGCACCGCAGCTGCCCGCTGAGAATGTCGAATCTGTTCTGGGAAAGCTGTGCTGCGAGCCGACGTTCCATCTGCCACCTCACACCGAGGCCCACTCGCGCCACTATATGCCGGGTTACGCACACCTCGACGGTGTTAAGACTGACACCGACAAGATCCTCGATCCGTTCGTTGTGCTCGCGCCCGGCTCGACCGTGTTTGTCGACTGGCCGACAGAGGTGACCGACGCCCAGCGTGAGGTGCTCGAGATCTTGGCTGGTGGGGTCCGCTATCTCGGTCGGGCCGAGAGCCTGGTGGAGATGGCGGTCGTGGATTCGATCCCACCCTCGCTTGCCCAGTCTCGACCAGGTGCTGCAACAGGGGCTGCCACACTGACCCCGAGTAGTCAGGCAGCCATGTCGTCGCTGACGGCAAGTCCGACCGAGATCCGCAAGAAGCGTCGGTTGCTCCCTGAACACACCCAGAGCGTGCTCTATGCCACCCCTCCGGTTGTCCGACCGACAGCGCGCCTACAGCAGACGCCCTCAAAGCCGGTTACCGCGGTGCGATTCGCGATTGGTGGCACTGTTCGGCCGAGTCGATACGAGGCCTTGTCTGTGGGTGAGGTGATGCATCGGGCAGGTGTCCGACTGTCGGCTAAGCACCTGGGCCCGCAGTCGTTAGCGTTGACTGGTCGAAGCGGTGTGGGCGAGCGGCTAACCACGGGTCACCAGCATGCGCATTATCTGTCCGTTCCTGAGATCGACCTTCAGGGCCGCCGGATTGAATCGGTGGTGGTGTGGGCACCGGGCGGACTCCAACCCGATGAGGTTGACGTGCTAGCTCAGCTTCGTCGGCTCTCATCCCACCACCTCAAGGGTCCGACCCGGCTAGAGACGCTGTTGGTGGATAGCGGCGATATCAATTCCGTGGCTCCCGAGCTGTGTGGACCCTCGGATACCTGGCTCTCGGTGACCCCCTATGCACCAGTTCGCCGACACAAGAACGGTGGCCTGGAAGAACAATTGCTGGCAGATATCCAGCGGGAGGCCAGGCATCGAGGATTGCCGGGCATCTCTGGTATTGAGCGGGTCGATGGTTCGTGGTTGCAGTTCCGGCGCTATCGGCCGGGCCGGGAGAGCCTGGATCGTGGGCGCCCGGCCTGGGGGCTTCGGCTTCGGTTCGAGTCTGCGGTCCGAGGCCCGATTTCCCTTGGTCAACTTAGCCACTTTGGACTGGGACTATTTAGACCGGAGTAGCGATGAACGGGGATATTCCAGATTTGGTGCCAGCGCGGATGGTCAATGAGTTTGTCTATTGCCCGCGCTTGTTCTACCTCGAATGGGTTGAGTCGCTGTTTGCCGCGAATGCTGATACCGCGGAGGGGGATTGGCAACATCGAGCAGTTGATCGAGTGCAGGGCAATGTTGCTGCCCCGGAGTGGTCTGATGGTCCGCGCCGGGCGACGTCGGTCAAGTTGTCGTCGGAACGACGTGGCTTAATCGGGGTCATCGATGTTCTGGAAACCGATGGTGACGAGGTGGTGCCTGTTGATACCAAGAAGGGCTCACCGCCGACCCATGCCCCGGCCTGGGGCCCGGAGATGGTGCAGCTCTGTGTGCAGGCAATCATGCTGCGTGACAACGGCTATCGGTGTAGTCGCGGCGAGATCTACTTTGCTGAGACCCGTGAACGTAGGATGGTGGAGTTCGACGAGGATCTGGTAGCGGGAACCCTGCGCGTGCTCGAAGAGTTGCGCACGGTTGCCGCTCAACCTACGCCCCCGCCTCCACTCGTGGATAGTTCGAAGTGTCCCCGTTGCTCATTGGTGGGGATATGTCTACCGGATGAGCTGAATGCGCTCGAGGACCGAACGTCTCGCCCACCGCGTCGACTGATGCCACGCGATGAGGCCACCCAACCCATGTACGTCACCGAACAAGGGGCCAGGGTTGGGGTTCGTGATGGGAGGGTTAAGGTCACGAAGGGAGACGACGTTGTTGCTGAAGCACGGTTGATTGACGTATCGCAGATCAACCTTCTCGGTAATGCTCAGATCAGCGCGCAAGCGTTGCGGACGTTCTTTCGGCGCGAGATCCCGGTGATGTGGTTTTCCTATGGTGGTTGGTTCTCAGGCGTGGCTGAGGGGTTGCCTGGGAAGAATGTCGAGCTGCGCCGTCGACAAGCGGCAATTGCGTACCAGGCAGGGTTGCCCATTGCGCGGGAGATGGTCGTCGGCAAGATTAAGAATGCGCGGACGTTGCTCATGCGCAACGCCAAGCCACGCCCGGATAGCGCCATCCATGACTTGAAGCTGTTGGCGGGGAGGGCGGCAACCGCTGAGAGTGTCGAATCCCTGCTCGGTTTTGAGGGTGCCGCTGCTCGTTCGTATTTCGGACAATTTTCGGCGATGCTACGTGCAGATCTCGGTTTCGATTTCAGTAAACGTAGCCGCAGACCACCGCTTGACCCGACAAATGCTCTGCTGTCGTTCGTCTATGGGTTACTGGTGAAGGATCTCACTGCGACCGTGCTGGGGGTGGGGCTGGATCCGTACCTGGGTGTCTACCACAAGCCCCGATTTGGACGACCTGCGATGGCCCTTGACGTGGCAGAAGAGTTCCGTCCATTGGTGGCCGACTCTACGGTGATTACTCTCATCAACAATGGTGAGATCAGGCGCAGTGACTTTACGATTCGTCACCTCGGCGTTGCCTTGAACAGCCGCGGTCGCCGAGCTGTGATCCGGGCCTATGAGAGGCGTTTGAATAGCGAGGTGACCCATCCTACGTTTGGTTACAAGATCACCTACCGTCGCGCCCTCGAGGTTCAGTCACGGCTTCTGGCGGCCCATCTCATGCGCGAGGTGGATGGATACACCGCGATGGTGACTCGGTGAGTGCTCGATGAGGAATCGCCACCGATTCTTGCTCGCCTACGATATTCGCGACCCGCGGCGTCTGAGATTGGTGCATCGGATGGCCAAGGAGTTTGGCTGGGCGATGCAGTACTCGGTGTTTGTCGCAGACCTCGACGGAGTTGAACTTTCAGAACTAAAGATGCGACTCGCCGAGGTCCTGGATCATTCCGCCGACTCGGTGGCTATCATCAATGTGGGCCTTCCAGATGAACGGGGTAGGTCGAGTTTTCAATTCCTAGGTGTGAAGCCAATGATTCCAACTGTTGGACCTGTTGTGATCTAGCGAGCGCTCGGGTTGCTCGGCAAGTGCTAGGGCCGCTCGCATCGTTGCGCTGGTGCCGGTTTTTGTACCTTGACAACTGAATCGAGGCGAGTCCCTGATGGTTGGATACCCGACCGCTCGCGAAAGCCTGTATCATCGCAGGTCAGAGCCCCCAGAATTTGCGAGCTCTTCGCCCGCTCTCCGGAGCGGGCACCAATTGAGGCGGGGCGAGCTGCCAGGGCTACCCGCAGATGCGTCAGCTTCGCCCGCTCTCCGGAGCGGGCACCAATTGAGGCCACATCAACCCGTGCTGGGTGATGTTTCTCGCACCAGCTTCGCCCGCTCTCCGGAGCGGGCACCAATTGAGGCCACATCAGTGCCAGCGAGCGCCGGGACGGCTTGCACACGCTTCGCCCGCTCTCCGGAGCGGGCACCAATTGAGGCTTCGGCTTAGCGGGAGCGGGTGTGACAGGAGGCACAACTTCGCCCGCTCTCCGGAGCGGGCACC
>JBKEBU010000133.1:0-6956 GCA_047973325.1 Propioniciclava sp. | reverse complement strand
GCAGAACGGGGTCCCCTTCGACACGACTGCGACCGGCATGCCCGCGCGGCCGCCCGCCGGCGCGAGCTGAAGCCCGTGCTGGCCCGGTCGGTCGCACCGGGACCACGCCCATCGGCGCGTCTGTGAGGGTGAGGGACTTCCGTCCCGCCGACTCCGCGATCACCCCGCACCCCGGGCACCCGACTGGACCCGGAGGCGACTCGGCATCGATCACCAGCAGGCCATCGTCACGCCGCAAGCCGACGAGCAGATCGCAGCGGACACAGTACGACGAGTCGGATGCGCATGGCGCGGCGCACCCCGTAGGGTCAGACACGGGTCGGGGCCTCCGGACAAGAAGGGTTCGCTTGGTCGCGACCGCTCCTCGGGGCCTCGGCCCACCCCACAGCGCCACGCCACGCGAGCTACCCCCACCCAGAATCCGCAGAGCTGTTAAAGCCTAGTGCCTCCCCTTTTTTTGAAGCAAGGGCTCGTGTCCTTGCGCTGGGATGGGTGTTGCGAGAGATATTCTCCGAGCTGACCAGGTTCAGCGGTGGAGTTCGGCCGCCGGGTCCCGGGCAACCGCCCGGACGAAGGCTTCTGCGAAGAGCCGGATCGTCGCCTCCACCTCCGGCTGCTGGAAGGCTGTCCCACGTGAAATAGCCGGCCGGATCAGCAGGTTGAAGGTGAGGGGGGCGACCAACTGATGGAACAGGGCCAGCAACGGCATCTCCCGAATTCGGCCCGCATCCATCAGATCCTGGAGCCACTGGCCGACGCCGGCATACATCTGCGGTGCGATGGACTCGGCCATGGCCGCGATGGTCGGACCATTGGATCGGGCGAGGACTTCGGCGACCATGGCGGGGGCCAGCCGCGGCTCGGCTAGGAGCAGACCGGCCAGCCGCTGATATAGCTGCTCCACGCTGCCGAGCAGATCGTCTGGATGCTCGAACAGCGCTTCGGTCACCAGCCCGATGGGCGTGTAGTGGGCAAATGCGGCGGACAAGAGCTCATCCCGGGCTCCGAAAGCCGCATACAGGCTGTCGACGGAGCAGCCGGCCCGGGTGGCGATGGCCTCCATGGTGGTGGCTGCCAGCCCCAGCTCGCTGATAACCATGGCGGCAGCTTCGATCCCGCGTTCGCGCACCGAGCGCCCCCCGGGATCCACACCCCGCGCCCGGACGGCCTCATCGAGCGGCCCCCGGGTTCCGCCCAAACGGCGCAGCATGGTGGCCCGGGACATGCCTGCGCGCCGGGCGATTTCGGCGACCGGGATGTCTCGCACCTGCCTGTCGGAGCTGGACGCGGCTGCGAGGGCCGCCTCGACCAGCACGTCCGGAACCGGTGCCGGGTCCATCAACACTCCTTCGGGATGGAAGCTAGTGGGCGCGTGACCAATCCTCGATCGGCCAATACTGCTTGCTGGCGAGACGGTAGAGGGGCAGGTCGGGATTGACAGTCACCGGATGGCCGAGCAAGAGCAGCCAGGAGGCATCGGAGACTGAATCGCCGTACCCGTAGGAGCGGGACAGGTCGAGGCCGTTGCGGGCGGCGTACCCGGTGAGCCATTGAGCGCGGGCCTCGTCGACCAGGGGTGGGGTCGCCAAGTAGCCAGACAGAGTTCCTTCGGAAATCTCCATGTGTGAGGCCACGACGTCGTCGAAAAGCCCGGCCAGCGGGCGGGTGAAAATCTCTAGGGATCCGGTGACCAGGACTGTGCGATGCCCGGCAGCCCGGTGCTCGGCCAGCCGGGCGAGCGCACCCGGACGCACCGAGGCCAGCAGCCGAGCCCCCCATTCGCCGCGCACTATCCGCTCCAGTTCGGCGATATCGGTGCCGGTCCACTGCCGGCTGAAGGCGCGGACGAACTCTCCGCGGTCCCGGCGTTCGGCCTGCAGATACATGGGCGCATTCCTGGCGAGATCCAGCACGTCGCGGGTCCACCACGAAACTGGGCGCAACCGGCTTTGCACGGACAAGTACTGCGACACCAGCGAGGAGCGCAGCAGGGTCCCCTCAAGGTCGAAGACGGCCACCACATCGGTGCTGGGCTCCATCCGCTTGGTGGTGCTCCGGGCCTGCCGCTGGGCTGACTTGGCGCGAGCATAAACCTTGGCCAGGCCGGTCATGGCCGGCAGGTGGACATTCTGCCAGTAGTGCGTCCAATCGATATCGCGAACATCGAAGGTCTCATCGGTCGGCGTGCCGGCCGGTTGTGCGCTGGCCAGTGCTCGGGTGGCCTGATCGTCGAAGAGCATTTCGGTCCGGGTGTAGCTCTGGTACAGGTCTACATAGCCGCGCAGTGAACCCAGGCCGGATTTCATCCGATGCAGAGACTTGGTCCACTCCCGGGTTTTCGCGGTGGCCGGGAGCAGGTCCGACAAGCGTGAACCCACCGCCGAGAGCCGTTCCTTCACCCGGAGACTGCGTTCAGCAGCGTTGTTGGCCGGGAACTGCCACAGGGGCACTTTTATTGGCAGGCCCTGGTCATCCTCGAGCGGATTCCGTAAAAAATAGGCTCGCACTTCGGAGTACATCCGGTGGAAGGGGAGCGGATTGGAGGCGCCCGAACAAACCTGGTAGTAGTCAGTTTCACCGGCTGCGCTGCGGTGGCCCTGGTTCACCAGCGCCAGAATTACATTGACAACATAGTCGACCGGGATGACGTCGAGGATCGAATCCGGTAGCCCAGGAAACTCGGGCAACTGTCCCTTGGCATAGGCCATTATCAACGGATCAGCGACCTTGAATCCGTCGATCCAGCCCGGGAAGGGGTGGCGCAAAGCCGATTCGATGATCGATGGACGCACGATGGACAGCCGATGCCCAGCCCCGGCCCATTCCTGCTCGGCGACCCGTTCCCCTAGCGCCTTGGAGAAGGTGTAGACGTCGGTCCAGCCCACCGAGCGGGCGCGGGTGCGACCGCGCTCCACCAGCCGCTTCGTGATCCAGGCGTTCCGGGCTGCCTCGGAGGCCTTGGCCACGGACTTCGGGCCCTGCTTGCCATGCTCCTTGCTGGCAGCATCGATGAACTCCTGAAGCTGTCCCGGAGTCCGGGAGGCAGCCTCGGCCTCCGCCCGGGCCAGACGGGAATCGGCCAGCTCCGCGCGCCAGTCGACTGTGTGCTCGACCGGGCCTTCCGGACGAAGTCCCTTGGCGATCCCGCCCACATAACAGGTGGACACGTGGATCACGTGGGGGTCTTGACCGGAGGCCCGCAACGCGGCGTACAGGGCTTCTGGGCCGCCCACATTGTTGGCAAAGGACTCATCTATGGGGGCATCGAACGAGACACTCGAGGCGGAGTGGATCACCACATCGAAATGGCCCTCCACTTCCGTCAGGGTGGCGAGGTCGCCATCGATGACGGTGGTTCTTTCGGCCCAGACCGCGGCCGGATCGGCGGTGGCCTCCCGCCAGGGGCCGAAGACGGGCTTGCGCATTAACCTGTCGAGCCGTTTTCGGCCACTCTGGGTTCCCTTGGGCCGGACGATGACGGTGATGTGCGCGTCGGTGGAAGTCAGCAGCCGCTCGAGTACCGCCTGGCCGAGGAAACCGGTCGCGCCGGTGAGGAGGACGCGAGAACTTGAAGTCACGGGCGCTTCCTTTCGGCGGGGACGCTCTACATGCGTCCGGTCGGCATCCGTAGCGTACTTGACGAAGCGGCTGTGAAACACCATTACGCTAAGCCTGGAAGGCCGTATCAGCCGCGCGGGAAGCCTGCCACCCCGGTCGGGGGCCGTGCGGTAGCCTTCCGGCGTACCCACGGGGCTGGGAGCCGTGCGGCGCGAGGCAAGCTCCAAGGAGGATGATGGTGACATCGGTCAAGCACATGAAGTGGTGGGGCTGGGGGGAAGAAGGGGTCTTCTTCAACTACGCCAACAAGCCAGCCTTTGCTCCGTTTGTGCGGTCGCGGCTGGGAATCAACCTCCGGCCGCGGCAGCAGGACACCATCGAGTTCGATCCGAGCAGGGTGACCGAACCGACGCTGTCGGACGACCTTCGCGCGGCCCTGGTAACAGTGCTCGATGCGGAGCGGGTCACCACGGATGCGCTGGAACGGGTGGTGCATGGCCACGGCTCCAGCGTGACCGAACTGCTCCACGTATCGCGCTGTGATTTCGGCCGGCTTCCCGAGGTCGTCGTCTATCCCCGGGACGCCGCGGAGGTACAGGCGATCGTGGCGCTCGCCGTCGAGGTAGATGCGGTGGTGGTCCCTTACGGCGGCGGCACTAATATCTCCCGATCGCTGCAACTAGATCCTGCCGAGACCCGGCCGATAATCTCCCTGGACACCGGATTGCTGGCCGGGATCATCGAGATGGATGCTGAATCCGGCCTGGCCCACGTGGGTGCGGGCACTCAAGGGCCTGCGCTGGAGGAGGCACTCAACGACCGGGGCTGGACCCTGGGCCATTTCCCCGATTCGTTCACCCACTCAACCGTGGGCGGCTGGGCGGCGACCCGATCCAGTGGCATGCAGTCTGACAAGTACGGCGATATCTCAGACATCGTGCGTGGGGTGACCATGGTCCGGCCGCAGGGTGTGGTGACCCTCAAGCCGTTTCCCCACGAGTCGACTGGACCGTCATTGCGGGAGATGGTGGTCGGCTCCGAAGGGCGCCTCGGGGTGATTACCGATCTGTGGGTGCAGGTGCACAAGGTCGCGCCTACTCGGACGGTCATCGCCTACATGTACCCAACCTGGAACCAGGCCGTCACCGCGATCCGGACGATCGCGTCTGAGGAGATTCCGACCTCGTTCGTGCGGATCTCCGATGCCAACGAGACGGCCTTCTCGTTGTCCACCCAGAAGGAGGCGCTCACCCTCAAGAAGAAGGTCTCTGCCCGAGGTCAGGCGGCACTGTGGGCGTTTATGCGCCGCCGGGGCTGGGACACCGACGCGATGTGCATCAGCTATGTCTGTTTCGAGGGCACTGCCGAGGACGTGGCCCGGCGCCGCAAGGCTGTCGAGAAAATCGCCAAGGCCAATGGCGCGCTGGTGCTCGGCACCGGCCCGGGTGCCCTCTATGACCAGAAGAAGTTTGACACCCCGTACTTGCGGGACTTCCTGCTGGAGCAGAATGTGATGGGGGATGTGTCGGAGACCGCAGCCCCCTGGTCCCGGATCAACGACATCCATCGCGCGGTATACGCCGCCGCCGAGGGGGCCTTCTCAAGCCTCGACAAGCGCGGCTTCATCATGTGCCACCTTTCGCACAGCTATCACATGGGGGCTTGCCTCTACTTCACCTTCGCGGTTCCGGTGGGGGAGGATCCTGATCGGGAGTATGCCACCGTCAAGACGGCGGTTCAGCAGGCCTTCATCGATACCGGCGGTACCCTGTCGCACCACCATGGGGTGGGCATGGAGCATGCGCCGTGGATGGAACAGGCCGTCTCGTCGGAAGGGGTGGCCGTGCTGCGCAGCCTTTTCGATGCGACCGACCCGGGCAAGAACTTCAACCCCGGCAAGGTTATCGATGCGCCGCTCTCACTCTATGACCAGCTCCGTGACGCGCAGTAGGAGCTATCCGGCGGGGAGGGTTCTGAGGTGATCACCTACGAGCACACCATGACCGCAGTGGTCGACCCCCAAGTGGTCTGGGAACGGTGGACGAATATTGAAAAGTGGCCAGCCGATACCCCGACCATTGTGCGTGCCCAGCTGAACGGCCCGGTGGCACAGGGTGCAGTCGGATGGATGAAGCCCCGACGCGGTCCGCGCGCGTCCTTCCGCATCGTGGAGGTGAATCGGATGGCCGGGCACTTCGAGATTGAGGCCAAGCTGCTCCTGGGGCGGATCACCATCGAGAGGTTTCTCAACCGGTCTGAGTCCGGTCCAGACGGAGCCTGGATGCTGACCCACCGGGTGGTGTTTTCCGGTCCGATGGCTCGGATCTGGAATCGGGTGATCGGTCGCAATCTCACCCGGATCGTGCCCGAGGTTCTGGCCCGTATCGCCGCCATTGCCGCCATCTAGGTGCTACCGCCGGTCGGGGTCGCTTCGTCTTCGTTGTTCCTGGGCCGGTAGAACGAGACCATCGACCCACCGAACTGCAGCGAGGGTACACACGCTGAGCCCAGACTCGGCGGTCAGAGGCGAAGCCTCGGTAGTGGCCCTATGGCAGCCAATGCTGTGGTCGGGTGCCCACGATTGGCCAGAGGCTGAGATGCCTGGGGTGTCGAGTGAAGGTTCAGCCCGCTGATCCAGCACGATGGACCGCATGCCATTACACAGCGCCGGGCTGCTCCCGTACCACCGTGAGAATGGCAACCTCAGCGTCTTTATCGTGCACATGGGTGGTCCGTACTGGGGCCACCGTGATCTGGGTGGCTGGTCGCTGGCGAAAGGGATGTACCAACCCGGCGAGGAAGCTCCAGAGGATGCGGCCCGGCGGGAGTTTTTCGAAGAGGTGGGGGTGCGGCCACCGTCCGGCGACCTGCTGGATCTGGGGCAGGTGCGGCTCAGTTCGGGCAAGCGGGTCTGGGGCTTCGCTGTCGAAGCGCCGGGCAGCCTGCGGTTTGTCTCCTCGAACACCTTCGAGGTTGAGTGGCCCCGCCACTCTGGTCGCATACGTACCTACCCTGAGGTTGACCGGGCCGATTGGTTCGCATTGCCCGCGGCGCGGCGCAAACTCACTGCCGGCCAGGTGCCGCTGATTGATGCACTGGAGCGACAACTAGCCCGTCGAAGCTAGTCTCTGTCTTCGCGACCCAGAGTGATGTGCTCAGCCCGTGGGTCCTGGCCGATCATAGTTGCCTCACTCGGTACTCTCGTGGGTCTATGTGTCGTACTCATGACCTGATCGCCCCCTGCTCTTGGGATGCGCTGATTAATACTGTCCTGTGTGAGGACGTGCCGGGCGGGATGAACCGCGACCCCGCATGTGGTGGGTGTACTGGAGGTCCATCGCCAGATGTGGGGGACGTGGTTCGCCCGATCCGGTGCGCCGCAGCCAGGGCATGATTGA
>JBKEBU010000132.1:0-16481 GCA_047973325.1 Propioniciclava sp. | reverse complement strand
TCAATCATGCCCTGGCTGCGGCGCACCGGATCGGGCGAACCACGTCCCCCACATCTGGCGATGGACCTCCAGTACACCCACCACATGCGGGGTCGCGGTTCATCCCGCCCGGCACGTCCTCGCACAGAACAGCATCAATCAGCGCATCCCTAAAGCGTCAGCGGATCCACTCGGAGCCGAAGGGGTCCGGGGGACTTACGGGATGACCGCCCAGCCATCTCCTCCTTGAGAGCCTGTACCAAAGCGGGACCATGCGCGGTCGTCACGCGCAAGGTCAGCCGGGCCAGCTGCTCGCCGAGAGGGCTCGGGCCAAAACTCTCCAGGGTGGGAATCTGATCGGCACTCCGGGCGAAGTCGGCCAGGGCATCAAGTGGGCCATCCACGGTGACCAGGGTGGCCGCAGGAGGAAAGTGAGTCTCGGCTCGTTCGGCTAACTCTCGAGTAGCGAAGCCAGCTACATCCAGGCGCACCAGCGCTTGGATGGCCCGGGTCTGCGCCTCGCCAACCACCATGACCGTGCCCCCGGCGTCGGCGGATCGTACCAATGCGCACACACCCAACCATCGCCGCAGAGCCTCTTCGGCCGCGCGCAGGTCTGCTCGCCCGAGCAGTACCGAGGTGTCCAACAGGACTGCGGCCGCGTATCCGTTCGCCGGTCGCGGCTCGGCACCCGGTGTGGCCAGAACCAGAGCCGGCTCGGCATCGATAGCCCTTACCTGATGACCAGACCAGGAGGTGACCACTCGCGCGTGGGGGAAGGCCCGCCCTAGCTCCTCGGCCGTCCTGGTGACACCCACCCGGGGTGCGCGTAGCCGGGCCGACCCACATGCGGCGCACCGCCATCCTGATATCGGGCCACAGGTTGGGCACACGATTGTCGATCCGGACTCCCCCCGGACCGGATGCGCGCACGTGGGGCACCTGGCCAGACAACGACACTGCTCGCAGGCCAATCGGGGTGCATATCCCGCCCGGGGTACCTGCAGCAGCACCGGCCCGGAGGTTAATCCAGTGCGTAGGGACTCGAACACGTCGTGGGGTAGCCGAGCCGCTCGGGCATGCGGATCTCGGTCGAGGGACCAGTCGGTATCCGCGGCGACGCGGACCGCCGGTCCCCATCGGCGCACCTCACGCGCGGACAACGTCAACGGGACGACCCATGATCTCTCGACCCAAGCCTGGACCTCAGCAGAACGACCGAATCCCGCGAGCAACAATCCCGACGACTCGAGGGAGGCTCGCAGTGCGGCCACCTCGCGGGCATGCGGATAGGGTGCCCGCGGTTCGGACAGCAGATCATTGCCCTCATCCCAGACGGCCACGAGTCCCAGATCGGAGACTGGGGCATAGACAGCGGCTCGGGTGCCGATGACCAACGACACCTGACCGCGGGCGACCGCGATAAAGTTGCGATACCGTACCGACGGGCCAGCCTCCGCTGACAAGGTGGCGAAACTCCCAGCACCAAACCGTTCGACGCAGGCCCGGTCCATAGCTCGGAGGGTGGTCCCGTCGGGAACCACCACGATGGCCCCCCGCCCGGAGTGGAGGGTGGCCGCCACCGCATCGAGTACTCCGGCCAACCACGCATCCCCCCACACTGGCACCGGATTCCACGCCGCGCGCAGCGGCTCCCCTTCGCGAAGTCCGATCAGGAATCGTTCCGCTCCGGAAAAGGGCTGCCACACCCCCGACACCTCACCGGGGTGTGGACGCGGCCGTTCAGGTGGTTGGGCCTTCTCGGTGGCAGCATGCCGGGGCGGGATCGCCAACCGGACCACATCGGCAAACGTCCCGCCCCAATGATCGGCCACCCGGCGGATCAGCCGCGCCGTCGCCGGAGTGAGCACGGACTCTGCCGACACCACTCGTTCGATGGGTGCCAACTCCTTGAGGTCGCCCTCAACGACCTCCAACACATAGCCATCCCGCAAGCGACCGGCGAACCTGACCCGCACCCGCATTCCCGGCTCGACGGATTGATCCGGCTGAATGCGATAATCGAACAAGCGATCCAGATGCGGCAACGGGATGTCGACCGCGACCTTCGCTACCCGACCCACCATGGTCGCGATCCTAGACAGGGAAGCCGACGTTCACCTCAGCCGCGGACGGCGGCAGCCAGCGCGTCTGCCTTGCCGGTGCGCTCCCAGGTCATCTCGGGCAACTCCCGTCCGAAGTGCCCGTAGTTGGTGAGCTTGGAGTAGATCGGCCGCAGCAGATCTAGCTCACTGATCAGGGCCGCGGGGCGCAAGTCGAAGGTCTCCTGTACCGCCGCCTCGATCTGGGCCACCGGCACCTTCTCAGTGCCAAAACACTCGACGTAGAAGCCCACCGGGTGGGCTCGCCCGATCGCATAGGCGATCTGAACCTCACACCTGTCGGCCAGCCCAGCGGCAACGACGTTCTTGGCCACCCAACGCATCGCATAGGCAGCCGAACGGTCAACCTTGGATGGGTCCTTGCCAGAGAAGGCCCCGCCGCCATGGCGGGCCATTCCCCCGTAGGTGTCCACGATGATCTTCCGGCCGGTGACCCCGGCGTCCCCCATGGGACCACCGATCACGAACTTACCGGTCGGGTTGACAAAGATGTGCTCCGGCCGGGTGCCCAGGTCATAGTGCGCGAGGACCGGCTCGATGACGTGTTCGACAACGTTCTGCTTGATCTGGCCTCGATGCCAGGCATCCTCGGTGTGCTGGGTCGAAACCAACACAGTGTCTACCCGCACCGGACGGTCACCGGCGTACTCGATGGTGACCTGAGCCTTGCCATCGGGGAGCACCCAGTCGAGTTCTCCGGTCTTGCGCACGTCGGCCAGCCGTTCGGACAGACGATGGGCGAGGTCGATAGGCAGCGGCATCAGCGTGGGTGTCTCATTGCAGGCATACCCGAACATGAGCCCCTGGTCACCAGCCCCCTGCTGATCCAGGGCATCCTGAGCGTCCCCGTCGCGTACCTCTTCGGCGGTATCCACACCCAGGGCGATGTCCGGGCTCTGATTCCCCAGGGAGACCAGGACTCCGCACGACCGGCCGTCGAATGAGGCCCCGGCGTGGTCGTAGCCCAGCTCCACGATCCGATCCCGAGCAATCGCGGCGATATCGGCGTAGGCGGTTGTGGAGACCTCACCTGCGACCACGACCGTCCCCGTGGTGAGCAGGGTCTCGACGGCAACCCGAGCCCCCGCATCCTCGGCCAGTAGGGCATCGAGCACCGCATCGCTGACCGCGTCAGCGACCTTGTCTGGATGCCCCTCGGTGACGGATTCAGAGGTGAACAGCCGGGTCACGAACGCTCGCTTTCCGACGCCAGCACGGCGTCCCAGATTTTGTGGGCGATCACGGCCTTGCTGCCGGAAGCCCGTCCGACCACTCCCATGGCCGCCAGCATGATCACCTCGTTGTCGGGACTGCCAAAGACGGCGCCAGCGGACACATCATTGCAAACCAGCAGGTCGCAGCCCTTGCGGGCCAGTTTGGCCTGGCCGCGAGCCTCGAGTTCTGCCGCAGAATCAGCGGTCTCGGCGGCAAAGCCGACTATCACCTGAGGCCGGGGTCGGTGAGCACTCAACCCGGCGAGTACATCTGGCGTTTGCACCAACTGCAACTCCAGGGCATCACTGCCTTGCTTGGAGAGTTTCTGATTGCTTGCCGTGGCCGGGGTGAAATCTGCCGGTGCGGCCGCCATCACAACTGCATCGGCATCCACCACCGCCGCCTGCATAGCCTGCTGCAAGTCACCGGTGGTGCTGACCCGGATCACGGATACCCCGGCCGGAGCAGGGTGGGATGCGTGCCCCAGCACCAACGTCACCCGGGCACCGCGTAATCGAGCCGCTTGGGCGAGTGCGATCCCCTGACGACCGCTCGAAGCGTTGCCGAGGTAACGTACTGGATCCAAGGGCTCCCGCGTGCCCCCGGCGCTGACCACGACATGATGCCCAGACAAGTCCTGCCGCCGGGTCGCAGCCACGGCATCGGCTGAGGTCAGCAAAGCGTCGGCAACCTCGCAAATCTCACCGGGCTCGGGAAGTCGTCCCGGACCGGAATCGGCTCCGGTCAGCCGACCGTCTGCCGGATCCATCACCACGACGCCGCGACGGCGTAGGGTCTCCACGTTGGCCTGAGTGGCTGGGTGCTGCCACATCTCGGTGTGCATCGCCGGGATCATCAGCACTGGCGCCGTCGTGGTCAACAGCAGTGACGCCAGCAGATCATCGGCCCGGCCAGCTGCTGCCCGGGCCAGCAGGTCAGCGGTTGCTGGAGCCACCACGACCAGATCTGCTGACTGCCCGATGCGCACATGGGCGACGTCGGCGACCGAGTCGAAGACAGACGTCAGAACTGGTCGCCCAGACAGGGCCTCCCACGTGGTCCGGCCGACAAACTCCACAGCGTTGGCAGTCGGGACGACGACTACCTCGTGGTCGGCGCCGCGGAGACGGCGCACCACCTCACCCACCTTGTAGGCGGCGATCCCCCCAGAGACGCCGAGGACAACGCGGCTCACGCGCGCAACTCCGCGATCAGGCGAGGTCGCTGGGATCGAAGGAGTCGAAGGAGAAATCGGGATCGGCTTCAGCGGCGGCGCGGGCCTCAGCCTCGGCTGCTGGATCGATCTCGCCGAACTCCAGCAGGTCGGCATTGATCTCGCGTAGCGCGATGGTCAGCGGCTTCTCTTGCACCGATGTGTCCACCAGGGGGCCCACATTCTCCAGCAGGCCTTCGCCTAGCTGGCTGTAGTAGGCGTTGATCTGCCGGGCCCGCTTAGCAGCAAACAAGACCAGCCGGTACTTTGAGTCGACCTTGCCTAGGAGTTCATCAATCGGAGGGTTCGTGATCCCCTCAGGAACATGCGTGCTCAACGTGACCTTCTCACAGGATTGGGATTACAAGCCCAATAAGCTTACCAGTTCTGCCACCGTCGTCCCGACATGCCGGTTGACGACGATGGCGTCGAACTCATCGGCGGCGGCCAGCTCCGTCCGTGCGGTTTCCAGCCGTCGGGCCAACTGAGCGTCGGTCTCCGTCCCGCGTCCCCCCAGCCGGGTCACCAAGGTGTCCCAATCCGGAGGGGCGAGGAAGACTGACGAGACCCCCTCGACGCGACGGCGCACCTGACGGGCACCCTCGAGATCGATCTCTAGGATGACCGTCTGGCCAGCTGCTGCTGCCTCAGTCACCGGGGCTGCTGGGGTTCCGTAGCGATGTCTCCCGTGGACGACCGCCCATTCCAACAGCCCGTCAGTGGCAACCAGTTGATCGAAGTCAGCCTCCGACACGAACCGATAGTGGACCCCCTCCACTTCGGTGGGCCGGGGGGGCCGGGTCGTCGCCGACACCGACACCCAGACCTCTGGATACTGCCGCTTCAACTCTGACACCACAGTCCCCTTGCCCACGCCCGCGGGCCCAGAAATGACTGTGATGCCGCCGGTCACGCGAACTCAGCCTTGAGGCCCGCTGTCTGGTGTCGGCCCAGCCCGCGGATCCGCCGATTGGCGGCAATGTCAAGCCGCTCCATGACGGCGGTCGCGCGCTTCTCCCCCACCCGAGGCAGCGACTTGAGCAGATCGACAACCTTGATGTGAGCCAAGGTCTCGTCGTCGGAGGCCACCTCAAGGGCCTGGGACAGGGAAAGTGCGCCGGTACGTACTTTGCCCTTCAGATCAGCCCGGGCCCGACGGGCCTCGGTTGCAGCGGCCCGAGCGGCCTGTAGTTGTTCAGTGGTCAGCTGAGGAATGGACACGATTGCTCCATCTAACGGTCAACGATAATTCTAAGTTTCTTGGCTGCCGGGGCGACCAAGTGGAGACACACTATCAATCACTTAACGCCGTATGTGCCCGCTGCCGCGATCATGGCGGCCGGTTCTGGTCCAGCTTTCAACACTGCCCGCCCCACCATCGGCAGCACATTTTCGATCGCCGGCCCAAACAAGTTGGGAAGGTCTTCCACTGTTCCCCCTTGTGTACCTATACCTGGAACCAAAATCGACCCATTGAAGTCCGCGACGTCACATCCAAGTTTGCTATGCGTCCCTCCCACCACAAGGCCTACGGCACGAGTTCTCATCCGAGAATTAACTTCGCGCGTTTCGTCGATCACCTCCTGGGCCACCGAGCCCTCCTGGCCGAGGGCTAACTGCACCTTGCCGCCTTCCGGATTGGAGGTTCGGGCCAGCACGTAGACGCCCCGGCCGGTGGTCACGGCTAACTCGAATGCAGGCATCAGGGATCCCACCCCGAGGTATGGCGACACCGTCACCGCATCCCCTGCCAGGGGTGACCCGTCGGATAGGTAGGCCTCGGCGTAGGCCGCCATCGTGGATCCGATGTCGCCCCGTTTTGCATCGACTATCGCCAGCGCCCCCGCCTGGCGAATATCGGCGAGCACCCGCTCCAGGACGGCGATCCCGGCCGACCCGTGGGCCTCGAAGAAGGCCGATTGCGGCTTGAACACCGCTACCCGGTCCCCCAGTGCAGCGACCACGCCGCGGGCACAGCGCTCCAGTCCAGTGGCGGTGGATGGCAGTTCCCAGGCATCCAGGATGCCGGGGTGGGGGTCGATCCCCACGCATAGGTTGCCGCGCTCCGCTGTGAGGGCTCGCAACCGTTTGCGATAGGTGGTCACTGTCACTCCTTCCCTGGCGAGAGCCGGTGTGCAATGGAGGTGATCACAGCCGGGCCGCCGTAGACAAAACCAGTGTAGAGCTGCACCAGACTGGCACCAGCGTCCACGAGCGCCAGCGCATCATCGGCAGTCATCACGCCCCCAGAACCTATAACCGGCAACTCGGTGGTCGCAGCCACCCGGCGTACCACCTCGCGGGCGCGGGCGCTCAACGGCGCCCCGGACAGGCCACCGGCCTCGGCGGCCCGCTCCCTATCGGCGGCGGCTAGCCCGTCTCGCGTCAGCGTGGTGTTGGTCGCGATGATCCCGGCCACGCCGGTATCGGTAGCTGCGGTGAGAACTTCATCGATTTGTGACCAGGTGAGGTCGGGGGCGATCTTCACCAACACCGGCAGCGGGGTGGTCCCGTGGGCCAGAACCTGCGTTTCGCGAACCAACTCTCCGAGCAGTTCCGTGAGCGTACCGCCGTCCTGCAATGTGCGTAGCCCAGGGGTGTTCGGGCTAGAAACGTTAACCGCAACATAGTCAGCATGGGGGGCCACTGCGCGGAGCGAAACCAGATAGTCGATAACCGCATCGTGCAATGCGACGCTCTTAGACTTCCCCAGCGAAATCCCCAAGGGGATGCCAGCGGCGCCGTTTCCTCGGAAGACCCCGGCAATCGCGAGCCGGTTGGCCAAGGCCAGGGCGCCGGCATTGTTGAAGCCCATCCGATTGATAAGTCCCTGGGAACTGGGCAGCCGGAACACCCGCGGCCGGGGGTTTCCGGGTTGGGCGAGCGCGGTGACCGTGCCGAGTTCGGCGAAGGCGAACCCGAGGTGCTGCCAGGCCAGTGCAGCCCGGCCATCCTTGTCCATACCTGCGGCAAGCCCGACCCGGCCCGGAAACTGAATGCCCGCCACCTGGATTGGTGCCTGCCGGGTACGGGTCAGAGCTGCCACGGCCGCGCGGGCACCCGGTACCCTGCTCAACACCGCCAGCGAGCGGATAATGTCCTCGTGGATAGACTCCGGATCGCCACCGCGCGCTGCGAACAGGAGCGGGCGTAGCGCTCGCTGATACCCCTCCCGGAGCAGTGCCGTCCGGGCGCTCACTGGTCGGCGTGGGCAAGTTCAGCGGCTAGCGCTGCATTCCAGGATTGCAAGGACCGCACTCCCACATCGCCGGCTTGGAGTGCTTCGATGCCCTGCACAGCCGCTGCCAGACCCTGCACCGTGGTGATGCTGGGAATGTCCCGCAGGATGGCTGCGGAGCGAATCGCCCACCCGTCCCGACGCGGCTCTCCCCCAGCCCCGACCCCCTGCGGGGTGTTGAAAATAAGATCGACGTCGCCATCCAGGATCGCATCCAGCACGCTTCGGCGGCCATCGTCAGACTCACCGGCATTGGCCTTGCGTAGCTCGGTGACAGTGATCCCGTTCCGGCGCAGTACCTGCGCGGTCCCAGCCGTGGCCACGATCTTGAAGCCGAGATCGGCTAGCCGCTTCACCGGGAAAATCGCATGTCGCTTGTCCCGGTTGGCTACCGAGATGAAGGCCGTCCCCGACGTGGGCAGCCCGCCATAGCTGCCGGTTTGGCTCTTGGCGAAGGCCACACCGAACCGTGCATCCAGGCCCATTACCTCACCAGTGGACTTCATCTCCGGACCTAGCAGTGACTCAACGGAGGCACCATCGGCGGTGCGGAACCTGTTGAAGGGCATCACCGATTCCTTGACAGCTATCGGAGCCGAGGCCAGATCGGTGGTGCCGTCTCCGGTGGTGCGGAGTACTCCCGCAGCCCGAAGGGCGGCGATAGACTCGCCCAGCATTATCCGGGCACAGGCCTTGGCCAGCTGAGTACCGGTGGCCTTGGATACGAATGGCACCGTTCGTGAAGCACGTGGGTTGGCTTCCAGGACGTACAACACGTCACTCTGCAAGGCGTACTGAATGTTGATCAGACCGCGTACCCCGACCCCGGCGGCGATCGCCTGCGTCGCCGCCCGGATCCGGCTGACCACGTCCGCGCCGAGGGTAATCGGGGGCAGGCTGCAGGCCGAGTCGCCGGAGTGAATCCCCGCCTCCTCGATGTGCTCCATCACGCCGCCCAGGTACAGCTCCTCGCCGTCGTAGAGCGCATCCACGTCGATCTCAATGGCGTCGTCGAGGAACCTATCCACCAGGACCGGCTGTTGCGGCGTGATCAGGGTGGCCCTATCGATATAGGAGGTTAGTGAAGCATTATCGTAGACGATTTCCATGCCACGTCCTCCGAGGACGTAGCTGGGCCGGACCAGTACCGGATAGCCAATCCGGTTGGCGATCTCCACCGCCTGCGGCGCTGATTGCGCCATCCCATACTTGGGCGCCGGTAGCCCGGCCGCCACCAGAACATCGCCGAAAGCGCCGCGCTCCTCGGCCAGATTGATGGCCTCCGGGGAGGTCCCCACTATCGGTACGCCGCTGTCCTTGAGTGCCTGGGCGAGCTTGAGCGGGGTCTGCCCGCCCAGTTGCACGATGACGCCTGCTACAGGTCCAGCCTGGGATTCGGCATGATAGACCTCCAACACGTCTTCCAGAGTGAGGGGCTCGAAGTAGAGCCGATCCGAGGTGTCGTAGTCAGTCGACACCGTCTCTGGATTACAGTTGACCATAATCGCCTCATAGCCCGCCGCGCGCAACGCCAGGGCAGCGTGCACGCAGGAGTAATCAAACTCGATCCCCTGCCCGATCCGGTTCGGGCCGGACCCCAGAATCAGGACGGCTGGCTTGGTGCGGGAAGCGACCTCGGTCTCGGCGTCGTAGGAGGAGTAGTGATAGGGCGTACGGGCGGCAAACTCGGCAGCGCAGGTGTCCACGGTCTTGAACACCGGGCGCACATCGAGAGCCCACCGGATCCCCCGGATGACCTCCTCTGTGGTCGATCGGAGGGCGGCTAGCTGGGCGTCGGCGAAGCCCATCCGCTTGGCCTTGAATAGCAGCTCAGGACTCAGGTGGTGGGCCTCGGCCACCGCTACCGCCAACTCATGGATCTGGGCGAGCTGATCGCAGAACCATGGGTCGATTCGGGTGGCCTCGTGCAGTTGTGCCACCGTGGCTCCGGCCCGCAGCGCCTGCATGACGCCCTGAATCCTCCCGGCATGGGGTCGCGCAGCATCGGCTAGGAGGGCTTCCAGCGATCCGCTCACGGGGGTGGTGAAGTCGAAGGGGGCGCCGGGATCCTCGAGCGAACGGAGGGCCTTGTTGAGCGCCTCGGGGAAGTTGCGGCCGATTGCCATGGCCTCGCCCACGGACTTCATGTGGGTGGTCAGGGTGTCTTCAGCACCGGGGAACTTCTCAAAAGCGAACCGAGGTACCTTCACAACCACGTAGTCCAGAGATGGCTCAAATGAGGCGGGGGTCTCCGCGGTGATGTCATTGGGGATTTCATCGAGGGTGTAACCCACAGCCACCTTTGCTGCAATCTTCGCAATGGGAAACCCTGTTGCCTTGGACGCAAGGGCAGAACTACGCGAAACCCGCGGATTCATTTCAATAACAACCATGCGGCCATCAACGGGATTGATAGCGAACTGAATATTGCATCCACCGGTATCGACGCCGACTTCACGAATCACTGCAATGGCGACATCGCGCATCGCTTGATACTCCCGATCGGTGAGCGTCATCGCCGGTGCCACCGTGATCGAATCACCGGTGTGCACCCCCATCGGGTCGAAGTTTTCGATGGAGCAGATAATCACGACGTTGTCGGCCCGGTCACGCATCACCTCCAACTCGTACTCCTTCCAGCCGAGGATGGACTCCTCCGCCAGGACCTCGGTAACCGGTGAGGCCGCCAAGCCGATGGCCGCCATCTCACGGAGCTCTTTCTCATCGTGGGCGAAGCCGGAGCCGACGCCGCCCATGGTGAACGAGGGCCGCAGCACTAGTGGATAGCCCAGCTCACTCGCAGCGCTCAGCACCTCCTCCAAGGTGTGACAGATCTGCGAGCGTGCCGATTCTGGCTTCGCACCGGCAACGTCGAGGCCCGAGACGATTTCCTTGAACCGTTCCCTATCTTCGCCAGCTTGGATCGCTTCGAAGTTGGCCCCGATCATCTCGACGCCATAGCGTTCCAGCACGCCAGACTCGTGCAGCGCCACCGCAGTGTTGAGCGCAGTTTGGCCCCCCAGCGTGGCCAGGATCGCGTCCGGGCGTTCCGCCGCGATCACCTTCTCGACGATGTCCGGCGTGATGGGCTCCACGTAGGTGGCATCGGCGAACTCCGGATCAGTCATGATCGTTGCCGGATTGCTGTTCACCAAGATGACCCGGAAGCCCTCCTCGCGCAGCACCCGACAGGCTTGGGTTCCGGAGTAGTCGAACTCACAGGCCTGACCGATGACTATCGGCCCAGAGCCGATCACCAGGATGGAGTCGATATCAGTTCGACGAGGCATCTCAGTTCTCCTCCGGCTGGGTGCTAGCGCGCTGACTGGCCGTGCGGGCCATGAGGTCGATGAAGCGATCGAACAGGTACGCCGAGTCATGTGGTCCAGCGGCGGCCTCAGGATGGTACTGGACCGAGAAGGCGCGCAGGTTTCCCTCAGGGTCGCGCAGTTCCAGGCCCTCAACAACGTTGTCGTTGAGACAGACGTGACTGACCCACGCTTCCCCCCACCGGGTTGGCGTGGCCTTGCCCACCGGGGCATCCACCGCGAATCCATGATTCTGCGCGGTGATCTCGACCTTGCGGGTGCCCAGGTCCATTACCGGCTGGTTGATTCCCCGGTGGCCGTAGGTGAGCTTGTAGGTCTCGAATCCCAGCGCCCTGCCGAAGATCTGATTGCCGAAGCAGATGCCGAAGTAGGGCAAACCAGCGTCCAGCACCTCCGTGAGCAAGCTGACCGCCGCCGTTGCGGCAGCGGGATCGCCGGGCCCATTGGAGAAGAAGACCCCGTCGGGTGCGAGTGCGGTGATCGTCTCGAGGGTGGTGCTCGCCGGGAGGATATGAACCTCAATACCGCGCTCGGCCAGCAACTGGGGCGTCATAGATTTGATTCCCAGATCGATGGCCGCCACCCGGAACCGGGTTTGGCCCTGAGCCGGGATCACCTCGGCGGTGGGCACGGTGACGTCCTCGACCAGGTTGGCACCGGCCATGGGTGGTTGTTCCATGACCTGGGCGAGCAGCACTTCCGGATCGAGAAGCTCCGTCGAGATACCCACCCGCATGACCCCACGTTCACGTAGGTGTCGGGTGAGCGCGCGGGTGTCAAGATCGGCGATCCCGACCACGCCTTGTTCGCGCAGCGCCGCATCCAGGGATCGGTTTGAGCGCCAGTTGGAGCGCACGCGGGAACGATCCCGGACCACGTAGCCAGCTACCCAGATCCGCCGGGACTCATCGTCATCGTCGTTCCAGCCGGTATTGCCTATCTGCGGTGCGGTGGCTACCACCACCTGGCGGCGGTAGCTCGGATCGGTCAAGGTCTCCTGGTACCCCGTCATCCCCGTAGAGAAGACAGCCTCCCCGAAGGTGGTGCCCCGCGCACCAAAGGAGGAACCGCGGAAGGTCCTGCCGTCTTCCAGTACCAGCAGAGCCGGGGTCTCAGTTTCCATGATGATCCTTCCACGTGGTGCAGTTGTGCTCAGGGATTGTCCTCGGCTTCCGCCGATGCAGAGGATTCCGAGGAATTCTCAGTGGGTGCTGCTGGTGGCTGATCGGGTGCGGCCAGCGCGCGGTGCAGTCGATCTATCAGCGCGGTCAGGAAGCCGGGCGACTGCTCGGTGGACAGCTCTGCGGCCAGGTCGGCGGCCTCATGGGCGATCACCGCGAGGTCGGTGTCGGTGTGAGCGAGCTCAAAGGCCGCCACCCGGGCCACGGCGCGATCCACTCGGGGCATCCGCTCGAGGGACCACCCGGCGCTGAGCGCCTGCCGCAGGGCAATGTCGAGCGTGGACAAGTGGTCGGCCACCCCCGTCACCAACTCGCTGGTGAACGGACGGACCGGTGGATGCCCGGCGTCCACCCGGACTTGCAGTACGGCTCGCGGATCCTGATCTCGGGCTTCGGCCTCGTAGAGGATCTCGACCGCCCGGCGGCGTGCTTTGGTACGGGTGGTGTTCTCGCGGTTGCCGCTCACCCGTTGACCCGGCCGAGGTAGCTACCGTCGCGGGTGTCGACCTTCACCTTCTCTCCGGTGGTGATGAAGAGAGGAACGTTTATCTTCAGCCCGGTCTCGACCGTTGCCGGTTTGGTACCACCGGTGCTGCGGTCCCCCTGCAGGCCAGGTTCGGTGTAGGTCACCTCAAGCTCGACCGACGCCGGTAGGTCGATGTAGAGCGGATTCTCCTCATGCAGAGCCACCGTGGCGTTCTGATTGTCGAGCAGATAACTGCCCGCATCCCCCACCACATCGTCAGCGATGGTGAGTTGGTCATAGGTGGTGGTGTCCATGAAGACGTACCCGTCACCATCGTGGTACAGGTACTGCATCTCGCGTCGATCGACAGTCGCGGTGTCGACCTTGGTGTCCGAGTTGAACGTCTTATCGACGATCTTGCCCGACAGGACGTTCTTAAGCTTGGTACGCACCACGGTGTTGCCCTTGCCCGGCTTGTGATGCTGAAACCACAGCACCTGCCACAGCTGGCCGTCCAGGTCCAGCACCATGCCGTTCTTCAGATCGTTGGTCGATGCCACAACAATCGCCTTTCACCCTCGCTCGTTCCAACGGATCATCTTACCGGGCGTCCAGGACTTCTGCCCACCTGCCCAGGAACGTCAGCCGGTGAGGTCTGCATACGCAGAGCGCAGGACCGGTTCGGGCGGGGCTACCTCGATGAAAGGATCAGCTACCGCTCTGAGTAGGACGAATCGCACGGAGGAGCCCCGGGACTTCTTGTCCAGGGCCATCGCTGGACGGAGTTCGGGCCACGCTTCCCGGTGATACGTGAGCGGCAGACCGACGGAAGCCAGAATGTCTGCGTGTCGTTGTACCAGGCTCGTGTGGGCATACCCGAGGCGCTGGGAGAGCAAAGCGGCATAGTGCAGGCCGACGCTGACCGCATAGCCGTGTCGCCAGCGAAACTGCTCACGGCGCTCGATGGCGTGTCCGAGCGTATGTCCATAGTTGAGGACTTCCCGACCGACGCTGGCGCCGACGCTCGTCCGTTCCCTCAGGTCACCGCTCACGACGCCGGCCTTGACCCGGATAGAGCGCGCGACGGCCTCGGTGAGTGCGGCGCTGGTGGGGTCCAGCATCGCTCCCGGATCGGACTCAAAGATCTCCAACGTGCGCTCGTCGGCGATGAACCCGTGCTTGACCATTTCTGCCAAGCCTCCGCGCAGATCGTCTGGGGGCAACGTCTGTAGATAGTCCAGGTCGCACAACACCGTGCTCGGCTCCCAGAACGAACCGACGAGATTCTTGCCCTGCGGAAGATTGATACCGGTCTTGCCACCGACAGCGGCGTCCACCATGGCGAGCAACGTGGTGGGTACCGATACGTAGGTGACGCCCCGGAGCCAGGTGGCCGCCAAGAAGCCAGCGAGATCTGTGGTGGCTCCGCCGCCGATCCCGACCACGGCGTCCGAGCGAGTGAACCCAGCGTCAGCGAGGGCGCCCCAGGCGTTGGCCAGAGCCGAGGCTTGTTTCGCGGCCTCTCCGTCGGGAACCGGCACCAGGGTGGTTGCTACCGCCAGCCGGGCTGCCAGCCTCTGGGCCTGCGCCCCACGTTTCTCCGAATGGACTATCGCCACCCGGTCGGCTTCTCCGACAGCGCCCTCCACCTGGTCACCCAGATCGTGGCCGACGATGACCGGATAGGGTCTCTCGGCCGACACCGGGATCCGGATCATGCGCGGTCGCTGAGTTGCCGCAGGATCTCCTCGACCACCGCAGCTGCTTCCTGGCCGCTGGTATCCACCGAGACCGTCGCCAGGCGCTGGTAGGTGGGGGTGCGTTCGTTCAACAGCTTGATCAGGGTGGCGCGCACCCCACCCCCGGCCAGAATTGGCCGGGTGCTATCAATCCCGATCCGCTTCAGCGCGTGATGGGAGTTCACCCCGAGCCAGATCACTGTCAACGTGGACAGAGCCTCCGCGATTTCTGGGGTCATGGGTGCGCCCCCGCCGAGGCTGATAACCCCAGGGGCGTTGAGCAACTCCAGCGTGACATCGCGTTCCAAGGTGCGGAAAGCCGGTTCCCCCTCGGTGGCGAAGATCTCCCGGATCAGCCGATTCTCCCGACGCTCAATTTCGGCGTCGGCATCGGTGAACTGCAGGCCCAGTCGCTCCGCCAGCAGCGGACCGACGGTACTCTTCCCGGCTCCGGGTGCCCCGATGACAGCAATCTTCATGCGAGCCCCCGCTCGGTGATGTGGTGCAGATAGGCGGCGTGGTTGCGGGAGGTTTCCGCGACAGAATCGCCGCCAAACTTCTCCAGGCAAGCTTCAGCCAGGACGAGCGCCACCATCGCCTCGGCTACCACCCCAGCTGCGGGCACCGCGCACACATCGGAGCGTTGATGATGTGCCTTGGCCCCCTCCCGGGTAGCCACATCCACCGTGCGCAGGGCCCGTGGGACCGTCGAAATCGGTTTCATCGCGGCTCGCACCCGGAGTACCTCACCGGTGCTCATCCCGCCCTCGGTGCCACCAGAGCGGTGGCTCAAGCGTCGGATCTGGCCGGTGTCGAGAGCCATCTCATCGTGCGCGAGTGATCCGCGGGTCCGAGCCAAGGTGAAACCGTCACCGAGCTCGACCCCCTTGATCGCCTGGATTCCCATCAGTGCGGACGCGAGTCGCGCATCCAGGCGGCGATCCCCCTGGATGTGGCTGCCGAGCCCGGAGGGAAGTCCGTGGACGACAACTTCCACCACCCCGCCCAGAGTGTCGCCATCGGCCTTGGCCGCCTCGACCTCGGCCAGCATGGCCGCAGAACTCTCGCCATGAAAACAGCGCACCGGGTCGGTGTCGATACGGTCACGATCGGCCATCGTGGGCAGTTCCCGGCTGGAGCTCGCCACCGACCCCAACTCCACGACGTGGCTGAGCAGGTCGATGCCATAGGCCTGGTGGAGGAACTGCCGGGCCACCTCGCCGATGGCCACCCGCGCGGCCGTCTCGCGGGCTGAGGCACGTTCCAAGATGGGCCGGGCTTCATCCCAGTCATACTTCTGCATGCCAGCAAGATCCGCGTGCCCCGGGCGCGGACGAGTGAGCGCGGCCCCCCGAGCCTGAGCGGCCAGGACCTCAGTCGGCACCGGTTCGGGTGCCATGACGGTCTCCCATTTGGGCCATTCAGAATTGCCCACCATGATGGCTATCGGGGAGCCCAGGGTTTCACCGTGGCGTACCCCCGCCAGCAAGGTCACCTCGTCGGCCTCAAACTTCATCCGGGCACCTCGGCCGACACCGAGCCGACGGCGGGCCAAGGCCGCACTGATATCGGTCGCCTCAATGCGGACATGGGCGGGGAGGCCCTCGACCGTCGCCACCAGGGCGCGGCCATGCGACTCTCCCGCTGTCAGGTAGCGCAACATGGCGCCAAGTTTGTCACGCTACCGGCTGGTCCCGGTGCGGGCGTCCATGCGGCGAGGTCAGCACAGATCGCTATTGGTGTCCCGGCACCACTGCTGCCACTTCTCGACCGATTGCAGATGCCCCTCATAGGTGTCATTGAACTCGGTCTCACCGGTCTCCAGATTGACAGTGACGAAGAACAGCCAGTCCCCCTCCGCGGGATCCAGGGCTGCTTCCATGGCCGATCTGGCGGGGGAAGTTATCGGACCTGGCGGGAGCTTGCCCGCATTCTTCTCCAGGTAGGTGTTGTACGGGGAATCGGTCGCCCGCTCGTCGTCGGTGGTCGCCACCTTGT
>JBKEBU010000097.1:0-1782 GCA_047973325.1 Propioniciclava sp. | reverse complement strand
GGGAGGTCACCCTCACCTACCTCCGGGAGACCGGCGTGGACGTTTTCGCCCCAGCCATCGGGAATGCCCACGGGCGCTACAAGCGGGCCCCGATCCTCGACTTCGAGCGGGTCAGCGATCTAGTGGCGGCCCACCCCATCCCGATGGCACTCCACGGCGGATCGGGGCTGTCAGATGCCCAGTTCCAGGACCTGATCGCCCGCGGCTGCGCCAAGGTGAACATCTCCACCGCTCTCAAGGAGCGGTTCATGCAGTCGAGCCTGGCCTTCCTCGAGGGAGCCAGAGCCGCCGACAGCTGGGATCCTCCGTCCCTGTTCACCCATGTGGCCGCGGAGATCCGCGACCTCACCCGGGGCTATGCCGAGATCTTCGGCAGTGCCGGACAGGCCTGACATGCCTACCTTGATCCTCGACTGCGACGGTGTCCTGGCTGACACCGAACGTGATGGTCACCTGCCCGCCTTCAATACGGCCTTCGCCAACGCGGGCCTGCCGGTCACCTGGAGCGAGGCCGTCTACGCCGACAAGCTTCAGATTGGCGGCGGCAAAGAACGGATCGCCTCCATATTCACTCCCGAACTGGATGCGAGTGTCGGCATCACCACCAATGCCGAGCGCACCAGCTGGATCAAACAACTTCACGGAGCAAAGACCGCCCTGTTCACTCAGCGGGTGGCCGACGGGCTGCTGCCCGGCCGGCCGGGGATTCGCCGCATCATCGCCGATGCGCTGGCTGCTGGCTGGACGGTGGCAGTCGCCTCCACCTCGGCCGAACCCAGCGTGCGCGCGGTGCTGCGCCATGCTGCCGGTGAGGCCAGCTATGCGCAGGCGCACGTCTTTGCCGGTGATGTGGTGGCGGCCAAGAAGCCCGCCCCGGACATCTACCTCAAGGTATTGGCTGACCTCAGGCTGGCGGCGGCCGATTGTGTGGTTATCGAAGACTCCGGCATCGGGGTCTCTGCCGCCACGGCCGCCGGACTAACCACCGTGGTCACGGTGAGCAGTTACACCGCCGACGATGATTTCACCGGAGCGGCTCTCGTGCTCAGCGACCTCGGTGATCCCGGATCCCCACCAGCTGTGCTCGCCACCCCAGCAGACCTGGCTCCCACAGGATTCGTCACCCTCGCCGACCTGACCGCCCTGATGGCAAAGGAGCAGACTTCATGAGCGGAACCCTGACCGATGTCGAGTTCGTGGTTCGCCAGATCGCCGAGACCGTGCTCGCGAACGAGACCTACTTCGGGGAACTCGATGCGGTGGTGGGCGATGGCGACTTCGGCTATTCGCTGGCCCGCGGCTTCGAGATCGTCCTGGAACAGTGGGACGACTTCGACAGGACCGATCCGGGCGTCTTCCTGCAGAAGGTGGCCACCACCTTGTCCAGCCGCATCGGCGGTACGTCCGGGCCGATCTGGGGAACAGCCTTCCTGCGCACCGGGGCCCAGCTCAAGGGCAACCCCACCTTCACCGGCGCGGATCTGGTGCGCGGCTTGCGCGCGGCCGTCGCCGGCATCCAGGCCCGGGGACAGGCCGAGTTGGGTGACAAGACCCTGCTCGACTCGCTGGTCCCGGCCATCGACATGTTGGAGGCCCAGCTCAGTTCGGAGGCGTCGGTGACCGAAACCGTCGCCGCCATCGCGGCCACCGCGCGCGAGGCCGCCGACGCCACCGCATCGCTGCAGGCCAGGCGAGGGCGGGCCGCCTACACCGGCGAACGGTCCATCGGTTCGGTCGATGCCGGCGCCACCGCCGTCGCCGTGTTGCTGGAAGCACTCAGCA
>JBKEBU010000075.1:0-2025 GCA_047973325.1 Propioniciclava sp. | reverse complement strand
AGGCCGCGCCGGCGAGCGCGAGCGCCGCTCCTACCAGGACCGCGGACATGATGCGTGGGAACCGGATGTAGAGAATGACCTTCTCGAACTCTGCTGGCCAGGTGGCTTCCAGCGGGATGATCCGAGAGATCATGATCTGGGTGATGTCACTCAGCGAGATGCCGTCGTAGCGCCCCAGATTGAAGGAGGCGAGGAAGACCGCGAGCAGGATGATGAGCAGCGCCAGTAGCTTCCAACGGGCTCGGCGTCGTTCGGCCTGCCACAGTGACTTGTGCTGTGTCGGGGTTGTTTCGGCGGTGTTCCTGACGTCAGCGGTGATGGTGCCGGTCACGGTGCGCTGCCCCCGATCAGGGACGGCTGTGTGAGCTGGGGGGCCGGCGAAGCGTCATCATCGGACATGGTCCGGGTTAACCTCCGGCTCGGGTGGGCAGCGATTCCAGAAAAAACAACGCTCAGAACATCCGCAACTGCGGAAGTTAGCACAACCGAAGACTAGCTGATCGGATCCGCAAATACGTAATTGGAGTCCAATCTTCTCCGCAAACGCCTGAATGAGCCACTGTCAGGGGGTGCAGATGGGGGTTCCGGCCGAGGTTGCAGCCTCGGTTTCAGGGGGAGCCCGTCAGCGGGCCGGACGGGAGCGTCGGTGTCCTCAGCCGGGCGCGGAGAGGAGAACCGGGTAGAGAGGGCGCGCACGATAACAGCATCGCCAGGGTCGCGGGGACGATCGTGTAGTTAGGCCCATTTGCCGCGCTGCTCGCGGGCGACCAGGCCGGCGTCGACGAGCTGCTTCATGTGATGCGACACGGTGGGCTGCGCGAGTCCGACCGGCTCGGTCAGGTCGCACACACACGCCTCTCCGCCGGACTGCGCTGCGATCGTCGACAACAGCCGCACCCTGGTCGGATCGCCCAACGCCTTGAACACCCGCGCCAACCGCTGCGCGTCCTCGACTCTCATCACGCCCACGGTCACCGGAGGACCAACCCCGATAACCGCTGACACCGGCGTCTGTAAGCGCGCCCGCGCGGGCGGCAGCCTGAGCCGCTCATCGAGGAAGAGTCCTGGCACGCAAGACCATCAAATCGACCCCACCCGCAGCTATTGGCGCAACCAACAACAAGAGCCCGGCCGATGGCCAGGCTCATGAAGTGACCTATGTCGCGACTCATCCGACTCTGGCTCACTTAGGGATGCGCTGATTAATGCTGTCCTGTGCGGGGACGTGCCGGGTGGGATGAACCGCAACCCCACATCTGGTAGGTGTACTGGAGGTCCATCGCCAGATGTGGGGGAAGCGGTTCGCCTGATCCGGTGCGCCACAGCCAGGGCATGATTGATCAGCGCATCCTTAGAACCGTTGCGACACGGAGTGGACGCAATGGAGCGCTACGGGAACAGACGACCACGGGTTCAGGAGCTCGTCTCCGCATGGAGTCAAGGGTCTTGTGTCGCTGATCACTCCGACGGCGAGGCAGACGACACTCTGATCGGGGCGTCAATGGAACCAAAGAAGCGACCTCGAACACACCTCACGGACAAGGAAGTGGACACTCTACGAACAGCCCGCGCGAGGCGTGGGTCTGTCCGTTAAACGGTGTATGGGGTCCGGCGGTTTTCAGTGAGTGGTTCTTTCGAACCGTCCGGCGAAGGTGATCGTGAACGCGTTCAGTGCGGGCTTCCAACTCATCATCCAGCGTGCCCCTGCCGCCGGTGGGGTCAAGCGACCGGGTCACCAGGTACAAGCACTTCAACGCCGCCTGCTCGTCCGGGAAGTGGCCGCGTGCCCTGACCGCTCTGCGGTATCTCGCGTTGATCGACTCGATCACGTTAGTCGTGCAGATCACCCGGCGGATCTTGATGTCGTACTCCAGGAACGGCACGAACTCCGCCCAGGAGCTGCGCCCCCAGAGCTGCACGATCGCGGGACACCGCTGCCCCCACTCAGCGGCGAACTCCTCGAACCTGTCCTTCGCTGCCTGCTCGGACGGGGCCGGGTAAGCGGGCTTGAGCGAACGGACGATC
>JBKEBU010000042.1:0-22247 GCA_047973325.1 Propioniciclava sp. | reverse complement strand
TCGGCGTTCCAGGGCGGATCATCCGAGCTATCCAGGAGTCCGGACTCCACCACTAGGTAGGCGGCTTCGACATCGGTTGTCTCGCGCTGCAGAGCTTCAAATGTGGTTCCTGGGGAGTGGGGCCAGGTGGACCTGTCTCCCAGGGACTGTGTGGCGTTGTGGTACAAGAGCCCGGCTGTGGCGGGGCTGTCGAGGGCTCCCCACAATTCGGGTGGAAATAGGAGCCCAAAGGGGTCGCGAAACTGGGCGTAGAGGGATGGATTCGGCTGAATAGGAAATTGGCGTGGTTCTGGATCTATAATAGCAGAGCATTCGAGGAGCAGGACGGCGACAGTGGCAGCAAGGAGTCGTCTGAAGTTCCGCAAGCCGAGAGCTGTTGCGTGGCGGTGCACGGTGTTACCAAGTGGTGTACGGGGCTGTTACCGCAACAGAGCCACTTGTCAACCGTGAGCGAGCTGCCACCGAGAGAGAAATGGCCCCAGGATAGGCAATACCACTCAGCTCATTATGCCGCCCTCTGCCGCGCTGGGTTACCGTGGCGAGGTTCGAGTTGTTCCCGGAGAGCATAGCTGATGGCTTGTCCTTGAGCTTGATGGTCACGTCAGCGTTGACGCCATTTGCTTTAATGTCCACATCATGGGTGAACCGACGAGCTTTCGACATCGTTTCGTGCGATGTTCTTCTTCATGAGATTCCTTGGGGTCTTCGGATGGAAGCTGGGGTAGCTCTCTCTAGGGGTGCGTATGGTTGGGACGTTGTGTACGGCCCTGAGGTGTTGTCAAGCGCATATGTCCGAGGAAGAACAAGGCGTTAGTTCCCGCCTCTTAGCCTGGATCCGTGGAAGGTCGGCGCGGCGAGCGGCATCAGACGGGTGGGATGGCAAGGCGATCCTCGTGAAGCGCTACCGGGCGTAGCGTGAGCGGGGTCGGCGCAGCCAGTGGGCCCGCATGGGGTCACGCAGCAGACGAGATTCCACGGATCCAGGCTTAGGCGCAAGCGCGCCTAGCTGATGGATGCGATGTGCACCAAGGCGTCACCGCGGTTGACCACAGGGGCGTGGGTGCGACCGACAACCATGCCGTCCCGGTTGGCGTAAACGGCGCGGAGCGTTTTGCCATAGGAGTCGAACACCGAACCGAGCCGGTCACCATCGCTGACTCGCTGGCCGAGATCAGCTTCCAGATCGAGGATGCCGGTGCGGCGGGCTCGTACCCAGCCGCTAGCACGAGATTCCTGGGTGGGGGTCGGAGGCTCCTCGGCGAGGGAGTCAATCATGTCCAGCGCCGCCAGCACCCGGCGGACACCGGAAACCGCCGGATCGATGGCGTAGTGATCGAAGCGCAGGTTCTCACCACCCTCGTACAACAACACGGTGGCGCCTTGTTCACGGGCGGCGTAGCGCAGGGACCCGTCCCGCAGCTTGGCGTGAATCATCACCAGGGCGGCGAAGGCCTCGGCCAAGGCACGGGTCTTCGGGTCATCCAGGTCAGCTCGGATCTGGGGCAGGTTGCTCCGCTGGTCAGAGCCGGTGTGCAGGTCGATGCCCACACTGCACTTGTTGACGACCTCTTCCATAAACAGGTGCGCGATCCGGCTCGCCAATGAGCCGCGAGCCGAGCCTGGGAACGAGCGGTTGAGGTCGCGGCGATCAGGCAGGTAGCGGTTCCCTGACATGAAGCCCAGTACGTTCACGATGGGCACTGCTATCAGGGTGCCGCGTAGTTCCTTCGCGTTCAGTCCGCGGAGCACTTGCCGGATAACCTCGACGCCGACCACTTCGTCGCCATGGATGGCTGCGTTCAGCCACACAATCGGGCCGTCTTCGCGGCCATGTAGCACCCGGACCGGCAAGGTCACCTCGCCGCCGGTCACCAGTTGGGTGATGGGTAGGGCGACCTCGGCGGCATGCCCAGCCCGGACACGCATTGACCCGAGGGGAAGTGACTCGCGTACTGCTCGTGCCATTAGTGCCCCCAATTGTGTTGTCGGATCTTCCTGGCCGGGCGACCGCCCAGGTAGGACCGGGAGGAGTCAACCAGAATCCCGGCCGCCAGCGCGGACCTGCCAACGAGCATCCGGAATCCCATCTCATCCCGGTCGGACAAGGTGACGTCGGTGACTAGATCCTGGCCCATCAGCCGAATGGTGAGCGGCACCACCAGTCGTTCGTCTCTACACCCCGAACACCGCCAATGGCATCTCCAACTCACGCGACAAGCTGCGGGCCACTCAGATCCTGTCCCGGCATCAGATCGGCATGCCCGCGACCGCCTTCGTACGCGAGCGTGCCGATGTACGGCCTGCGATCGAGCGGGTAGGTGGGGCGCCGGTCGTGATCAAGCTGCTGGAGGGGACCCAGGGAATCGGCGTGATCTTGGCACCGGATGCGAAGGTGGCCGAAGCGATCATCGAAACCCTGCAATCGGCCCAGCAGAACGTCCTCATCCAGGCCTTCGTGGCTGAGTCGAAGGGGCGAGACATCCGGGCACTCGTGGTCGGCGATCAGGTGGTGGCGGCGATGCGACGCAGTGCGCAGGGTGATGAGTTCCGCTCCAATGTCCATCGGGGCGGGTCGGTGGAAGCCGTGGATCTGGATCCGGCCTACCGCGAGACTGCGGTGCGCGCCGCCCAGATCATGGGCCTGCGGGTGGCTGGGGTGGACATGCTCGAAGGCAACGAAGGTCCATTGGTGATGGAGGTCAACTCCTCGCCCGGCCTGGAAGGCATCGAAGCAGCGACCAAGCTGGATGTCGCGGGCGCGATCGTGGACCACATCAACAACCAGGTGGCTTTCCCCGAAATCGACGTGCGCCAGCGGCTTACGGTGTCCACCGGCTACGGTGTGGCTGAGATCGTGGTCCACTCAGGATCGAGCATGGTGGGCCAAGCCCTGCGGGAATCAGGGCTCCGTGATCGGGACATCTCGGTGCTGACCCTCCACCGGGGTGCTGCGGTGGTACCAAATCCAGGTGGGTCCCGGGTGCTGGAGGATGGAGACCGCCTGCTGTGCTTCGGCAAGCTGGAAGAGATGCGGGACTTGATCCCATCCCGACGACGGCGGATCCGCCGGGTGCGGCGACTTCCGAAGGAACCGCTGCCCCAACCCACCGACTGAGCTGACGTCGTTGACATCCGATCCCGGATCCACATGGCAGGATGAACCCGTGGACGCGGATCATCCGGGGCCGGTGCTTGAGCCGGGAACCCTGCTCATAGCGGGAGTCCTGCTGAGTGATGGGGTCTTCGACGGTTCGGTCGTGGTGCTGATAGATGCCGATGAGTCCGGTGCCCTGGGGGTGGTGCTCAACAGGTTCACCGCTTTCGAACTGGGGGACGCGCTCCCTGGCTGGGAAAATCTGGCCAGCTTTCCGCATCGGCTCCACTATGGGGGCCCGGTGTCCCCGGAAGGGGCGATCTGCTTGGCGGCTCTGGTTGACGACGCCGAGGACCACCCCGGATGGCGACGTCTTTTCGGCTCCGTTGGGTTGCTCCATCTACAAACCCCGGTGGAACTGGCCGATGGGGCATTCCGGGGGCTGCGGATTTTTGCGGGCTACGCTGGCTGGGGGCCGGGGCAGTTGGAGGCCGAACTCGCGCAGAACACCTGGCACGTAGCCCGCGCCACCGATGCCGACATTTTTGATCCCGATCCGGAGACGCTGTGGCGTCGGGTGCTTGCCCGCCAGGGTGGGGAACTAGGGTGGCTGTCGACATGGACTTCAACACCGGAGTTGAACTGAGGGGGAAATCGTGGAGAACAAGCCTGAGGGCGGCGGCAACATTCTGGTTGTCGATGACGATGCGGCGCTCGCTGAAATGCTCCAGATGGTTCTCAAGGGTGCTGGTTTTGAACCACACTGGGTGTCCCACGGGGATCAAGTGCTGACCGAATTCCGTGCAACCCACCCCGACCTGGTCCTGCTGGATCTCATGCTCCCCGGGAGAGATGGCGTCGATGTCTGCCGGGACCTGCGGGAGGAATCCGATGTGCCGATAGTCATGCTCACGGCGCGGTCGGACACCCACGATGTGGTGCACGGGTTGGAGGCGGGCGCCGATGACTATGTAGTGAAGCCTTTCAAGACCCAAGAGCTGCTTGCGCGGGTTAAATCGCGCCTACGTCGGTCTTCCGTGGCTGACGACCCCCGGGTGCTGCGGATCGGCGAAGTGACGATTGACGTCGCTGCTCACAGTGTGCACCGAGGGGACGAACCAATAGCTCTCACCCCGCTTGAGTTCGATCTGCTGCTGGCTTTGGCGCGCAAACCGCGCCAGGCATTTACCAGGGAACTCCTGTTGCAGGAGGTCTGGGGGTACCGCCACCCTGGCGATACCCGGCTGGTCAATGTGCACGTGCAGCGGCTGCGCAGCAAGATTGAACGTGACCCCGAGCACCCTGAGATAATCCTCACCGTGCGCGGAGTCGGGTATCGGGCGGGCTCGACGAGCCCATGATCCGTCTGGGGCGGCTGCTCAAGGGGCCGCAACGCCTCTGGGCGCGCTCCCTGTCGGTCCGGGTGGTCACCATGAGCGTGGTGGCTTCGATCCTCGTCCTCGCCGTCGTGGGTTGGCTGCTGGTTGATTCGGCGACGCGAGGGATTCTGGAGACCAAGACCGAGCAATCCGTGTCGGAGGCCTCAGGTGTGCTGGAGGGGATGCAGGCGTCGTTGCGGGACGTCGATCTCAATACGGCCACGCTCAACGAGCGCCTGACAGTGCTGGCCCGGGATGCCGCGAGTCGTGGGAACGTCGGGCAACAGTACGAAGTGGTGATCTCTGGCCCGGTTTCCGATATTGCCTCGGCCGGTGTGGAGGTGGCCAGCGTGCCGGATTCGATCCGCCAAGCCGTGGCCAGCGGCGGGCAGAGCATGTTCACCACCCCGACGCTGATTAGATTCACCGATGGCCGGATGGCCCAGGCAGGGCTGGTGGTGGCCGGAACCCTGTTCGCCCCCGGGAGCGGACGCTTCCCGGTCTTTTTCCTGTTCCAGATGGACCAGGAGGAAGAGACTTTGCGCGTGGTCCAACGCTCGGCATTGCTGGCGTCGGGTGCATTCCTACCGTTGATGACCGGGATCATGTACTTGATCTCTCTGCAGGCCCTGCGGCCGATCCGGGCTGCCCGGGAAACCTCCGAGCGAATCGCCTCGGGGCATCTCGAGGAACGGATGCCGGTGCACGGGCGTGACGACTTGGCTGGGCTAGCCCGTTCTATGAATCACATGGCCGAAGAGCTGGGCCACCGGCTGGATGAGCTCGAGGATCTGTCTCGAGTGCAACGGCGATTCGTCTCCGATGTCTCCCATGAATTGCGGACGCCCCTGACCACGATGCGGATGGGCGTCGATATGCTCCACGAGAATCGAGAGCAGCTCGATCCGATCCCGCGCAGATCGGCCGAACTCCTCCGCAGTGAGACCGAGCGCTTCGAGGTGCTGCTGTCGGATCTGCTCGAGATCTCTCGCTTCGATGCCGGGGCCGCCGAACTTCAAGTGGAGGAGGTGGACCTGACCGAATTGGTGGTGACAGAGATAGCGGCACAGCAGCCCCTCGCCGAGGCCTACCAGACCATGATCGTGCTGGATAGTGAGGGGAAGGCGCTCTGTGATATCGATCCCCGACGGATCCGCCGGGTGCTCAGCAACCTGCTCAGCAACGCCATCGAGCATGGGGAGGGGCGCGATGTGATCGTCCAAGTGCGGGCCAATGGCGAGGCGGTGGCGGTAGCTGTACGCGATTTCGGGGTGGGCTTTCCCGCCGAGCACCGCACCCAGGTGTTCACCCGCTTTTGGCGGGCGGATCCCTCCCGGCAGCGGACGGTGGGCGGCTCGGGGCTGGGGCTTTCGATCGCCCTCGAAGATGCGCAGCTGCACGGTGGCTGGCTCAATGCCTGGGGGCGGCCCGGGCGCGGGGCGCAGTTCCGGTTGACTCTTCCGCGCATACCCGGGGAGCCGATAGCCGAGTCGCCGATTCCGATCGCGCCGGGAGGCGACCGATGAAGCGCTGGCTCCTGTTGTGGTTCGCCCTGAGCCTGACCCTCACCGGCTGTGGATCGGTTCCCACTGTCGGCCCGGTCGCCGAGGTATCGGCCGAGCCGGGTCGGATAAATCCGGGCGTCGAGATCGCCCCCGCGCCACCGGCGCAGGACGCCACCCCCGCGGAGGTAGTTGAGGGATTCCTGCATGCGATGGCCTCCTGGCAGCCGGACTATCGGGTGGCTCGAAGCTATCTGACGGCGACCGCTGACAGTGCCTGGGATCCAGCGGCCGGGGTACGGATCTACGCTGAGGGGCACTCGGTATCGGTAACCCAGGCTGGCGCCCGGCTAGCCGCCCCGTTGGTTGGCACCCTCGACGCGGCCGGCACCTATAGGCAGTCAACGGCGGTGCTGGATCATGACTTCGGGCTGGTCGAGGATGCCGAGGGTCACTGGCGAATCGCGCAGCCGCCGGCAGGGATCATAGTCTCCGAGTATCTCTTCTCCAGCGCCTTCGATCAGGTGACCGTGTACTTCAGCCCGCCGGGGGAGTCCTGGCTGGTCCCGGATACCCGCTACTTCCCACGAGGCCGGGCGGCGCTCGGCAACGCCGTGATGGCCGTCGTGACCGGCGAGGCCGGCTGGCTCTCACCGGGCGTTGATTTGCAGCCGATCGTGGCTGACGTCGTGTCGACCGAGGTCGGCGCCGATGGGGTGGTCACCATCGAGCTGGCCTCGGAGGGAGCCCGCTTGGCTGAGGAGGCCCAAGTGGCGCTCGTGACCCGGTTGGTGTGGACGGTGCGCCAGTTCGACTATGCCCGGGCGCTTCGGGTCAGCTGGGTCAACGAGGATCCCTGGGATATTCCTGGATACGGCACCGTGGTGCCCCTCAGCGCCTACGCAGAGGCCGATCCGGTGGAAGCTTCTACCAGCAGGCAACTCTACGGAGTGGTCTCGGGGCGAGTGGTGCGACTCTTGGAAGGCAGCGGTGGCGTGGAGACGCTGGTCAGCGCCGAGGGCATCGAAGGGGCAGACTATGCCGCCGTTCGTCCCGATGCACTGCAGGCTGCCGCCGTCACCGCTGGTCGGGCCGCCCTGGTGACGGCACCCACGGCACCGGGTACCGCGACCACGGTGGCCACCGCTATCGCGTTCCGTCGGCCGCAGTACTCCCGTCAAGGAGAGCTGTGGGTGGTTGATGACCGCGGCCAACTGACAATGGTGCCACCGGGGGGGGATCCGCAAACCGTCCAGGTCAGCGGGCTGAGGGAGGGGCGGATAACAGCGCTCCGGCTGGCACCTGAAGGGGTGCGTGTCGCTCTGGTCATCGAGGATCCTGGCGGTGCGACCCGGGTGGGCGTGGCTGTGATTGTCCGCAATCAGGATGCCCCCACGTTGGCGGGCCTGCACACCCTGTCCGCGAGTGAGTCCGCAGTCTCGCGTCGGTCGGTGATCGATCTCGGGTGGCGAACCCCGGAGCATCTGCTGGCGTTGGTATCTGATGGTACGACGGATACCGTGATCGCCATGCCCCAGGATGGTTCGGTGCTCACGCCGATTGGTCCGATCTCGGAAGCACGCCTGGTGGAGCTGGCGGTGGCCCCGAACGCGATCCCGTGGCTGCGCACGAGCGAAGGGGGATTGCTTCGCTATGTGGCCGATTTCCGCTGGTCCACCCAAGAGGCCTCGGTCGCAGGCATCTTTTATCCGGGGTGACGCGGCCGCTCCAAGGTAGGGGCATGCATGTGCGGGGAATGGTTGACGCCGGGACGTCCTGGTTTCTCGGAGTGGGATGCCCACTGTGCGGCACCGCGACCTGGGGCTTATGCGGGGGGTGTGCGTCCCTCGTGGATGCCCCAGTGGCCCGGATCGTCCCCGGCCCGGTGCGGGTGGCGGCGGCAGCCACCTATGGCGGGGTCTGGCGGGAGGCGGTGCTCGCGCTCAAGGAGCGGGGTGCGCGTTCGGTCACCCGACCGCTGGGTGCGGCCCTCGCAGCGGCCGTTGATCATCTGGATCTGGAATCTCGAGGCAGCGGTCTGGTCTTGGTGCCGATGCCGTCGCGCGGGGCTGCCGTGCGATCCCGCGGTCTGGACACCACCCGTCTCGTCGCCGGTATGGCTGCTCAGATGCTGCGGCGCTCCGGGTGTCGGGCCACCGTGAGGCCAGTCTTGCGGCATCGGCGTCGGGTGCGCGATCAAACGGGGCTGACACCGCGTGCCCGACACGTGAATCTGGCCGGTGCCCTGCAGGCGGTGGCGACTGTTGATGATGCGGTCGTGGTAGATGATCTTCTCACCACCGGCGCCAGCCTGAGGGAGGCGGTCCGGGCACTGCGAGCCGGGGGAGTATCGGTGCGAGGGGCGGCGGTTGTCTGTGTGGTATGAGTGGCGTAAGGCGGGGTGTGGACTGACCACACCCCGCCTTACTGATCCTCACTGAAGGGCGACTACAGCGCCGCGGAGCCGACTTCTCCGGTCCGAACCCGGACCATCTGGTCGAGCGGCGTCACCCAGACCTTGCCGTCTCCCACCTGCCCGGTGCGGGCGGTGTTGGCGATGATGGCAACCAAAGACTCCGCTTCGGAATCCTCACAGACAACTTCTAGCTTGATCTTGAGGATGAAGTCGATGGTCATGGTTTCGCCACGGTAGACCTCTTTGTGGCCTAGCTGACGGGCGTACCCAGAGGCTTCGCTGATGGTCATTCCTTTGACGCCGTACTTGACGAGCGCCTTCTGGACTGGTTCCAGCACATCAGGCTGCAGGATGGCGGTGATGAGCTTCACGTCAGTTCTCCTGGGAAGTGGTGACGGACTCCGGCAGATCATGTTTGTCCAGCAGCAGTGTGTGCTTGACGCCGGTGCTGAGTGCCGAGTAGTAGACCGGGCTGAAGTCGTAGCCGACTTCAGAGTGCTCGCCGAGGTCCACGCCGGCCAGCTCTTCGGCCTTGGTGATCCGGAAGCCCACGGTCTTGTGGATGATCATGCCGAGAATCCACGAGATGACGAAGGAGTACACCAGCACCGCGACCGCACCTACGAACTGGCGCCACAGTTGGTCCACTCCGCCGCCGTAGAACAGCCCAGCAACGCCTGCGGGGCTCTCGGGTGCGGCGAAGAGGCCTACGGCCAGGGTGCCTACGAGCCCACCGACGAGATGGACGCCGACAACATCGAGGGAGTCGTCATAGTTGAACAGGTTCTTCAGCCCCACCGCGAAGGCACAGCTCGCACCGGCCAGGGCGCCGATGGCCAAGGCGCCGAGGGGGCTGACCGAGCCACATGCTGGCGTGATTGCTACCAGACCGGCGACGACGCCGGATGCCGCGCCCAGAGAGGTGGGGTGGCCGTCGCGGAAGGTCTCCACGAGCAACCAGGCGCAGAGCGCTGCCCCGGTGGCTCCCAACGTATTGACCCAGGCGACCGCCGCGGTGTTGTCTGCGGCAACAGCGGAACCGGCGTTGAAGCCGAACCACCCGAACCACAGCAGGCCAGCGCCGAGCATGACCATGGTCATGTTGTGCGGGCGCATCGGGCGATTTCCGAACTCGAGCCGGGGGCCGATGACCAGGACGAGAGCGAGGGCTGCCGCGCCGGCGTTGATGTGGATAGCGGTGCCGCCAGCAAAGTCGATGGCCTGGATGGTGTTGGCGATCCAGCCACCCACAACGTCGTCACCGTCAAAGGCGAAGACCCAGTGTGCGGCGGGAAAGTACACCAGGGTGGACCACAGGATGGTGAACAGTACCCAGCCCTTGAAGGTGGCCCGGTCGGCGATAGCTCCGGAGACCAGGGCTACGGCGATGATGGCGAAACAGGCCTGGAAGGCGACGAAAGCCATGGCTGGCAGGCTGGCGTCGGTGTCCTCCATGAGGCCATTGAGCCCGATGAACTCCAGCGGATTGCCGAGGATTCCGGCCCCGCCCAGGGAGTTCCCGAAGGCCATCGAGTAGCCGAAGAGGACCCAGAGGACCCCGACGATTCCCATCGAGACGAAGCTCATCATCATCATGTTGAGCACGCCTTTGGCACGGACCATGCCGCCGTAGAACAGCGCCAGACCCGGAGTCATGAGGAACACGAGGGCCGCGCTGGTGAGGATCCAGGCCGTGTCGCCTGAGTTGATTTCGTAGATCATGGCGTCCATGGTCACCCAGCCGTGTTTCTGGAACGTCATCGTAGGGTTGCAGCGTTGTTAGCGAAGTGTTGCGGCTGCGTTACACCGGGGCGGTGCGCTAGGTTTGACGCCATGGCACCACGGCCAGAAGTCCCGCCCCCGGGGCACGGCCGCGAGTGCCACTTTCTGTTTCATCGGCACAGGAGGTTGTTTTCATGGATGTCATCGTGACCGGGCGCCGCTGCTCCATCTCAGAGGGCTTCAAGGACAAAGTGACCGAACGCCTCGGGACTGTTGAGCGCTTCCGAGATCGGGTGCAACGTGTGGACGTTCAGGTGACCGCCACCCCCAATCAGCAGCCCGATCACGCCACTCAAGTCGAGATCACCTTGCATGGCCGCGGGCCAGTGGTTCGGGCGGTCGCCACTGCTGACGACAAGGCGATGGCGTTCGAGCATGCACTCGATCGGCTCAAGTCTCAGCTGCGCCGGGCCGCAGACCGCCGCAAGGTGCATCGGGGCTTGCGCGTGGCAGAGACCCTCGATCCGGAGTTGGTCCGTTCCGGCCCCGCACCATCGGCCCCAGAGCCGGTAGCGGAGGAGCAGACCGTTCAGCGAGTGGCTGGTCTGGAGATCACCGGTGACGGCCCCTTGGTGGTGCGGGAGAAGATCTTCGCGGCCGAACCACTCACGCTGGCCCAGGCGCTGGACGAGATGGAGCTTGTCGGGCACGACTTCTTTCTCTACGTGGATGCCGACACGCGTGCGCCCAGCGTCGTGTACCGGCGGAAGGCCTATGACTATGGCGTGATTCATCTCGATCTGGCAGACAAGTGAGCTGGTTCAGCAGACGTTAGGGATGCGCTGATTAATGCTGTCCTGTGCGAGGACGTACTGGGCGGGATGAACCGTAACCCCAGGTCTGGTGGGTGTACCTGGTCGTCCATCGCCGGATCTGAGGGAAGCGGATCGCCCGATCCGGTGCGCCCACAGCCAGGGCATGATTGATCAGCGCTTCCTTGGACTGTAGACGCCCAGGCGGGGCCGTGTTCTACCCGCCCCTCGGGCACAACAATGCCGGGCGCCCGCCACTGGATTTCGGCAGTTCGGGCAGCGAACTCAGGCTTGTCCGGATCTGACCGGTAGCATGGCTCCTTGTGGGACTTTTCGACAAGCTGATGCATGCCGGCGAAGGACGCCAACTCCGGAGGCTGGCCAAGATCGCAGACCAAGTCAACCTGATTGAACCTGATTTTCAGGCGATGGACGATGAGGAACTGCGGGGCCAAACGGCCAGTTTTCGGGAACGCCTGGCAGCGGGAGAAAATCTCGACGATCTGATGCCGGAGGCGTTCGCCGTGGTGCGCGAGGCGTCGGTGCGGGTATTGGGGAAGCGTCACTTCGATGTCCAGCTCATGGGCGGTGCGGCCTTGCACTGGGGCAACATCGCTGAGATGAAGACCGGTGAGGGCAAAACCCTGGTGGCCACCTTGCCGAGCTATCTCAATGCGCTGACCGGCAAGGGCGTCCATGTGGTGACTGTCAATGACTACCTCGCCAAGTACCAGTCCGAGCAAATGGGCAGAATCCATCATTTCTTGGGGCTGGAGACCGGGGTCATCCTCACCGACATGTCACCGGCAGCCCGACGGGAAGCCTATGCCGCCGATGTCACCTATGGCACCAACAACGAGTTTGGTTTTGACTACTTGCGCGACAACATGGCGCAGTCCTTGGAAGATTGCGTGCAGCGGGAACACCACTTCGCCATCGTGGACGAGGTGGACTCGATCCTGGTCGATGAAGCCCGGACGCCGCTGATAATCTCGGGCCCGGCCGAAGACAATCATCGGTGGTACCCGGTCTTCTCCCGGTTGGTGAAGCGGATGATCCGGGATACCCACTATGAGGTGGATGAAAAGAAGAAGACGGTTTCAGTGTTGGAGCCGGGGATTGAGTTGGTCGAGGACAACCTGGGCATCGACAATCTGTATGAGTCTGCCAACACGCCGTTGATCAGCTACCTCAACAACGCGGTCCGGGCCAAAGAACTCTTCAAGCGGGACCGGGACTACATGGTTACCGGCGATGGCGAGGTGCTCATCGTGGATGAGTTCACCGGTCGTACCCTCGCTGGCCGCCGCTACAGCGAAGGTCTGCACCAAGCCCTGGAGTCGAAGGAAGGGGTTCAGATTCGCGAGGAATTCCAGACCCTGGCCACGATCACTCTGCAGAACTACTTCCGGATGTACGAAAAGCTCTCTGGGATGACTGGAACTGCGAAGACCGAGGAGAGCGAGTTCCAGAAGATCTACGGACTGGGGGTGCTGCCGATAGCGACGAATCGCCCCATGATCCGGCAGGATCAGGCCGACCTGATTTACCGCACCGAGGATGCGAAGCTGGATGCGGTGGTGGCCGATGTGGCGAAACGATACGAGGCCGGGCAGCCGGTGCTGCTCGGCACGGCGTCGGTCGCGAAATCCGAAGTGCTGGCGAAACGGCTGGTCTCCGCGGGCGTACCGCACGAGGTGCTCAATGCCAAGAATCACGCCCGGGAGGCAGCCATCGTGGCGGTGGCCGGCCGCAAGGGCGCGGTCACCGTGGCTACCAATATGGCTGGCCGCGGCACCGACATCATTCTCGGAGGAAATCCGGACTTCTTGGCTGACGCGGCCGTTCGAGCTCAAGGGATTGATCCCACCGAAGACGCTGAGGCCTACGAGGAAGCCTGGGCGACCGTCTTCCCCGAGATCGAGAAGGAGACCGAGAGTGAGCACGAGGAGGTCGTCGGTTTGGGCGGCCTCTACGTTGTCGGCTCCGAACGCCACGAATCCCGCCGGATCGACAATCAGCTCCGCGGCCGGTCCGGCCGCCAGGGTGACCCGGGGGAGTCCCGGTTCTATCTTTCCCTGCAGGACGACCTGATGCGTCTGTTCAAGGCCGAGTTGATAGAGCGGGTCCTGCTGAGCCTGAATGTCCCCGATGACGTTCCGATTGAGAACAAGATGGTCACCAACTCGGTGGCCAGCGCTCAGGAGATGGTCGAGAGCCAGAACTTCGAGATGCGCAAGAACGTGCTCAAGTACGACGATGTGATGAACCGGCAGCGGCACACTATCTACTCCGACCGGCGTCAGGTCTTGGAGGGGGTGGATGTCGACGGTCAGCTCACGGGGGCCTTGCGCCGACTGGTGGAACAGGTTGTCCGCGAGCACACCGAGGGCTTCGCCGAGGATTGGGATCTGGAAGCCTTGTGGACGCAGTTGCGGACGCTCTACCCGGTCGGTCTCGACTTGGCGACCTATAACGATGACACCAGTGTTACCTCTGAAGGACTAGTTGCTGACTTCGTTGAGGATGCCAAGGACGCTTACCAGCGTCGCGAGGACGAACTGACCACGGAGGTCATGCGCGAGGTTGAGCGGCGGGTCGTGCTGACGATCCTGGATCGCAAGTGGCGCGAACACCTGTACGAGATGGACTACCTCCGCGAGGGAATCGGCTTGAGAGCGATGGCCCAGCGGGACCCGTTGGTGGAATACCAGCGTGAGGGCGGGGACATGTTCAATGCCATGATGGGCGCCTTCATGGAGGAGGCTATCGGATTCGTCTTCAATCTGGAGATTTCCACCTCGGAACCCGAGGTGGGGGTCGTGACTGAGCCGGGTGGGGCTCCGGTCAACGTTGCGGCCCGCGGGTTGGCGCCCGCGGTGGACCCGGACCAAGTCACGTATACCGCTCCTGACGAGGATGGACACGCGGTGCGGACCGGACGGCGGGTGGCCCGCACGACAGCAGGCTCCGCGGAAGCCGATAGCCCCGCGCCTCGGCGCGCCGCAGGCACCAAGACGGACTCCGACAAGCCGAAGCAGAAGGCAAACCAGGGCCCCAATCAGCGCTGCTTCTGTGGGTCGGGCAAGAAGTTCAAGCATTGCCACGGCAAGCCGGAGACCCCCTAGCGACCCAGGATCGTCAGCCTATCGGCGCTGATTCCAGGGCAGTGACTACCCACTGCCCCGCACGCATCTCCAGGTGAAGCGCGAGCGCGTGGCTGCGGTAGGGGCTGGCGAGGCGAGCCGTCGCCTCTATTGTCCCTGGCCAGGGCGATTGTGCGCGCAGGGACCCTAATCGCAGGGATTCCCCCGAGTGGCGCCGGACCAGCAGCGCCATGCGCCGGCGGAGGGCCGGGTGGATCAGCCCGATCACCTGACTGAGCGGGCGCCGACCACTGATGGCCTCGATCAGGGCCACGACGAGGGTGGTGACCTGGCGTTTCGCCGCCCACGACACCGGCTCTTCTGCTGCAGGCTGGGTGGCCGTGCAGGGTGTGGTCGGCAGTGGGGGTTGGTTGGGATCGTGGTCATACCAGCGCGGGATCAGGGCCGTCTCGGCTGGCCGTGACAGCGCTCCGAAGGTAAGCGGTGGGGTAGGCATGGCTCTGAGTGTGCGGGCTCAACGGCCCGGACAACAGAAATCTGCCGTGCCTGCTGTGGATCAGACTATTGAGCATTCGTGGCGCTTGAGGCGGCGAACGACCAGGTAGGTGAGGGGCAATAGCAGCACCTCGACCAGCACCTTGTAGATCCAGCCGACCACGACGTAGTTCAGCAGCTGAGGTGCCGGGATGGATCCGCCTCCGAGCCAGGCGCCGAGGGGTCCGAAGGCGATGGTGCAGAACAGGACGGTGTCGACAAATTCGCCCACGACTGAGCTGGTCACCAAACGTACCCACAGCCGCTGCTCGCCGTGGCGTTGTTTTATCCGGACCAAGAGCCAGGCATTGAGGAGCTGCCCGGCCAGATAGCCAGCCAAGCTGGCCACCACGATCCGGGGGACGAACCCCAAGACTGCGCTCCAGGCCGCCTGATTCGGCCACGCTGCCGCCGGGGGAGCGGCGTCCACCACGAGGAAGGTGAAACTCATCAATCCGGCCAGCACGAACCCGGCCCAAATAGCCCGCCGGGCCTGGCGGAGTCCGTAGACCTCGGCAAGCACGTCACCCAGGACATACGCGACCGGAAAGAGGAAGGCCCCGCCGTCGGTGATTATTGGTAGGACTGGAAACCCGGCTACTGACCAGGAAGGGCCAAAGCCGATCAGTTTCGTGGCGGCGATATTTGATATCAGCAGCACCGCGACGAAAGTGGCCACGACGAGGTCATAGTAGCGCTGACCGCGCGCAGTGGCGGCGGTGGGTGGTGGCCCAGAAGGTGTCACGGCCCGCAAGCCTACTGCGCGATCCTCGGGATCCAGCTTGTGGTGAATATGGAGGCGCCCGCGGCCAAGTAGTGGCAGCATTGGTCCATGAGCGACGACATCGAGGCACCGGACACCTGGGATGCGACCAATGATGGCGACACGCATCTAGAGCAGTTGCAACCTGAGGACACACTCGTGGATCGGGGCGTGGCTGACGTACTGGATGAGGGCTACATCGCTCCCGACAAGTGGTCCGCGGCAGCGGGATACGGCAACACTCCGGCTGAGATGCGCCAGGGGGAGACCCTGGCTATGCGGGTCAAGCAGGAGCAACCTGAGTCGACCGGTCCCGATGAAACCCCGTGGAACCCCGATGGTGAGTCCCGAGAAGTAGGCACGGTGCGCTCTGGCCGTCTGGTGGATGCTCGCGGGGGTGAACCCGGGGTCGACACCGAGGGGGATGCAGTGGGGTTCTCGGTGGGCATCGACGGTGGGGCTGCCTCGGCGGAGGAGGCTGCGGTGCATGTCTTCAGCCCGGAGGATTCCGACGACGAGGAGGGCTGATCGCTCACCTTGCGCCACCGAAATTCATCATCGCCACCAGCCGCCTAGGAGAGCAGCACCCCAGCCCTTATCAAAATGGCACCATCGAACCATCGAGGGCACAAACCCCGGGCCCACACCCGGCGGTCAGCGGCGGAGCCTCGCTAGGAAGTACGATGGCCGGGTCAGATGTTTCCTAGTGGAGGAGCCCGACCTGTCCACCACCGCCGATGCGCATCGCCTTGTGGTGGTGCCCCCGTCGATTGTCATGGTTCAGATCGTGGGACCGCACGACGAATTTCTCCGGATCCTGGAACAGCGGCTGGATGCTGACCTGCACGTACGCGGCAACGAGATCAGCATCACCGGAACTTCCACCGCAGTGGTCCACGCAGCGGAGGTGTTCACCGAACTGATAACTATTGCTCGGACCGGACAAGGTCTCACCGCAGACGCCGTCGAACGTGTGGTCGCCGCCGCAGCAGACCCGGCGCAGCCGCCGGCCTCGGAGGTGCTCACCCAGGACATCTTGTCGACCCGCGGCCGGACGATTCGCCCGAAAACGCTCAATCAGAAGCGGTATGTGGACGCCATCGATGCCCACACAGTTATCTTCGGTATCGGCCCGGCAGGAACCGGGAAGACCTACCTGGCCATGGCCAAGGCCGTCCAAGCGCTGCAAGCCAAGGAGGTCAACCGGATAATTCTGACCCGGCCCGCGATTGAGGCTGGCGAGCGCCTGGGATTTCTCCCCGGGACCCTTCACGACAAAATCGACCCGTACCTCCGCCCGCTCTATGACGCCTTGCACGACATGATTGATCCCGAATCGGTGCCGCGGCTGCTCACCGCTGGCACCATCGAGGTCGCCCCACTGGCCTATATGCGCGGGCGTACGCTGAACGATGCCTTCATAATCCTCGACGAAGCCCAGAACACGTCGATGGAACAGATGAAAATGTTCCTGACCCGGCTCGGCTTCACCTCCAAGATGGTTGTCACCGGGGATGTCACCCAGATCGACCTTCCCGGAGGCACCCCGTCCGGGCTCCGGGAGGTGGAGCGAGTGCTGGGCGATGTCGCCGATATCGCCTTCTGCACGTTGACCTCGCGCGATGTTGTGCGTCACCAGCTCGTCGGTCGGATAGTGGCCGCCTACGACCGCTATGAATCCACCCGCCCAGGGCCTCGGAAGGGTAGCCGGTGATGATCGATCTCAACAATGAATCCGGACACGATGTCGATGAGGTCCGGCTGGTCCGGCTAGCCACCTTTGCTCTTGAGGAGCTCCGGATCCATCCGCAGGCGGAGCTCTCCATCGTGCTGGTCGACGAAGCCACGATGGCCGACTATCACGCCCGCTTCATGGATCTGCCGGGGCCGACGGATGTGCTGAGTTTCCCCATGGATGAGTTGCGTCCGCCGAGCGACGATGAAGAGCCGCCCCTAGGCCTCCTCGGGGATATCGTGCTGTGTCCTAGCGTCACTGCGGCCCAAGCTGCAGAGAATGATAGGACCCCGGAGGCTGAGGCCGACTACCTCCTCATCCATGGCTTACTGCATCTGCTCGGCTATGACCATGCCGAACCGGATGAGAAACGGGTCATGTTCCGGCTCAACGATCTGCTGATCGCCCTGTGGGAGGCCAAACTGTCGGGATGACCTCGGCGACTTCGCCGGGTGTGGGCGCGTAGGCGCCAGCGTGGGCCACCGTCAACCCCGCGGCGGCGATGGCTTGCTGGATCGCGGGTTGCCAGGTTGCCAGCGGTGCCTGGGCGAGCCGGTCGCGTGCGGTGGCATCGCCCACCAGTCCAGCATCGAGTAGCCCCCCGAGCAGCCCCGCCATGAATGAATCCCCGGCTCCGACGGTGTCGCTGACCTGGACCGGCATCGCGGGTACCCGGATCGGTGCCCGGTTGCGCCGACTCTGGACCAGGGCACCGGAGGCGCCCACAGTGATCACCACCAGGGCTGGGCCCAGTTCTGCCCACGCGTGCATGACCTGCTCGATCGCCGTATCGGGATACAGCCACGCCAGGTCTTCATCGGACGCCTTGACGATATCGGCGAGCGAAATCAACGCTTCCATGCGGTCCCGGGCCTGATCCGCCGGGCCCATCAAGGTAGGACGAGCGTTGGGATCGTAGGAGATGGTGGCGAACGGGCGTGCGGTGGCGAGTGCGTTGCGAATCTCGGTGCCACCAGGTTCCAAGACGGCGCCGAGACTGCCGGTGTGGAGGTGGCCCATGCGGCTGAGATTGCCGAGCGGAGCCACCCCGGGATCCAACTCGAAGGTATAGGAGGCGCTGCCATCGGCGTCGAGGGTGGCGTGAGCGACCGTGGTGAATGCGGCGGCATCCGAGCCTGGCTCAACCGCGACACCGGCTTCCTGCATGGCGGCCGCTATCCGGTCTCCGCGCGCATCGCGAGCCCACCAGGATCCGAGGGTGGTGGGGTGGCCCAGCCGGGCTAGGCCTACGGCCACATTCAACGGACTGCCGCCCACATGCTCGGCGGTGCCTGCGGCCGAGGTAACCGAATCTATCAGGGCCTCTCCCAGGCAGAGGGTGCGGGGTGTCATGGCTGGCTCTCCTCACATCGGTGTGGTGATCGGGCGGGTCCGAACCGGTGGTGCCGAGGGTCACTGGCGCCCTGCGATAGAATATCTTGGTAGCCGACCTGAAAGCCGAGTTGTCCTGTCCGAGACTGAGTGGATCCTGATCGGGGTCGCCTGCGTCAGCGTTCTGGTTGCGGGTTTCATCGTGACCGTCCAATCCGCACTGGCGTCCTTTTCCAAGTCGCGAGCCCAAGCCCACGTTGATGCCGAGGCCCGCGGGGCGCTCCGGCTGCTGCGCATGGCCGAGGACCCAGCGCCGTCGCTGAATGCGCTGCTCCTGGTCAGTGTGGTGTTGGAGGTGCTAGCCACCGTGTGCGCCACCGCGGTGGCCGCGCGGCTGACCTCGGGCCTCGTGGAGTGGATCGGGTGGTCCCTTGTTCCGATGACCCTGGTCTCTTTCGTCCTGCTCGGAGTGGCGGCCCGCACGCTGGGGCGGCAGCATGCTGATGCGGTTGCGCTTCGCACCTCCCGCATGGTGAGCGGGCTCACCACCGTGATCGGCCCAGTGGCCCATCTGCTCATCGTTATCGGCAATGCGATCACGCCCGGCCGCGGGTTCGTGGACGGCCCGTTCACCTCGGAGGCTGAGCTTCGTGAGCTCGTCGATATCGCGGAGGCCTCTGATCTGATTGAGGCGGGCGAACGCAAGATGATTCACCAAGTCTTCGAACTCGGGGACACCATTGTCAAGGAAGTGATGGTGCCCCGCACCGAGATGGTGTGGATTGAAGCTGGAAAGACCCTACGGCAAGGGCTGTCGTTGGCGCTGAGATCAGGCTTCAGCCGGATCCCGGTGATCGGCGACGACGTCGACGACGTCCGCGGGATTCTGTATCTCAAGGATGCTATCCGGCGAAGCTATGACAATCCGCGAGCCCAGTCGAGCGAAAAGGTGGAATCGTTGATGCGGGCGCCTACCTTCTGTCCCGACAGCAAGCCGGTGGATACCCTGCTTAAGGAAATGCAGTTGCATCGCAGCCACGTGGTGATTGTGGTCGACGAGTTCGGGGGAACCTCCGGGCTCGCCACCATCGAGGACATTCTGGAAGAGATAGTGGGTGAGATAGTCGATGAGTTCGACACCGAGATCCCCCCAGCAGTCCAGTTGGCTGACGGCCGCTTCCGGGTTAACTCCCGGCTGCCGGTCGACGAATTGGGTGACCTGTTCGGGCTCCGGGTCGATGACGACGATGTGGACACCGTGCTCGGCCTGATGGCCAAGGAACTTAACAAGGTGCCGATCCCGGGATCTGTTGTGGAGTGGGAGGGAATCGAGCTGGTCGCCGAGCGGGGCGCGGGCCGCCGGCACGCGATTCAGACGGTGGTGGCTAGTCTGATTGACGCCGACGTGGTCGCCGATGAGGGTGTCGATGCGGCTGTCGGACTGGCGGCGCAGAGCGGCCAGGCCTCGGGGCGACGGGGCGAGCCCGGGGATGGGCCGAAGGGAGCGGCATGAGTGACCTGGAGAGCCCGGACCATCGTTCGGGCTTTGCCTGCTTCGTCGGACGGCCCAATGCCGGAAAGTCGACACTGACCAACGCGATCGTCGGCGAGAAGATCGCTATCACATCGTCCAAGCCGCAGACCACGCGCCGGGTTATCCGCGGAATTCTCACCCGTCCGGATGCTCAGCTCATCTTGGTGGATACGCCGGGCCTCCATCGGCCGCGGACGTTGCTGGGTCAGCGACTCAATGATCTGGTGCATGAGACCTGGTCGGCGGTCGATGTGATCGGAGTGTGTCTGCCGGCCAACCAGCGGATCGGACCCGGAGACGAGTACTTGGTGGGCCAAATCGCGGTGCTGCCCCGGCGGCCCAAGCTGGTGGCGGTGGCCACCAAGACCGACCTGATCAGCCCGGCGCGGCTGGCCCAGCATCTGCTGAAGATTGCCTCGTTGGAGGAGAGCCTCGGGGTCCGCTGGGAATCGGTGGTCCCGGTGTCGGCCGTTGGTGATGACCAGGTGGACATCCTGGTGGATGAGATCGTCAGCCTCTTGCCCGAAGGGCCGCAACTGTATCCCGACGGTGACATCACCGATGAGCCTACCGATACCCGGATTGCGGAGCTTATCCGTGAGGCTGCACTGGAGGGGGTGACCGACGAACTGCCGCATTCAATCGCGGTCGAGATCGATGAGATGCGTCCCCGTGAGGATCGCCCCGAGGGCAAGCCACTGATGGATATCTGGGCCTCCATCGTGGTCGAACGCCCCAGCCAGAAGGGGATCATCATCGGGCACCGCGGTGAACGGCTTAAGCAGGTGGGCCGGGACGCACGCCTGCAGATCCGTGACCTACTCGGCATGCCTGTCCACCTCATGATTCACGTCAAGGTACTCGGCGATTGGCAGCGGGACCCGAAGCACCTCAACCGGCTCGGCTTCTGAGGTGGCCGCGACGCCACCACCAGAGGAACGCCGTTGGCGGTTGGCGCGCCGGAGCGTTATCAACGCTACCCGCCAGGGAGCCCGCCGGGTGCGGGGATCCTTCGTACCGATTGTGACCTCGGCCGTGGGGGTTTCTGCCGCCTGGTTCATCGCCCAGCTGTTGGGCAACAACACGCCCATCTTCGCCGCGATTGCGGCCTGGGTCTGCCTCGGATTCAAGGTGGACCGGGTGCCGCGCCGGGTGGCTGAGCTCGGTCTCGGCGCGACCGTGGGCGTGCTCATCGGCGAGTTCGCCTCCCAGTTCCTGGATGCGGGGTGGTGGCAGATCGGCCTCGTACTCCTGGTGGGGGCCTTGTTCGGCAGGTTCATCGATCGTGGGGATATGACGGCGATGCAGGCCGGGGTGAACGGCATCGTGGTGATGGGCATGTCCTGGTGGAGCGCCCAAACCGGCGGGGTGCAAGGGCGCTGGATAGAGGCGCTGATCGGCGCGGGGGTCGCGTTTCTGATAGCGGTCTTGCTGCCACGGCATCCGACCAGCCGCCCCCGGCGCTACGCCGGAGTCACCTTGGATGCCCTGGCCGACCTGCTAGGCCATCTAGGTGAGGGGCTGAAGACTGGGAATGTCGAGCAACTGCGCCAGGTGAAGGAGGAACGTCGCACGCTGATCGAGGTGGCCTCAGATTGGGAGCAGTCGCTGGCGACTGCCCAAGAGGTGGTGGCGTTGAATCCGAGCCTCTGGCGCTTCCGCAGCGAAGTGGACGAACTGGGGCGGATCTTCCGGCTGCTCCGCCGGAACCGGCGCGTGGTCCTGCTCTTGGAGCGGCAAGCGCTGGGCATGACCGAAGAGGGCGCCCCGGGGCCGGAGGTGGGGAAGCTGGTCAGCGAGGTGGCGCGGGCCTGTTATGCCCTGGCAGGTTCGGTGCGTAGCTGGTCCCAGCCGATCCATGCCCGGGAGATTCTGGAAGATGTGGCCACCGAGGCCACACCAGCGGAGGTGCGGGCGGGGGACTGGCGGACAGTCTCCCTGATGGTGGTTATCCGATCGTTGATCGTCGATCTGCTCCAAGTGAGCGGCAGGTCCCGGACGGAGGCCCGGCAAACTTTGGTGGATTCGCTCGGGGTGGGCGCAGTGCCAACCGAAGCCGATCTGGATGGCGAGGACAGCGATGACGCCGCGTCGCGGATGTGGGGATGAGCGGGCACCCGTGACCCGGGTGTCTACCCTTAGGCGCATCCTTAGGGATGCGCTGATTAATGCTGTCCTGTGCGAGGACGTGCCGGGCGGGATGAACCGCGACCCCAGATCTGGTGGGTGTACTGGATGTCCATCGCCGGATGTGGGGGACGTGGTTCGCCCGATCCGGTGCGCCGCAGCCAGGGCATGATTGATCAGCGCATCCCTA
>JBKEBU010000041.1:0-36507 GCA_047973325.1 Propioniciclava sp. | reverse complement strand
GTTTGGGATGGGCGATGTAGTCCTTGACGGCCACCACATGGACGTCATCCTGCTGGGTGAACAGATCGAAGAGCCGGTGCACATCGCTGACGAAGGAGCAGGTCACCCGCACCCCGGCGATATCGGTGATATGGGATCGGATAGCAGCCAGCTCATTCGGGATCCCTTTGCGCCGCACCTTCTCCAGGATGCCCTCAGGGGACTTCACCCGGCTGGAGACATGCTCGATGGGGTTGTACTCGTGCAGGTGCAAGAACTCATCGCGCAGGATGGTCAGCTTGGTCTCGACCTCACGCAACCCGAACTCGTAGGCCATGAGGAAACCCTGCAATTCGATCCGCAGCGCCCGCAACGCGGCTGGGGAATAGGTGACGTCCCCGGAATCGAGAACCTCGAAAGCGGTGGGCGACTGACTGCTCATGCCCTCGACGCTACCCGGCCCAGGGACCATCCGTACTCGTTCTCTGCTTCATCGAGTCGGAGATCCCTGTGGTGCCGGGGAAATCAGCCTTGCCCGTCCGTCGCACGCGCGTTACATGTAACATGGGTCTATGGCGGTTCGAGATCGGGTCAGCAAGCATCGGCGTCGCATGCGGGCTCAAGGGTTCCGTCCAGTGCAGATCTGGGTGCCCGATGTGCGCACTCCTTCCTTCGCCATCGAGGCCAGGCACCAAGCAGCAATGGTTGCTGAAGCGGGTCGGACCACCGACGAACAGTCGTTCATTGAGGCAGTTTCCGCGCCATGGGATGATGCGTGATCCGAGGCGAGCTCTGGACAGTCACCGGTGGTACGTACGCGTCGAAACCGCGCCCGGCATTGGTCACTCAGGACGACGCATTCTCAGAAACGGACTCCGTCACCATCCTGCCGCTGACCAGTCACCTCGTAGAGGCGCCGCTCCTTCGAGTGCGCATCGGCGCCAGTCAGTTGTCGGGACTGGAACGAGACAGCGACGTCATGGTGGACAAGCTGACCACCGTCCGCCGATCAGATGTGGCCGACAGGATTGGCCGCCTCTCTACCGAGCAGATGTCCACGGTTGAGCGTGCACTCATGGCCTGCCTCGGCCTGGCGCGCTGAGCCCGGATCCACCGATAGGCGCCGTCGTGAGCGGCACTGGGTGGGTGTGGTGGCAAGACAATCCGCGCGAAGCGATACCGGGCGTATCGGGAGCATGGCCGGCGACGCCAACGCGCCCGCACGGAGACCCGCAACAGGCGAAAATCGGTGGATCCGGGCTGGGGCGGCCGCCGGGTCAGACCACGGTGACCTGCCAACCGGTCGGCCGACCGTTCAGGTAGGGCATCACCCCATGGAATTGATGCACCTCTGGGTCGAAGACTAGGGGCAGCCACTGCCGGTCGCCCTCCCACAACGGCAGTTCGAGCAGCCGGTCCTGCGGCACCCAGTGGAGGGTGCCTTCCTCATTACGGTCCGGTGGTTCCCCGGTGAACCCATCGACAATGAAGATGAACCCCAGCCAGTTCTCGCCACCGGAACCGAAACCGGGCCAGCTGACGGTGCCGCGCAGCCGCCAGGAGGTTACCTCAATCTGGGCCTCCTCGCGGAGCTCGCGCTGCATGCCGCTGACGACATCCTCAGTGTCGGTCAGCTTCCCGCCGAGACCGTTGTACTTGCCCAGGTGATCATCATCAGCCCGGAAAATACGGTGCACCATGAGGACCTCATCTCCGTGCAGGACGTAGGCCAGGGTGCCGATGATCGGGGCATAGGACATCGCCCTATTGTGCTGCAGGTTTCCGGCACCCCCACCACCCATCCATGTCTACCCCCACCACCCGGCGCCGCCTGTCAGCGCAGTCCCCGCGGCGGAGAGAGACGAGAGCTCCCGCCTCGATTGCGCCGCTGACTGCGGCTCCCGGACAAAGGATCAACCGCGAGGGAAGGGGTATATGGCTCTTCTGTGAAACACGGCCCCGGCTGGACGTATCGGCGAGAGCGACCACGTAGCGAGGCGCCGCCTGGGCATCCACACATGCAGCGAACTTCAGGCGCAGGGCCCTAAACTAAACCAGAACGGTGGCGACGTTGAGACTCGGGTTCGCCCCGATATCAAGTGCGCTGGGTCGGCGTCCGGCGCGGATAACCTCGACGCCGAGCGCCGCCATCATGGCACCATTGTCAGTGCACAAACCAGGGCGTGGACGGCGCACGGTGACCCCCTGTACCTCAGCCCGATCAGCCAGCAGCCCGCGGACCCTGGAGTTCGCGGCCACGCCTCCACCCAGCAGGATGGTGTCCAGCCCCTCGGTGGTACACAGATCCATGGCCTTGGCTGTCAACACGTCGGCCACCGCCTCCTGGAAGGAGGCCGCCACATCGTTGACCGGCACGTCTTCGCCATCCCGGCGGCGCACCTCGACCCAACGTGAGACCGAGGTCTTCAGCCCGGAGAAGGAAAAGTCGAACCGGTGCCGGCCCAGGTCGCGCGGGCTGGTGAGCCCCCGGGGAAACGCTATCGCGGCGGGATCACCCTCTTGGGCGGCGGCATCGATGAGCGGCCCTCCCGGATAGCCCATCCCCAGCAGCCTGGCGACCTTATCGTAGGCCTCGCCAGCAGCATCGTCGATGGTGGCACCCACCTCGGTGATCTGCCCGGTAATGTCATCGATGACCAGCAGCGAGGTGTGGCCACCGGAGACCAGCAGCGCGGCGAACCTCTGCGGCAGCGGCCCGTGGTCAAGCAGGTCAACCGCCACATGCCCGACCAGATGATTGAGGCCATACAACGGCTTGTTGAGCACAACCGCCAGCGCCTTGGCAGCAGAGAGGCCCACCACCAGCGCACCCATCAGGCCAGGCCCGGCGGTCACCGCGATCGCGTCGATCTCGCTCAGGTCCACCTCTGCGGTGGCGCAGGCCCGCTGCAAGGCTGGCACCATGGCCTGCAGATGGGCCCGGGATGCCACCTCCGGAACGACACCCCCAAACCGCACATGTTGTTCCACCGAGCTCGCCACCTCGTTGGCGAGCAATTCCCGGCCCCGAACGACAGCAATTCCAGTTTCGTCGCAACTCGACTCTATGCCGAGCACCAACGGCTCACTCATCGGCATTCCCCTCGCTCAGCGGACACTCCATGATCAGCGCGTCCTGACCCGGCCCGTAATAGTCTCGCCGGGTTCCGATCTGGCCGAAACCAGCGGCTCGGTAGAGCTTCAGCGCGGCCTGGTTCGTCTCCGCCACCTCCAGCAGGATCCGGCGGGCACCCCGCTTGCGGGCGGCCCGGGAGCCCGCTACCAGCAATCGCCGGGCCACTCCGGCGCCCCGGTGGTCGGCCCCGACGATAATCCGGTCTAGGTCAGCCACGTCACCAGCGACGCTCAGCACGATGACGCCCTGGGCCACCGCCTCCTGCCGGGCGACCAGCACCTCTGTCCGGACCGACGCGACAGCTTCGGCCCACGATGCCCGGCTCCACCGTCGGTCGCCAAAGCCCGCACGCTCCAGTCGCTCCACCGCATCCAGATCATCCGACGTGGCCCATCCGATGATCACTGTCGCCGCCCGAACGAGAGCCGAGCCTGCGGCAGCGCAGACTTGGGTGCTGAGGGCACCTCGGCATCAGGTCGGCGCAAGTACAACGGCTCGGTGCCCACATCGGGCAGGTCAAACCCCACCCGCGCCAGGATGCCTGCATCGAGATCCGTGGGCCCCGAGGCCACTCCGACCAGTGCGGCACCAGGCCCGGCCACGGGCAGTGCCGGCACCTGATCGGGTGCGCTGACCTGTGGTTCACCCTGCCGGCTTCCACCGGCATAGCGCGCCCAGTACACCTCACGGCGACGAGCATCACTGACAACGACGAACTCATCCGGCGCTGCCGAGGCATCCCCCTGGCCTGGCCCAGTCCATTGGGCCGCGATCACGTCCAAGCTGCAGACCCCACGCACCGGAATCTGGAGCACTTCGCCCAGGGTAAGCGCGGTGACCACGCCCACCCGCAGACCGGTGAACGGGCCCGGCCCCACCCCCACCGCGATTCGGGAGAGTTGAGCAGCTACCAGGCCAGCATCGGCGAGCACCTGGGCCACCAGCGGCATCAGCTGCTCGGCGTGGGCCCGGGCATCCGGCACCATCGCAGTCAGCAGCGTTTGGCCGGTGCCGGCGATACCGGCACACACCACCGTTGACGTGTCCAAGCCCAGGGTGAGTGTCATCTATCCTCCTGTGCCGCAGCCGCTAGTTCCGCCCGCTCGAAGCGGATGCCTATCGGGGTGAGGAAGACCCAGCGGGTTTCATCCTCGGGGTCGAGACCGCGGCGGATATCAATCTCGATCCGATCAGTGGCCAGCCGCTCAGCCATACCGGCGCCCCATTCAATCAACGTCACCGAGTCCGCTAAGGATTCCTCCAGGTCGAGGTCCTCCAGTTCAGCGAAAGAGCTCAACCGGTAGGCATCCACGTGGATCAGCGCCGGACCATCACCCCGGCTGGGATGCACCCGGGAGAGCACGAAGGTCGGCGAGACAATCGGACCCGCGACCCCTAGCCCCACGCCCAGGCCTTGAGCGAGCGTGGTCTTTCCGGCACCGAGATCACCAGAGGCGATTATCACGTCCCCCGCACGCAGCAGCGGAGCCAGCCGTCGGCCCAGCGCTTGCATCGCCTCAGCATCCGGAACAGCCACCGCGACCGGAAGGGTGCGACGCATGATCCAACAGTCATCCTCCTCGCCGTCAGCGACGAATCCGTGCCGCTCCCACCAGGCGCTGATGATTGGATACTCCTTGCGCGCCAGGAGATGCACCGCTGATTCGCCACGGGCGCTGAGCAGGTCCAGCAGCACCCCGATCAGGAAGGAGGCGACACCTTGGTTACGCTCCTCCGGAATCACCCCAACCCGACCGATCCGCAGGCTGCCGTCCTCGCGGCGGGTCACCAAGGCAATGCCCACGGCGGCATCCTCGATCACCGCCAGGTAGCCACCACCACGGGCTAGCGCATCCACTATCGTGCCAGCGTCCTCCGACAATGCCGCCGCTGCGGCGCCGATGACCGGTCGAGCCCGAAATGCCCGATGGATGACCCCCACGGCCAGTTCAGCATCGTCGGGGGTGAGCGGACGCACCGATAGCCGACGACCGTCGGCCAGGTCGGCGACCGCTAGATCGCGGGCAGCAGCGTGCGTCATAGTTCCTTCGGTGGGAGTGAGCGAAAAGCCCGCATTGATGCTATCAAGGGGCAGGTCACCCCTCGCACACGACAAAGGCGACGGCGACCCCCGCATCATGGCTGATAGATACATGCAGACGGTTCACGCCGGCCAGCTCCAGAGCATCAGCGACAGTTCCGGTGACTATCAGCGAGGGCCGGCCGGTCTCATCGGAGAGCACCTCACAGTCTGTCCACCGCATCGCCGGGGGTGCACCCAGCGCCTTCGCCAGCGCCTCCTTGGCCGCGAATCGGCCGGCCATGGTCTGGTCGGATCCACCCTGCTCGGCCAGGGTGAATACCCGGTCGGTGAAGCCATGTCGCTCGCAGGCTTCCCGGATCCGCTCGACTGAACAGACGTCTACCCCGGTCCCGAGAATCACTCGACGGTGACCGATTTGGCCAGATTCCGGGGTTGATCGGCATCGTGGCCCAACAAGGTGGCCACCTGGCAGGCGAAAATTTGCAACGGGATAATAGCCAGCAGCGGTTGCAACAGCGTGGAGGCCTTCGGCAGTCGGATTACCCAGGTGGCATACGGGTCGACCTCGGTATCTCCTTCCTCGGCCAAGACGATGGTACGCGCCCCCCGGGCCCGCACCTCCTGGATATTGGAGATCACCTTGTCATGAAGATGGTCGCGGCCCTGGGGCGGGACTATCACGAAGACTGGGATTCCGTTCTCTACCAGGGCGATCGGGCCGTGTTTGAGTTCACCGGCGGCGAAGCCCTCTGCGTGCAGGTAAGCGATCTCCTTGAGCTTGAGCGCCCCCTCCAGCGCAATCGGATATCCGACGTGCCGACCCAGGAAGAGCACCGATTTCACTCCGGACAGTTCGGTGGCCAACTCCAACAGTTGGGGAGTGCCATCGAGAACCTGCTGGATCTTGGCGGGCATCTGCTCCAGCTCGGTCATCACCCCGCGGATCTCATCACCAAACTTGGTGCCGCGGACCTGGGCCAAATAGAGCCCGAGCAGGTAGCAGGCCGCCACCTGCGTGAGGAATCCTTTGGTGGAGGCCACCCCGATTTCTGGGCCAGCATGGGTGTACAGCACCGCGTCGGATTCGCGGGGAATGGTGGATCCGTTGGTATTGCAGATGGCAATCACCTTGGCCCCCTGCTCGCGGGCATGCCGGACTGCCATGAGCGTGTCCGCAGTCTCCCCGGATTGCGAGATGGTGACCACGAGGGTGCGGGGATCGATTATTGGATCGCGGTAACGGAACTCGGACGCGATCTCGACCTCAACCGGCACCCGGGTCCAGTGTTCGATGGCGTACTTGGCGACCAGCCCGGCGTAGAAGGCCGTACCGCAGGCCACCACCACGATCTTGTCGATGAGCCGGAGCTCCTCTTCACTTATCCGCACCTCGTCGAGGGTGAGTCGCCGGTCGGCGTCGTAGCGGCCCAACAAGGTATCGGCCACGGCCCCGGGTTGCTCGTAAATCTCCTTGCGCATGAACCAGTCATAACCACCCTTTTCGGCGGCCGACAGGTCCCAGTCGATTTGGTAGGGCGTCGTCGGGGCTTCGTTGCCATCGAAATCAGTGACCTTGTATCCGGTCGCAGTCACGTCGACCACCTGATCTTGGCCCATCTCGACGGCCTCGCGAGTGAACTCAATGAAGGCGGCCACATCTGAGGCGACAAACATCTCCCCGTCCCCGACGCCCACCACCAACGGGCTATTGCGCCGGGCCGCCACTATCCGATCCGGATCCTCAGCGTCCAGGGCGACCAGAGTGAAAGCTCCCTCCAGCCGACGAGCCACGGCCCGCATCGCGGTAGCCAGATCAGCACCGGCGGCCACCTCTCGCCCCAGCAGATGCGAGGCCACCTCGGTATCCGTCTCCGAGGCGAAACTTACCCCGTCGGCCCCCAAGTCAGCCCGCAGGGCAGCGAAGTTCTCAATGATGCCGTTGTGCACCAACGCCACTCGGCCGCTGGTGGACACATGCGGATGTGCATTCTCGTCTGTGGGGCCACCGTGGGTCGCCCACCGGGTGTGGCCGATGCCAAAACCAGACTGGGGCAATGGGTGAGCTTCTAGCTCGCTCACGAGGTTCCCTAGCTTGCCAGCCTTTTTCCGGAACCCCACCGTGCCGTCGGATCCGATAGCCACCCCGGCGGAGTCGTATCCTCGATACTCCATCCGCTTGAGTCCATCAATGACGACGGTTCGAGCCTGCCTGGGGCCCACATACCCGATAATGCCGCACATGGCGTTCACTCTACCGTCGCCCGATTCGGCAGCTGACCATGCTCACCACGCACTCATCGACGAATTCGGGCCCTACGTTCTGGCCGACCGAGCCCACTGGGCCCAGCGCGCCCGCAGCATGCCCGTGGAGATGAGTGAGGAGACCCTCCACCAGGTGCGCTCGCGGCTGGACACCATAGACATGGGGCAGGTGCGCGAGGTTTATCTTCCCCTGACCGAACTCATAAATCACTATGTTGAGAACACCGGGAAGCTGTATAGCCGCATGCACGATTTTCTCGAGCTGGGGGCTGCCCGGACCCCGTTTGTTATCGGGGTGGCGGGATCGGTTGCTGTGGGAAAATCCACGACCTCACGGCTGCTTCGCGAGCTCCTGGCCCAACTTCCAGGTCATCCCCACGTGGATCTGCTCACCACCGACGGTTTCCTGTTCCCCAACGCCGAACTTGAACGGCGCAACCTGATGAATCGCAAGGGCTTCCCCGAGAGCTACGACCGGGCTGCGCTGCTTCGCTTCGTAATGGAGGTGAAATCCGGAGCCCCTGAGGTGAGCGCGCCGGTATATAGCCACCTGTTCTACGACATAGTTCCCGGTGAGCGCACCGTGATCCGCCAGCCCGACATTCTCATAGTGGAGGGTCTCAACGTCTTGCAACCGGCACGTCGCCGACCGGATGGTTCGATGGCCTTGGCGGTCAGTGACTTCTTCGACTTCACCGTGTACGTCGACGCCGCCGAGGCCGATCTTCGAACCTGGTACCTGACCCGGTTCATGGCACTGCGAGAAACTGCCTTCCGAGATCCGCGCTCCTATTTCACCCGCTACGCCCAGATGGACGTGGCCGAGGCGATTGCCTATGCGGAGGGTATCTGGGACACCATCAATGGTCCCAACCATGTGCAGAACATCTTGCCCACACGGGGACGGGCGACCGCCATCCTCCGCAAAGACAGCACCCACGACATCGACTGGATCCGGGTGCGCCGAGTGTGAGGGCGGATCTCGCACGCGCCAACGTCTCGGCGTCCCGGCTGAGCCGACTACATCCCACCGGAAAGGCTGTCCGCCGTCACCGGTCAGGCGACCGGTCTATTCTGGCCCGGGTCGGCCCTGGGAATCCCTACCATTGACTATCAGCAGCGGTAGCGGCGCAAGCACCATCACCGTCAGCACGTACCACACGTCATCGAAGAAGCTCGTCGTCCCGCGCAACAGGGCGCTGGTCCACACCACGAACGAGCCCCAGGCGAGTGCGACCCAGTGCGACAGAGCCCAGGCGCGGGAGGCATGCGCCAACCCGTGGGGCATCAGGCTGGCCACACCCAGGGCAACCGCCAGCAGCACCCCGATGGTGGCCATGGTTACTGCATTCTGGGTGACCGCATAGGCCATCAGCAGCAGTCCGATGGCCACCAGGAAGGTCCCCCGGCGGCTGCGTTCGTCCGGTGCGGGCGATGGCCCGAGGTTCAGGCTGGGATGAGCAGTCACTGCCACCCCCAGGAAGGGCACGATGGCGACGCCCGCTACCGCCAGCCCGACCCACCAGGGCAGAAAACGCTCGGGCACCACCGCCGATACCAGCATGAGCCCCCCATACGGCACCAGAGTCCACAGCCCCAAGCCAGCGCGCCACGGTTTGGCGAGTTCACGGCCCAAGTTGGCTAGATGCCCCACACCGGCGGCCGCTGCCCAGAGGAAAAAGGGCAGCAGAGCGGGTAGCTGCGAGTCGTACTGAAAAGCGGGCAGGGTCGCTATCAGACTGCTCGTGGTGACAAAGCCTCCCACAAGCACCGCCGCGATGAGGCCCACGGCTGTGGGAATGGCTCGGCTGCGGCTCACGGAGCAACCCCAGGGCTACAGCGCAAGCCGGTCGCGCACCACCGCGGCCAGTCGCTGCGCGACCTCAGTCGCCAGTTCGACCGTGGCCGCCTCGACCATCACCCGCACCAACGGTTCGGTACCCGACGGGCGGAGCAACACCCGACCACTGTCGCCAAGTTCCCGGCCAGATTCGGTGACTGCGGCATTGACCTCGGGATCAATGCCCGCGCGCGCCTTGTTGACACCGTCGACGTTTATCATGACCTGAGGCAGCCGGGTCATCACCGCGGCGAGTTCTGCCAGCGAACGCTGCGAGATTTGGATCTGCCCCGCGACCTGGAGTGCGGTGAGCACCCCATCCCCAGTGGTGGCGTATTCGCTCATGATCACATGCCCGGACTGCTCTCCACCCAGGGTGAAGCCGTTGGCGTTCATCGACTCCAAGACGTAGCGGTCCCCCACTTTCGTCTGGTCGACGGCAATGCCGCAGCCCTTCATCGCCTGCAGGAAGCCGAGATTGCTCATCACCGTGGCCACCACGGTATGGGAGTGCAGCGCACCTTGCTGCTCGAGTGCCAGCGCCAAGATCGCGAGAATCTGGTCCCCATCGACGACGGTTCCCTCGCTGTCGACCGCCAGGCATCTGTCGGCGTCACCGTCGAAGGCGAAGCCGCAATCCGCACCCCGGGCAACCACTGCGGCTTGCAACGATTCCATGTGGGTCGAACCGCAGTTCTCGTTGATGTTGAGGCCTGTGGGTTCTGTGTGAAGCTCAACGACCTCCGCCCCCTGGGCACGGAAGGCTGCCGGACCAGTCCCCGCGGCGGCGCCATTAGCGCAATCAAGCACCACGGTGAGTCCGGCCAACCGGTTGTCCGTGCCCAGCGAGCCTACGAGATGGCTCACATAGGCCTCGATGCCGTCGGGGCGTTCGGTAACTCGACCGACGCCAGCCCCGGTGGGCCGCTCCCAGTCAGCTTCGAGCCGGTCCTCGATAAGATCCTCGAGGGTGTCATCGAGTTTCACCCCGCCGCGGGTGAAGAACTTGATGCCGTTGTCAGGCATCGGATTGTGGCTGGCCGACAGCATGACGCCCAAGTCAGCATCCCAGTGATTTACCAGGAAGGCCGCTCCCGGGGTGGGAATCACGCCCACCCGGACCACATCGACGCCAGCCGAGGCAAGCCCGGCTATGACCGCAGCTTCCAGGAATTCGCCCGAGGCCCGCGGGTCACGGGCGACCAGTGCCAGTGGTCGATGGCCTTCGAAGAGCCCGGCTTCGCCGAGCACATGCGCCGCCGCCACCGATAGCTCAAGCGCAAGCTCGGCGGTCAGGTCGACATTTGCCTTTCCCCGAACCCCGTCGGTTCCGAAGAGCCGGGTCACCGAGTCAGCGCTTGCTGTACTGCGGTGCCTTGCGGGCCTTCTTGAGGCCAGCCTTCTTGCGCTCCTTGACCCGTGCATCCCGAGTGAGCAGCCCAGCCTTCTTGAGCGCGGGACGGCTGGCTTCGGCATCGATTCCGTTGAGTGCCCGGGCGATGCCGAGACGGACCGCACCGGCCTGACCGGTCACCCCGCCACCGATGACCTTGACGATGACGTCATAGGAGCCTTCGACCCCAGCGGCCACGAACGGCTCATTGATAGTCTGCTGGTGCAGCTTGTTGGGGAAGTACTCATCGAGCGTCCGCCCATTGATTGAAAACTGTCCCGAACCGGGAACCAGACGCACTCGGGCAATAGCTTCCTTGCGCCGACCGGTGGCTGCACCGGGGGCCACCATCGCCGGACGCTCGCCTGGAGCGGTGGTTGAGGGGGCTGCTTCGGCCCGGTAGGCAATCTCGCGATCGCCCTCGGTGAACGGCGTGGTCTCGGCAGCGAGCTCCTCAGCGGGAGTCTCGGGCGCGGCGGTCTCGGTCACAGTGCTTACCTGTCCTGTCACTGGGCGATCTGGTGAATCTCGTACGGCTGCGGCTGCTGTGCCGCGTGGGGATGCTCCGGGCCAGCGTAGACCTTGAGCTTCTTCATGAGCTGCCGGCTCAGCCGGTTCTTGGGCAGCATGCCCCACACTGCCCGCTCGACGGCTTCCCGGGGGTTATTCTCCAAGAGTTCGCCATAGGGCACGGCCTTGAGACCGCCCGGGCGACCCGAGTGACGATAGGCCAGCTTGTCGGTGGCCTTCTTTCCGGTGAGCGCGATCTTGGAGGCATTCACCACCACGACGAAATCGCCGGTATCGACATGCGGGGCAAAAGTGGCTTTGTGCTTGCCACGGAGCAGGGTCGCGGCGGTAACCGCGAGGCGGCCCAGCACGATGTCGGAGGCATCGATGACATGCCAGTTCCTGGTGACCTCACCAGGCTTAGGGCTGTACGTAGACACGGTCGCGGACCATCTTCCAGTAAGAGCTGACAAAACGAAGGTGCAGCGCGGTTCACCCGGAGGGGCGCACTCTGCGCAACAGCGCCTAAGCTTACCCCGGCCCAGCCGCCTGGTCAAAACGCAATCAGGGGTCCGGTACCGCAAACCCCAACCAGGGTATCCCAGCCTCAGAACTGCCGTCTTCGCCACAGGCTCCCGTGGAACGAACCGGTGAGCGATGACCGGCAGCCGTTATCGGAGCAGGCTGAACTCGACGCCGAGCGAGCGATAGGTGTCGGCTGCTGGGCGATCGGCAGAGATGAGTCAGATTCCTGCTTCGAGCGCGGCGGCTGCAACCAGGGCCTCGTACATCGCCCCACCGGCCATCCCGACACTGGCTATCTTTCCCAGCAGTGCACTGGCCCCGACGGGAGAAAGGTAGACGGTGGCTGGGAACCTTGGCGCGCAACACGGCGCTCACCGTCGCCGGGTCACGCCGAAGTGGCCGGATGCCGCATGCGCACCGAGAACGTCTCGAACACTGCGTGGCCGGCCAAGCCCAACTCCAGCCCATCCACCTGGCGCGAGAAATCACCGTGATCATCATGGTCGGCCACCACGAGAGGTACCGCAACGCTGGTGTCGACGAGGACCGCCGTCATCGCTGATCGGCCCTCCGCAGCCGGTCAACGTCCGCCCGCGTCAAGAAACGCCCTGATGCTGGAATCACCAACCGGCCCCCACGTCATCGACATCACTCGTCGCGGCCGGCTCGATACGAAGACCAGCGCCCTCGACAGTGACCTCCACGTCGCCAGCGGTCAGACCAATCTGGTCCCTCAACTGCCGGGGAACAACCAAACGTCCTGCCTTGTCGATGGTTGCGCGCACGGTTTCATTCTACCAATCTGGTCGCCGTCCATCTGCGGTACCTGACGGAGAGCTCATTCTCAGCGCATCCTTAAGGATGCCGCCCATCGGGGCACGCTTCGCTCGCCGCAGTGGCAGAGTGTTCGCTATGAGTTCGAAGGGGAACACCCAAGCCACACGTCAGATAGGTGATCCTGATGACGTCCGCAACGTGGTCCTCATTGGCACGGCCGGATCGGGAAAGACATCGCTGTTCGAACAACTGCTCCGGGCTCGCATCCATGGGTACCGGGGTGAAAAGGACGATGCCGAGCGGCTGTCGCAGCTGTACCTGGCCTCCCTCACCACCGGGCAGGTGGTAGTCAACCTCCTCGATGCGCCCGGACATCCAGATTTCGTGGGTGATCTGCGGGCCGGAATCCGGGCTGCTGATGCGGCGATCTTCGTGGTCAGCGCCACCGAGGGGGTGGATCCCGCGGTCCAGGCACTCTGGGATGAGTGCACCGAGGCAGCCCTCCCCCGGATCATCGCCTTGGCGAAGCTCGATGCTGCGCAAACCTCCTTCACCGAGATCGTCGTCGATCTGCAAAACCGGTTGGGCGACGGCGTCCTCCCGACCCATGTACCGGTGGGGGCCGGATCCACTATCACCGGGACCGTCGGGGTACTTTCCCACCGGTTCCGCGACTACACCGGGGGTGATCCGGTGCTGCACGAAGGCGATTCCGAACATCACGACCTGGTCGAGCCCTACCACGGACCGCTCCTGGAGGCCTTGATTCAGGAGGCCGAGGACGACCAGCTCATGGATGAATACCTCGAAGGCCACGACCCCGGACGCGACTATCTGCTGGATGACCTGATGAAGGCCACTGCTGGCGCCAACGTATTCCCGGTGGTTCCGGTGGCGCAGGCCTCTGGACTCGGCACCGAGGAACTGCTGAGCCTGATCGAGCACGGCTTCCCCACCCCCACGCTGCACCCCAACCCGGCCACCACCCGGCTGACCGGTGAGGACGTTGGCCCGGCACCCTCAGATCCCACGGCCCCCTTGATCGCCCAAGTGATCCGGACCACCACCGACCCTTTCGCTGGCCGACTGTCCATGGTGCGGATTTTCTCCGGAACACTGGCAACCGACGATGCGGTACACGTCTCCGGCCACCGCTCCTATTTCACCGGGCGCCCGGAGACGGGTCATCCCGACCACGACACCGAAGAACGCATCGGCCCGATCCAGCACGCAGTTGGCACCGAGCTGGTCGCCCACGACACCGCCATCGCCGGCGATATCGTCATGCTGCCCAAGCTGACCACTGCCGAAACCGGGGATACCCTGTGCGCGCCCGAGGCCGTGACCATCGTCCCCAACTGGCCGATGCCGCGCCCGCTGCTTCCGATCGCGATTGTGGCGGCAACCCGCTCCGATGACGACAAGCTCAGCGGTGCGCTACAGCGACTCCAGGTGGAGGATGCCACCGTCGAGGTGACCCGCGGCGCGGGCGATCAGCTGGTGCTGTGGACCATGGGGCAGGCACACGCCGACCTTCTGCTCACCCGGCTGCGAGTCCGCTACGGCGTCACCGTGGCCACCGAGGATGTTCGAGTGGCTCTTCGGGAGACCTTCGTCGCAGCCGCCTCTGCCGAGGGGCGCCACGTCAAACAGTCCGGCGGGCACGGGCAGTATGCGGTGGTCACCCTCGAGTTCGAGCCCGCGGCGCGCGGCAGCGGTTTCGAGTTCGTGGACAATGTTGTCGGTGGCGCGGTGCCACGCCAGTTCATCGGGTCAGTGGAGAAGGGTCTCCGCTCTCAACTCGAGAAAGGGGTGCTGGCAGGCTATCCGATGGTCGATGTCCGGATCACCTTGGTGGATGGTAAGTCACACTCAGTCGACAGTTCTGATGTTGCCTTCCAGATGGCGGCGGCTGCGGCGTTGCGAGATGCGGCCAGCGGCGCTGGCATCACCGCGCTCCTCGAACCTGTCGACACCGTCGCGGTCAGCATCACCGAAGAGACCATGGGTACGGTCATGACGGACCTGTCCGGCCGCCGAGGCCAACTGCAAGGCACCGACCAGACGGGCCGTACAGTCATTGTCACGGCACTGGTGCCACAACTTGAATTGTCCCGGTACGCCATCGATCTGCGAGGCATCACCCACGGCACCGGAAGTTTCACGCGCACCTTCGCTGGCTACCAGTTACTGCCAACCCAGCTGAGCGCACAGTTCACCGCATCGGCGTGATCCGGTGGCTCACCCCGGGGTGGCTTCGCTCGATCCGGACTCTGCCACCTGCGCTCGGGAGCGATCAGCCCGATGCCGCGGAAACACCCACAGCCGCAGCATGACATAGATGTAGACGCCCTCGAAGCAGGCAGTGACCACCCTGGCCACCTGGAACTGAACGTTGAGGCTGTCCAGCAGCGCCGAAAAGCCGACTATCCAGATCAGGTAGTTGCTGACTATCACGGCGACGTACTTGCCCGTCTGCCGCCCCAGGTCTCCGTGCTCGCGGAAGTTGAGGGTTCGATTGAGGAAGAACGCATACACCGAGGCGATCCCGTAGCCAATCGAGAATGACACCGGATAGCTCAGCTGCCAGATCTGGTTGATCAGGCTCGCGATACCCAGATCCAGCAGGAAGGCGCTGCCATTGATAAGGGCGTACCCAATGAACGTCTGGGGCACCACCCTCTGCAGGAAGCTGGGCAATCCCAGATGGACCGCTCGGGTGAACCGGGCGAAAGCGAGGGCGGCTGGCCCATCACTCCCCTCATCTCGCATGCTCCGAGTATGCCGTGCCCGCGGCCCCGGTGCGCTGGTGAAACGACCGCTGGACGCCCCCAGACCAGGAGTTTCCCGGCTGAGCGGCGTGGTATGTACCGAGGCTCCGCCTCTATTACGGAGATGCTCGCGACCCTTGGTCGCTAGGTCCAGAGTTTGCAGTCTCCGGTCAGCTGCTGCGGAACCCCTTCGATCCAGGCCTCATCGAAGAAGGCGTGCTTCAGGCACTCCCGGGAATGGTAGGACCAGAGCACATGGATATCCTCATGCGCATCCACCAGTGCGGCCGGATACTCATGCCGATGATTGGAGCGTCGATTGCCGTAGCCGGTGAACCCATCTCCGGGCTCGATCAGCCGACGCCACGGAAAGCTGAGCCCCGCGTCGTCGGAGACCGCAATGGTCAGGGCTGGGCGCTCGTAGGGCCAGAACACCTGCCCTCGGACCGCCGAGAACGAGAGGTCGTTGTACACCACGCCCAACCTGCCCGACGGCAACTTGATCGCCGCAATCGAGGAATTGTTGTTGGCGAGCACTGTCGGACGCGGGGGCGACCAGGAATCGCCGTTGTCCCGGGAGCGAGAAATATAGATCCGGTCGGCGTACCGCGACCGGAATAGGGCCACCAACTCGCCCGGGGTGAGCTCGACCACGTTCGCATGCACGCACCCCGCCGAGGAGGGCACGTCGACACCTGTCCAGGACCGCCCCGCATCGTCAGAGATCTGGATAACGGTGATGTCAGAACCGTTCTTAGTGTCGTCATCGAAGCAGATCCAGGTGGGCAGTATCCATCGGCCAGATTCCAGGATCTGAATGGGCTGCCGGGAGAAGGACCCCGGCCGGTCAAGCATCACCTCCGGTGCCGCCCAGGTCCGGCCACCATCGGTGGAGCGGGAACGGCGAATCTCCGCGGTGTGCTGCAAGTTGAAGGTCTCATGCCGATCCGGTCGACGCGCTAGCTGTGCGGGATAGACCAGCCAGAGTTCCTCCGGGGACGCCAGGAAGAGCCCCGGATTCTGGTCCGACCGATCCGGGTCGTCGGTCACTTGCCGGGCCGCTTCCCAGACGCCCGTATGTTGGTCCAGCCGGGACACCCACAACGAGATGTCCGGATTTCCCTCATCACTGCCTCCGAACCACGACGCCAGCAGATCCCCTCCGGGCAGCTGAACCAAGGTGGCCGCATGATTGGACGGGCTGCCCGCCGGGACCAGCGCTTCTGTCAATCCTCGGCGAGCAGAATGGTAGAGGTGCCCGTCAGCAGGCAACTCCCATTGCGGCTGGGTAGGCCAGGGCATCTGTCAGTCCTTTCGTTGAGGCCGAACTCAGCTCAGACCACGAGCCTGGTCAGCAGCGATAGTCGCTTCGATATCTGCCCGGGCTTCCGCGCTGAGATGGTTGAACGGCGCACGACAGGGACCGACAGCTGCCCCCGCCAGATTGGCCGCCACTTTCACCACGGTATTTGGATTTCCGTGGCGGAAGCAGTTCCGGATCGGGCGCAGCGCATCCTGGCGGGCCCGGGCGGTAGCGATGTCCCCTGCCTTCCAGGCCTCATAGATCTCCACCAGGGTGCGCGGGTAGATATTGGCTACCGCGGTGATGCCGCCGGTGCCGCCGGCCAGCAGGGTCCACAAGATGAGCGCATCGTTGCCGGAGATGACGGCAAACTCCTCCCGGTCGGTGCGCTCCAGATACTGCAGGATGGTGTCGAAGTTGCCCGAGGAATCCTTGACGCCAACGATGTTGGGCACCGTGGCCAGCCGTTCGATGGTCTCCGGGTTTACCTGAACCCCAGTCCGCGCGGGAATGTTGTAGACCAGGACCGGCACCTCGACAGCCTCGGCAATCGTGCGGAAGTGGCGGTAGAGCTCCTCCTGGGACGCGGCGGCGAAGTAGGGCGAAATGATCGACAGCACATCCGCTCCGGCCGCCACCAGCCGCCGAGCTGTCTGCACCCCGTCCCGGGTACCGATGGTGCCGGTTCCGGCATAGACGGGCACCGCACCGGCGGTTTCAGTGACCACAGCCTGCAGAACCGCGACCTTTTCATCCTCGGTCAAGACGAAGAACTCACCGTTGGTGCCCAGCGCGAATACGCCGTGAGCACCCGCATTCAGGGCTCGGCGGGTATGCGCTCTGACCCCCGGGAGGTCGACAGATTCATCCTCTCTGAACGCGGTAACCAGCGCCGGGATGATGCCACCAATCTGGGCTGCAGCGAGTGCCATGGCCAGGGTTCCTTTCCAGAAGACACGGTGGACCGAGAGGGGAGACCGGCTGAGGCCGGTCTCCCACCCCGGCTATTGCGCAAAGGCCGTTCGGATCATCTCGGGTAGTTCAGTGGCGATCTGGTACCCAATTACGAGAGCGATGACCCCCAGAATGCCCAGGAGCACGGTTTGCCAGGGCCGATTCACGGCGTAGACATACATGTGCTTCCGCGAACTCGTCAGGATAAAGATCGTGATCACTATCGCGGGCAACGCCAGGAGCGTGGATAGTGCGGTCCCGGCGATGGAGAGCGACACCAGGTTCGGCGCTGCTGGTAGTGAGGCCACGATCGGCACCACGGTGAACAGCCCGATCTGAATCCAGCGGAACATAGGATCCTTCTCATCCTGGCCAAGCCACTTCTTTCCCGACTTGGTCGACAGGTGGATGCCATTGGCTGCCAGTTGGGCGAAACCGCGGGTCATCGGCGGAAAGGAGGTCGCTGCGGCCGAGAACAGCAGCAGCCACAACAGGAAGGGGCCAGTCGGCCCCAGGATCGCTTCCAGCATCCCGGCGAGATCCTGCTCGGAGTTGATGACCAGCCCGAAGTCGCGGGAATACTCAGCCGCCACTATCCAGAAGAGCAGGTTGATGAGGAGCAGCGGCCCCATCCCCATGAACAAATCAAGTTGCTGCAGTTTGCGCCACTTGGGCCCCACCCACCCCTTGTCCTTCATGAAGCCGGAGTACAGCAGATTGGGCATGTTGCCGGCGATGGTACCGATGGTGGCCGCTGCAATAACGATCGGGGCGAACGCACCGGTTTGGTCCGACGGCATTTCGAACGCCAGGCCACGGAAGAAGGCACCAACATCGAAGTGGCCGATCCGGATGATGGCGACGATGTACCCGATGATCATCAGCAGGGAGGCAATCCGAGCCACATACTCGAAGATGGTGAAGGACTACTTGCGGGTGATTATGTAGATGGTGCCAAACATCACCAGCACCGCACAGATGAAGGTGCCCCAGTCACCGCCCCAGGCGCCGCCGGTCATGTTGTACAGCCCGATCGCGCAGGCTTTGAGGAAGGTGGCCTGCGTGACGAATCCGGCGATCAGCACCACCACCGCCATCAGGCCGGGTAGCCATCGGGCAACATGCCCGAATCCTTCCAAGATCTGGGTATCCCCATGCCGGTTCATCAGGGTGTACTTGGCAATCGAGGAGATGATGAAGGTTCGGGCTAGCAGCGCGAGGACCAGCGTCCACATCAGCGCATACCCGTACTCTGCTCCAGAGACCGACGACGAGACCATGTCTCCCGTCCCCAGGAACGTCATGGCTAGGACCAGACCAGGCCCAACCGCGGTGATGACTTTGCCACCCTTGGGCGGCTGAACTTGTTCGGGAACGACGGTCTCGTCCACGGACTGCCCCTGAGGGGCCGATGCTGACTGCGTCATTGCTCGTCCTTGAGTTGAGTGACCTGAATGGCCGGGGTGTCACGACGGCGGCTGCCGTCTTCTTCAGCGGAAAACCTGCCTTGCCCTCCCGCGTGGCCCACCACACTTGGTGCGCGGTTAGTGCATCTATCATGACAGATTTGCGCATTTTGCGCACGTACTTGCCTGAAATAGGCAGAGATCACTCACGGGAGGCACCGCCGCCCGGTCGCTACTCGATACCTGAGGGACGCCGCGAACCACAGATCCGGGCAGCATGCGACCGAGGTGGACACCGGTCAGCGCTCACGACACACCTCCGCCTGCGGGGCACTCGTGGCCTGTCGTCGCCAATCTCTGGATCGCGCGAGCTATGCGCGAGTGTCCGCCCGCAGCCGGCCCGAGGGGGCGACAACAATCGGGATTCCCGCGGCCGTGAACGGGGCAATCTGCTCCGGAGCAGCACTCTCATCGGTCACCACCGTCCACGCTCCCCGCAGCCAGGCATGGAAGGGCATCGCACCCAGCTTCGCCGCGTGGGCCAGTACGTAGGTCGCCCGACCCCGTCGGGTCATCAATTCCTTGATCCGGAGTTGCCCCTGAGTCGCCTCACAGATCCCATGTTCGGCGGTTACCGCGTCGGCCCCCAGGAAGACATGGTCGAAGGTGAAACTCTCGAGTGCCCGCTCAGCCAGGGGGCCAATGAAGCTCTGACTCACATCCCGGAAGGTACCGCCGAGACAGATGACTTCAATGCCCTCCGCACCGATGAGTGCCGACAGCGGCGTCAGACCGGTGGTCACCACCGTGAGCGGCACCACCGCACGCAACGCATGCGCAACCGCAGCGGTGGTGGTGCCCGCATCGAGCAGGACGGTCTCCCCCGGGGTCACTTGACCCGCAGCCCAGATCCCGATGGCTCGCTTCGCCTCATGAGATTCACTGCGCCGTTCGGTCACGGTGGGTTCCCGATGCACGGGCACCGCCATCGCACCGCCATAGGTGCGTGCCAACCCGCCAGACTTCGCCAGCGCCGCCAGATCGCGACGGATAGTGGATCCGGTCACCCCAAACTGCGCAGAGAGCTCATCCACGCTGGCCAGCCCGTTGGATGTGGCCATCCGCAGAATCTCCTGGCGCCGCTCGGCCGCTTTCATGGACCCTCCCCGCTCCGCTCCGTCGTGGCTCGATAGTAGCGAGGCCGGCCGGATCAGATCCGGACCGCAGCGAGTTGAACGGCCTGCCGCATCGCCTCCACCATGGATTCCATCGAGACCACACCCTTCCCGGCGATATCGAAGGCGGTGCCATGGTCGACTGAGGTGCGGATCACGGGCAAGCCCACCGTTATATTCACGCCGGCCTCGATCCCCAGGACCTTGACCGGCCCATGGCCCTGATCGTGGTACATGGCCACTATCAGGTCATAGTCCCCGCGCCCGGCAAGGTAAAAGGCAGTGTCAGCGGGCAACGGCCCAACCACGTCCATCCCCTCCGCCTGCAAGGCAGTGATCGCTGGGATTATCTTGGTTTCCTCCTCCCCATAGCCGAACAGCCCCCCCTCACCGGCGTGCGGATTTATAGCGCACACCCCAATGTGCGGCTGCTGTATACCGGCGCGGCACAGTGCCTCCCAGCCCCGGCGGATTGTCCGTTCCACCAGCCCCGGTTCAATCCGAGCCACAGCGTCCAGCAACCCCACATGCGTGGTGACGTGAATCACGCGCAATTGCGGCGAGGACAGCATCATGGATACCTCGGGGGTATCTGTCAGCGCCGCCAGCATCTCGGTGTGGCCGGGATACTGATGACCACCGAGGTGCAGCGCCTCCTTGTTCAGGGGCGCAGTACAGATCGCCTCCACCCGGCCGGCTATCGCCAGCGTCGCTGCATGCTTGATGTACTGGTAGGCGGCATCCCCGGCAGTCGCTGACAATTCACCCCAGGCCAGATCCTCGGGCAGCAGACCCAGATCGATAACATTGATCCGCCCGGGAGCGGCCACAGCATCATCGACATCGGTGATCGAGACGATCTCCACCTCGGTGCGGTTTAGGATGCGCGCTGCCTGTTCCAGCCGGCGACGGTCCCCGATAACCACCGGCAGGCTGATGGCCTGGACTTCGGCATTCAACAGCGCACCGACGGTCACCTCTGGGCCCACACCAGCGCCGTCCCCCATCGTGACCGCAACGCGGGGAAGGCTGGCGGAGGAAGTTGCGAAGGTCATGGCTTCCTTTCGATATCAGTGATATCCGCAAGTGCGGACCGGATGGTTATCAGCGAGTCAGCGTCGCCAAAACTGCCCGGGCGGGTGCAGATCAGCGAGCCCCGTCCGGTGTCACAGATGACCGCCCCCGGGTGAGCCTCGGCCACCGCCGTGATCGCGCCCTGAGCCACCGCATCCAGGACCGCCCTAGCGGTCTCGCCGCCGAGAACCACCAGATCGATCTCCCCCAATCGCCAGCCTGCGGCCACTGCCGCTCCGGTTGCTTCAGCCAGGATGTGCCCCGGAACGCCAGGGTCAGTCCCGGGGTGATAGCGCAGCAGGACGTCCCCACGCTGGGATGCGGCATCGATCGCTGCAGCAATCTGCGTCCGCATCGACGGATCACCACAAAGATCTGCGGCTGCTACCTCGATCACGGCTGCCCCGGTGACCGAGATCCAGCGCTCAGCCTGACTTCTGGCTATCGGGGCGGCTGTTCCCGCCACCACCAGGATCGGGCGCTTTCCCCGGGGCACCGCCACCGCCCTGCGGTGGCTGAGACCAGCCTCGCCCATAACCCGACCGCACAACGACGCCGCGCCCAGCACCGCCATGCGTGGCGTGGTCCGGATGGCCTCAGTGATCGCATCCAGATCCTGAGGGGTTTCGGCATCACAGACCACCACTGCCCCCCGGGAGTCAGCGAGGAGCCCAGGGAGCTTCCCGGCCCGCAGTTCGGCCAGCGAACAAGCGACCCCACGATGCTCTCGAAGAACATCGACAACCCGGGTCGGCGGGGACCCCGCTTCAGCCGCCCACAGCTCAGTCTGGGGCAGCGGAACCCCGGCAACGTGCAGCACTCCACCGCGCACGGTACGCCCTTGTGCGGGAAGTGCCGGACAGAGCAGCCCTACTGGTCGCGGTTCATCCCCAGCACCCACATCGAGCAGGGCATCTGCGGCGGCCCCGATCGGCCCGCGCAACAACGAGTCAATCTTGGCGATCATCGGACCATCACCAGACCACAGCGCCCCAGCGGCAGCATGGTTGGTTCGATAGGCTCGCGCCGCAGGTAGCCCCCGGGTATGCACATCCACCACAACCGGACGTTCGACCGGCAAGGCTCGCCACTGCCGGTGCAGGTGCACCGGTGTGCCTGGCCCCATTAAGGCGGCAATCTCGGCAGCACCGGACAGATCATCGGCCAGCACAACTGACGCCTGCTGCGCGACAGAATGCATGGGCAACCTCATCGTTGTGGTGAACGGGATCTGCCCCGTCTGAGTGTCTATTCTGCCACAGTCTGCGCAGTTCGCGCTATTTATTGCGTGATTTGCGCAGCCATGGAATCCTGGTGCCCTCACCAAGGAGGTTGTCGATGTTCACATCGCCCCTGTCGACCATCACCATCCCCGGGATCGGCACCCCACTGACCCGCGCAGTACTGGGCACCATGTCCTTCGGGGACACCGCAGACCTGGCCGCCACAACCGCTGTCTTCGAGGCGGCTATGGCAGCAGGGGTCACGGGTGTCGACTGCGCCAACGGCTACGCCAGCGGGACCACCGAGGGGCTGATCGCCCCCCTGGTGACGACCTATCGGGACCGGATCGTGCTGGCCACCAAGGCCGGGATGCCACATCCCGACGCTGGTGCGAACTCACCGCTCTCCGCGGCGGGGTTGCGGGCCAGTGTCGAGGGCTCTCTCCGGCGGCTTCAGGTCGACTCAATCGACCTGTTTTATCTCCATCAGCCAGATCGGGGAGCAACCCTGGCGGAGACCCTGACCACCATCGCTGAGCTTCAGGAGGAGCAGAAGATTGCTGCGCTGGGCATCTCCAACTACGCAGCCTGGCAAGCTGTGGACATCATCACCGCCGCGCAGGCGGCGGGCGCTACCCCACCGATCATCGGGCAGAACGTCTACAACCTGCTGGCACGCCGCATTGAGGACGAATGGGTTGAATGCGCCGCCACCCACAAGATCCACACCATGTGCTATAACCCTTTGGCCGGAGGGCTCCTGGCCACCCGGCCAGATCCCGGCGGCAGCACACCGACGCGGTTCTCCACCTCCTCGCTCGCGGCGATGTATCAGGACCGCTACTGGTCCCCCGAACTGCTGGCAGCGGTGAACAACCTGGCCGACATTGCCGACGAGGCCGGGATCGGACTACCGGAACTCGGCATGCGTTGGGTAGCCGGCCAGCCCGGCACCGATGCTCTCCTCCTGGGTGGGGATCAGACCGCACACCTCCTCAGCAATCTCGACTCCTTGGGCCGCGGACCGCTGCCGGATGACGTCAACACCGCATGTACCACCGCCACCGCACCCCTCAAGGGGGCTATGCCGGCGTACAACCGCTAGCCAGTAGCCCTCGCCACCTGGGAGTCACCGATCTGCATGGCACCACATGCGGACGAACGGGGCTAGGATCGGACATGTTCGGCGAGCTCAGCGTACAATCCGCAGAGCGCCTGCGGATCGGCACAGCCATCAGGCACGATGCCCAGGAACGAGCCCCGCCCGGTATCACACACCACACCTCCGGTGGCCGACCGTGCGACGACCGTCACCGAACTATGTGCAGTGGCATCCAGGAGCGCCCGCGCGACATCTCCCCCGATCACCATGACGTCCGCATCACCGGATCGCCAAGCGGCCGCCACCGCCGCCGCCGTCGTCTTCACCAAGGTCGGCCGGTCGACATCCTCGGCCGACTCAGCGGCATAGCGCAGCAACGTGTCGCCAGCTCGGAGCGCACTCGCTATCCGCGAGGTCGACTCCAGGTGCGCAGCCCGCCTCCCCTCAGCCAGAGCCTCAGCGTCTGCCTCGACCACCGCACCACCTGACACCTCCACCCAACGATCGGCCTGTTCGCACGACATATCCGACACAGAACCCTCAATCACCAGGGTCGGCCGCCATCCGCGCAAGGGCGCCTCCGAGACAACCTCCCTACCCGACCCGATGACCCCAACAACCCTGCTGGACAAGGCCTCGGCCCCCAGCACAGCCACCTGTGGTGTGCGGGCAACAGCATCAGCTATCCGGGTCAGATCGTCGGCGGTTTCGGCATCGCACACGACCACACTGCCACGACTATGGGACAGGAGTTCCGGCAGCGACCCCGCTCGCAACTGGGCGAGCGAGCAATCGACTCCCTGGTGTTGGCCCAGAACATCCGCAACGCTGGACGAAGGCGCCTGCTCAGCCATCGCCCGCAGCTGCACCGGCACCAGCGGGGTTTCCTGAGTCCGCAATACCCCCGAGTCCGCAACCAACTCCCGGTCCAGGGAGGACGGGCACAGCAGCACGACCGGCTGCCGATCACCAGCCGTGCTCACATCCAGCAGCGCATCCGCCGCTGCACCCAACGACCCCCGCAACCGGGCGTCCACCTGCTTCAACAGCGGACCATCACCCCTCCAGAGGCCCTCAGCACAATGCCGGGTGACCTCGTACACCACCTCCTCAGGCAGGTGATGGCTCTGCATATCGACCACCACCGGACGCTGGGTCGGTAACGCCCGCCCGCCCCGATGCAGGTGGATCGGGGTCCCCGACCCCAGCATGGCGGCCACCGACACCGCATCGGATAGGTCATCGGCGAGGACTACGGCTGCCGATCGCCTGACCGGATCCATAAGGCCACTCCTTCAGTAAGGAGGGGTGGGGGGATCATCTCCCAGACAACACATTGTGCCATCACCCGTAGCCGCAATCACATTCAGAACACACAACGGCCTTCGCGACCCGACCATCGCCGTGGCCATGTTGTTGCGCATTATGCATCAGGCACGGCCCTTGCCGACTATTCCCGGAACAGGTTCGCCCCACCACACCCACCATGACGCCGCTTCACGACCCTGTTTTTTACATTGCATACGAGATAATCTTCGCTACCTTCTGAGTCACATCGACGATCATCTGCCTATGCTGCGAGCTGATCACCGTCCCGGGGGGATCCTGCCATCATGGAAGGGGGCGTGCGTGATTCATCGGATATCACATGAGGAGTATGCAGTGAGCGCAACGCCGACCCCAATCGTCCCCGAGCAGACGATCCAGCGACGCACCATAGTGACCGGTGCCATCTGGGCCGCACCCGTGATCGCAGCCACGTCCGCTGCGCCGACGGTCGCCGCCTCGCAGTGCACCTGGAACCTCTCCAATCCCTACCCAAACGCTACCCACAATGGCGGCTTTCGCTGCAACCCGGGCAACGTGCCCGGCGGCTGCAGTGGTGCCGACAACTGGAAAAGGGTCCGTGCGACTACGGATTCTGTGGGTACTGGATTGGCGGGACACCCCACAGGGCTCCATCAACACCCATACCACCACCACGCTGGTCTTCAACATCAGCAATCTGCATCCAGGCCATACCTACACGTTCCGCACCTGGTTCAAGGCCGACTACGGCAACAGCTGCCGCTGGAAAAGCTACCCCACCGGCGCACTCGTCGAAACCCGTAGCGGCGGCTCTCCGTGGACGCAACACCACTTGGTGCTCACCCGGAACAACACGGAGACGTCCGGTGGCAACACCAGCTACGCGATGCCCACCCCGGGCGGAGTCATCGCGCCTCGAACAGCAATTCCCGGCATGAACAAGAACTGTTCGAATACCGGGGACAACGGCGCTAGCTCCGACCTCTCGCGCGACTACACCTTTGTCGCGAACGCAACCACCGCCGAGGTGCGCTACACGTTCTATCGGCCCCATCGCCCCTGCAATCAATACCGGCAGAGCGTCTGGAGCGGCCAGATTCAGCAATGCAACGGCGGTGGAGTCGGTTGGCAAACGAACTTCATGGCCAGTGACGACATGGGAATCACCCAACCTCAGTTCGTATCCTGCGTCACGACCTAGGGTCCTGCGCCCAGGAGATCGACAGCGTGCTGTCAATGTGGCCTCTACGGCGGCGGGTCTGGTGCTAATGCCGAGTCATAGTCCCGGAACCGTTCGGAACTCATCAGACCCCGCCAGCTACGAACCACAGGGATACCAACTCGCGGTGACCAGAACTGCCCCGTAGCGGCCACGGCTCCCGGGGTCCCGGGAGCGGCAGGGCCTCGGTAGTCACCTGAAGTGAAATTCTCCACCAGGCTCGAGTGGAGAAATCGGCAGTGCTCAGCTACCCTGTGCAGGCACAGCAACCACAAACACTTGCTGCTCTGAGAGCAACAGATCATAGGCCTGGGGGGCTTCCATCCTGTGGGTGGAGGGGCGTCGATGCCGGATTCCTATCACCCCCTAGGAGCACCCCCCGATGAGTTCCACCCACCCTCTCAAGCGCCGAACCCTGGTCACTGGGGCCGCTTGGGCCACCCCTGCGGTCGTGGCAACCGCAGCGGCCCCCGTCATGGCTGCGAGCCGCAGTGGCCGCTGTGTCCATCCAGCACTGGGGTCGGACAAACCAGGACCCAGAACGAGCGGTTCAGTTCGCGGGGGCACTGGCGGTGACGGCTGGAAAGGTATCAACACCGACAGCACCCTCCGCTACTGGATCTGGGCCGACAACGAGGCCAGCGGTGGCGGCTTGGACCAGTACCACACCACTGAGTTGATCTTCCAGTACAGCCGGGTCACCCCGGGTGCGCCCCTGCAGCTCTGGGCCAGCACCCTCTCCAACTACGGAAACCAGTGCCGGTACAAGAGCTACCCCGTAGGCGTTCAGATCTGCGTGAATGCCGCTGGAGCCTGGGAACAGGCCGCCTGGGTCGTCAGTCGCACCAATACCGACCAGGATGGGGGAAACACCAGCCACGCCATGCCCACACCACCGGGAGTCTCCGGACCTGCGCTGGGACCCGCCACCCCGCTTCATGAGAACTGCAACGACACCCGGCAAGGCTCCCCACAGGGCAAACGGGATATCGCCTACAACTTCACTCCGGTGGCCTCGGCCTTCCAGGTTCGCTACGTGATTTACCGGACGAGCCGCCTCCGCAACAGGTACACCCAGGGTCCCCGCGGGATCCGGCAGGGCGACAATGGCGGATTCCTCAGGCCAGCCAACCACATGGCCAACGATGACCTGGGAATCACCCCGCCTACCGTGGTGTGCCTCTGAGGTGAACCCGTAGACCGGATCCCGATGCCGCCCCTCGCTCGCGGGGGCGGCATCTCCAATTTCCAAGAGCAGTACCATGGTGGCCACCACGAGATCGTCAGCCAAAGGAGAAGCCCCGTGCGCACCTTGCTCAACTTGATCTGGTTTCTGTTCGGGGGATTCTGGCTCGCGCTCGGCTACTTCTTCTTCGGGCTGCTGGCCTGCCTCCTCATAGTTACTATCCCGGTCGGGGTCGCTTCCTTCCGGATGGCTTCCTATGCACTGTGGCCGTTCGGCAAGGCTGTGGTCGCCAAGCCCAGCGCGGGTGTGGGGTCTGCCCTGATGAATGGGATCTGGTTTGTGGTGGGCGGTGTGTGGCTCGCCATCGGCCACCTGATCACCGCCGTCGGCCAGGCCCTGACAATCGTCGGGATCCCGTTAGCCATCGCCAACGTGAAGATGATCCCGATCACATGTTTCCCGTTCGGGAAGCAGATAGTCGACGCCGGCCACATCCCCGCCGGTGTCCAGCCGGTCTACGCCATCTGAGTCGTCTTGGAATCGCATCGCCGGGTCCACCGGGAGGTGGTCTCCTATGTACGCCGAAGCGCCCGGATGAACCCATCCCAGCAGCAGGCCTGGGACCGGCTCGCTGGGAAACTCGTCATCCCGGTGCTCCCGCGAGAACTCTCCACCTCGATTCACCCCGATGCACAGGTCGACTGGGTGGCAGTCTTCGGGCGAACAGCACCCCTGCTCGTCGAGATCGGTTCTGGAAGGGGGGAAGCCCTCGTCGCCCTGGCCGAGCAGCACCCAGAGGCCAACGTGGTCGGCTTCGAAGTCTTCCAACCAGCCGTCGCCTCGACCTTGTCCCGGATCAATCGCGCCGGAGTCACCCATGCCCGGGTGGTGATGGCCAACGCCGTCGAAGGACTCAGCCGCCTGTTCGCCCCCAGCACCCTCACCGAAGTGTGGACCTTCTTTCCCGATCCCTGGCACAAAACCCGTCACCACAAGCGCCGGATCGTCAACCCGGATGTGGCCGCACTAGTCTCCTCCCGGCTGATGCCAGCCGGATTGTGGCGCCTAGCCACCGACTGGGCCGACTACGCCACCAGCATGCGCACGGTCCTCGATAGCGCACCAGACCTAGAGAATGTGCACCCGGGCTGGGCACCCCGGTTTGCGGAGCGACCCCTCACCAAGTACGAAGCCCGCGGTCTTGAGGCCGGGCGCACCGTCTATGACCTAACCTACCGCCGCACTCCAGTTCCACAGCCAACCGAGGATCTCGTACAGAGGACTACGCGGGCCGATGCTCAGGACATTCCTCTGTGACCCGCTACCGCATTGACCTGGCCTATGACGGCACCGCCTTTCACGGGTGGGCGGCCCAAACCGGCCTGCGAACCGTCCAAGGTGAACTAGAGGCCTGGATAGCCCGCATCGTGCGTCTCGATCCACCCGCCGCCCTCACGGTGGCCGGCCGCACCGATGCTGGCGTCCATGCCCGCGGACAGGTCGCCCATATCGACCTTCCCCAGGCCGGCCTCGCTGCCGAGCTGGCACACCGACTACAGCGAGCGCTGCCGACCGATCTGGTGATCTGGCGGATCACCGAAGCACCCGCTGGCTTCGACGCCCGGTTCGCCGCCACCTGGCGCCGCTACGTCTATCGCCTGGCCGATACCATGCATGACCCACTGCATCGCGGCATGGTGGTCACGGTACCGACCGCCCTTGATGCCTCGGCCATGGACGCGGCCGCCGCCGCGCTGGTCGGCCTCCACGACTTCGGTGCCTTCTGCAAGCGGCGGGCCGGGGCCACCACGATCCGGCAGATCCTCGACGCCTCCGTGAGCCGGATCCCCGACGGCGAGTTCGGTGGCACCGTTGCCATCACCTTGCGCGCCGACGCCTTCTGCCATTCCATGGTGCGCTCGGTGGCGGGCGCCCTGGTCGCGGTGGGATCTGGCCGCCGGGATGCCAGGTGGCTAGCTGATCTCCTCGATAGGGCCCACCGAGCCGGAGAGATCACCGTGATGCCACCTCAGGGGCTAGTACTGGAGGAGGTCGGCTACCCACCGCCCGAGCACCTGGCGGCCCGTCAGCAGGCGGCTCGCGCCCACCGGGCGCCCCGGGACACTTCGGAGGAAGCTTGCCTGCCATGAGCCACTATTTCGAGTCTCCGGCGACACCGGAGCGGCGACGCACCATTACCGCCAGATTCTGGGAGACCGACTGGCGGTTCACCACCGCCAATGGCGTTTTCAGCGCCGACGGGCTGGATCTCGGCACTGCCGTCCTGCTCCGTACTCACACTCCCGCCCCCCAGGCCACCCGACTCCTCGATCTCGGCTGCGGCTACGGTGCGCTGGCAGTCGCCCTCGCAGTGGCCTCCCCCGCAGCTCACATTGATGCGGTGGATGTCAACGAGCGTGCCATCGCGCTCACCCAGGTCAACGCAGCCGCCTACCAGGTCGCAGACCGGGTGCATGTCAGCACTCCAGAGCAGAGCGACCCCAACGTCAGCTATGACGAGATCTGGTCCAACCCGCCGATCCGGATCGGGAAACCAGCCCTCCACGATCTGCTCACCACGTGGCTGCCCCGGCTCACTCCCAGCGGCGTGGCCCGCCTGGTGGTAGGCCGAAACCTGGGCGCCGACTCGCTCCAGCGCTGGCTCACCGCCCAGGGATGGGCCTGCGCTCGGACAGCCTCAGCCAAGGGGTTCCGGGTGTTTGCGGTCAGCCGACCGGGTACACGCAGCTAGTGTGGCGCGCCACACTAGTAGCCTGTCGCAGCTGATCTTTTGTATTTGCGACCCCAGGTGAGCCCTGGGCTGCGCCGTGGACCCTCACCGATACCCCGGCATCGATTCCGGATCCCCGTCTTGCCCAGAACCCACCTGACGCCGCTCGATACCACACATCTCAGCTGCGACAAGCTACCTAGGGATGCGCTGATCAATGCTGTCCTGTGCGAGGACGTGCCGGGCGGGATGAACCGCGACCCCAGATCTGGTGGGTGTACTGGATGTCTATCACCAGATGTGGGGGACGTGGTTCGCCCGATCCGGTGCACCGCAGCCGGGGCATGATTGATCAGCGGTTCCCTAATCCCAGCGAACTCGCCCACAACGGCAGCGAAGGGCTCTATGCTCGCGGCGTGATAACCCCAACCATCAGGCCTGGAGTGCTGTCTCTGGGTGAACACTTCTCGGGCAGTTTTGGAACGTACAAGGCTCAGATCCGGCTGTTTCTCGTGCTCATGCTCATCCCCGCGCTGGTGATGACCGCTGCGATCCTGATCGTGTCGGTCATCGCCGTCGCGGTCCAAAACACCGCACCGCGGGATTCCGGCGGGCCCGCGATGGCGACCGTGGTCGGTTTTCTGCTGGCCTACTTCATCGGGCTGGTCTTCGCGCTGCGCTACCAGGCCATGATGTCGCTGGCGACCCACGACCTCAGTCGCGGGCACGTCCCCACCCGCCAAGAACTCACCGAGCGCACCCGAGGGTTCTTCGGGCGCATCACCGCCGTTCTCGGTATCGCCCTGGTGCTCGCATTCATCCTGAGCATCATCGTCCTTTTTCTGATAGTCCTGCCGCTGAGCACCGCCATCGGAGCCCCACCGGTCGGTCCGATTCTGCTGGCAATCCTGCTCTATCTGGCATCGGTCTTCGGCGGCTTCTTCCTGTCTATCCGCTGGCTGTATTTTGTCCCAGCCATGGGCATCGAGCAGGCCCCCGGGATCCCAGCCCTGCGGCGGTCCTGGGCGCTCACTCGAGGCGTCTTCTGGATCACAGTGGGCTTCTCCTTTCTTGCCAGCTTGGCCGCCTCGGTCCCGTTGCTCATCCCCTACCTGATGGTTGCGATGGCTTCGGCAGCTGCCGAAGGAACGGGCACCCTGTCCGCGGGCCTGCTGATAGTTATGATTATCGGTCTGCTGCTGATGCTGGCCGCAACCGTCGTGGCACTCCCCTTCTGGGTGATCTTCATCACCACCATGTACCTGAGTCGCACCCGTAAGCTCGCTGGGGAGCCCCCGAGCGCCGCTTGGCGTCAGCCAGCACCCTCGATGGCGCCGCATCCTCCCGCGGGGCCGCCCCCAGCACCGACAGCCCAGCCGCCGTACCCAAGCCCGCAGCCGCCCCACCCAACGGGGGGCGTCAGCTATGAACAGCAGCCACCGGGCTTTGACCAGCAAACACCAGGCTTTGGACACCAGCTGCCAGACTATGGACACCAATCACCAGGCTATGGACAGCAGCCCCCGGGTGCATCCCCACAGGCGTCCCCCTGGGCTCGTCCGCCGGAGCCGCCTAGGTAGCCGGGACCCGGAGGGTGCAGCTGACAGCTATCGGCTGCCGCTGACCACCCACGTGGACGACCTCGGTGCCGGCCACGGTGAGTTGGCTGGCATAGCTGCGCAGGGCCGCGGTGATCACCGCACGGTATTCTTCACCGCCCAACGCGATCCCGGAGGAATCGGGCGCGGAAGCCACCTCAAGGAAGCCGACGCCCAGTTCAGTTGCGGCTTGCCGCGCTGGCCGGTGCAGCGCGACATGATCGGGATGACCGTAGCCACCATCGCGGTCGTAGGTGATTATCAGATCGGCGGCTATCGACCCTGCGTAGGCAGCAATGTCCGCGGCCACCTCCGCGGGCGCAGCATGGCTGAGCGCCTCCTCCCCAGCAGTGGAACCGGGACCGGCCATGGTCTCGGCGGCGTCCAGCCAGCGCATCCCCGAATCCGTATACCTCCGCGGATGTTTCTGCTTAGCACGCGCTGGCGGGGTGCCGAGGAAGGCCCACCCCGACACCCCGAGCAGTGCGCACGCGCGCGCAAGCTCCCGCTCCCGGTGGCCGATCAAGTCCGTCTCCTGGGCAGCGGTGAGCGCTCCGGGGACTATCTCACCCTGTTCACCGCGAGTCGCGGTAAGCACCTGCACCGACACCCCCTGCCGGGCGAGGGCCGCGATCAGCCCCCCGGTAGCCAGAGTTTCATCATCGGGATGGGCATGCACCACCAGCACCCGCTGAGCGCTGGTCAGCACACTCGACACGTCCATGGCGGAGTAGATTACGCGACCGCGCCAGCCAACACCTCTCCGCAGACCAGCTCAGACCTGATACTCCGGCGGATACCTGTCGAAATCATGGTCATCGTGGGGATGGGGCTCAGCTGACAGCGGAAACCTGATCAGGAAGACCACCGAGGCCACCAGGCCACCCCAGATAATCAACACGGCCACCAGCAACATCAGCACAGCGGCGGGGGTCATCGGCGCACTTCCTTTCCGGACCGGGTGACATAAGGCTCCAAAGGCACGGGGGTGAACTTGTCGACGGCGGTGCGCCACGGGAGCATGGTGACGACCGCCGCCACCAGGAACAGGAAGCCGATGGTTCCCCAGCCGTACCCCCCGAGGAAGTCCATCGGGTAGCCGCCATACCCTGTCGCGATCAGGTCCCGGATCGTGATCGCCAAGACGTAGGCGAGGACGAACGGGTTGATCATGATCACCCATCGCCACCAGCCGCCAAGATGCAGGGTGGACGTCTGATTGAGGTGGTGTTGCAAAGCTGGCAGTTTGCGGGCGACAAAGGCCACCAACGCCACCTCGACCACGGCGGAGGCGGCTACCCCCACATTGTTGGTGAAGTTGTCGACCACATCGAGTGCATTGAGGCCGTTCGTGGTGGTGAACAGCACTATCGATACCAGCGCCCCCACCGCGACGATGATTCCCACCGTGGTCGCCCGGCTGAGGGCGAACTTCTCGCGCACGGCCGCGATGACCACCTCGGTGATACTCACCATGGAGGTGAAGCCCGCCAACAGCAACGAGCCGAAGAACAGCATCCCGAAGAGCGGCCCACCCGGCATGGTGGAGATCACCGTGGGGAAGGTCATGAAGGACAGCCCCACCCCAGTCAGGCTCAGGTCTGCCAAGGACACCCCTTGGGTGGTGGCCATGAACCCCAGGGTGGCGAAGACACCGAACCCGGCCAGCAGTTCGAACGAGCTATTCGCGAAGGCGGCTACCAAACCGACGGGCACCAGGTTGGCGCGCGGTTTCAGATAGCTGGAGTAGGTGATCATGATGCCGAAGGTCACCGAGAGTGAAAAGAAGATCTGGGTGTAGGCAGCAATCCACACCCCGGGGGTTCCCAGCGCCTCCCAATCGGGAGTGAAGAACTGGTTGAGCCCCTCGGTGGCACCCGGCAGGAAGATGGCCCGGACCACAAGCGCGAGAAACATCAGCACCAAGAGCGGAATGGCGATCCGGTTGACCACTTCGAGTCCTTTGCGGACGCTGCCACGCAGGGCCAGGTACACCAGCACCCACAACCCGATGGTGGGGAGAAACACCTGCGGATTGATAGCCAGGGTGAATCCGGGATCGGAGACCTGCAGGTAGTCCCCGGTGAGGAAGGTGATCGGATCCTCCCCCCAGGCCAGATTCACTGAGAAGAACAGGTAGGACGCCGCCCAGGCCAAGACGATGACGTAGTAGAACATGATCGCCAGACTGATGGCGACCTGGAACCAGCCCAGCGATTCGAATGCCTTGTTCAACCGCCGGAATACCGCTGGTGTGGAGCCGCGGTAGCGGTGGCCGAGGCCGTACTCCAGCAGCAGGATGGGAATGCCCGCGGTGAGCAGAGCCACCAGGTACGGGATCAGGAAGGCGCCACCCCCATTGCCGTAGGCGACGCCGGGGAAGCGCCAGATATTTCCCAGACCGACGGCAGAGCCGATAGCGGACAGCAGGAACCCGAGCTGCCCGGAGAATTGTTCCCGGGATGCGGGGGCGGCGACGGCGGACATGGGGCAACCTTTCGCAGGGATTCCGTCATTGTCTGCCTAGCAGTGGACCAGCGTCAGGAACACTCCGGAGATGTCTCACTCCTTGTCAGCACCATCCCCCATGATGGACAGCTCCTCTTCCAGGAGACGCAGCGCTTCAGCCCCATTCAGGCCCAGAGCACGAGCCTGCTCCCCATACCGACGCGCCGCCTCACGCGCTCGCAGGTGCTGGGCAGCGTCTGGCGGGGCAATGAAAGACCCGGCCCGGCCGCGGGTTTCGATCACCCCAGAATGCTCCAGCTCCCGATAGGCCCGGGCCACCGTGTTGGGCGCCAATCCCACCTCGGCGGCGAGCTGCCGCACCGGTGGCAGCCGGTGACCAGCGGGGAGCCGGCCACTTTGGCGACCTTGGCTGATCTGTTCCTTGAGCTGCTCATACGGAGCGGTCGGCAGGCCCGGATCTATCCGGAAAGGACCGGTCATCACCGACGCCGCTGCCGAAGCTTCTCCAACTCGGCCCGCTCGGATTTGGTCAGCGCGTGGATCCCCTGCTCACTGATCTTGCCGAGCAGCTCGTCCATCCGGGCCTCATCGGATACCCGGCGCTTGGATGCCTTCCGCTCAGACCGGCTCGGCGGCCGCGGCCGACTGCCCGGTTCGGCAGACGTTGACCCGGGGATCCAGCTATAGGCCGTCAGCAGCCCCTGGCGCCGGGCAGCGACCGCCACGAAGAGCAGGCTGAGCAGCAGCACCAACAGCCCCGAGAAGGCGCCCGCGGCCACCAAAGTGAGCACCTGCAAGGCGAGCAGCACCGTCCCGAACACCCAGGCGGGGATGTTGAATAGGAACCGGCGCGTGGGATATTCGGCGATCCAGATCCCAAGAATCATGAACTCGACCAGTTGCAACCCGGCCACGGCCGCTCCGGCAGCCAGGATGGATACCAAGGTGGTAGCCGCAGTCAGCGCGACCCAGATGCCGACGAAGAGCCACGCCATCCGGATCCGGCCCAAGGTGGCCTCCAGCTCACGCCCGAAGTACCACAGGAAGAAGAGGTTGAGCACCGTCCACAGGCTGATGGTGTCAGCCAGCGGCCAGGTCACCAGACGCCAGATCTCACCGCCGAGGAGCAGCGGCGGATAGTAGGCCAAAGCCCGGGGTAGGAACGGCATGAAGACCGACATCACGACCCCAACCGCCCCTGCAAGCACCACGAACAGCGTCGTCGTTACCTCAAGCCGCCCCATGCGGAACCACGCATCTGCCGACGCACCACGGGACCAGAAGTTTGAGCTCACACCTCAACTGTGCCAGAGTCCACCAGCCCAGGACAGATTCAGCCAGTCAGTTCGTTCGTCCCCATAGCCCGAGCACAGGCAAACCATCCCGAAATCGTGAACGGGATCGCCATCGCGATCAGTAGCCACCCAGGCACCGCCCCCCGGCGGTCGCCCCATACCGGAAGCTGACCAGCAGTGGACCCGCCGCCAGCGCGTTGCCGACGGTTTGCCCGAACCCGACAACCTCGGTGCCCGCGCACACCTCCCCTACGATGATCGGATGACACCCCCACCGGACGACGACGCCCGCACCCTCCTGATCAATGGTGCCGTTGCTGGCGTGCTCGCAACCGGCCTGATGATCCTGGTTCATGAGTTCGCCCACCTGGTCGCTGGGCTGATCCTGGGATATGGCGGCACCCTGTACTCCTACGGAGTCGTGCCCGCGGGCAGCCCCAGCGCCGTCGACAACGGCATCATCGCCCTCGCAGCACCCGTCTTTAGCCTGGCCTCTGGTCTGGTGATGACCCAATGGCTACCGCTGCGCTCCCGCGGCGGATTCGGGCATCTGCTGTGGCTGCTCTTCGGCTTCGCCTCCATGATGGAGGGGATCGGCTATCTGGTCATCGCTCCGTTCGGCGCGGGCGACACCGCTGCCGCAGTTGCGTATCTGTCCTGGCCGGGCTGGGTGCCGTGGGCGATGTTCGTGGCCGGGATCGGGCTCCAGTTCACCCTGGCCTGGATGTACGCCCCCCACGTCGGCCGGATCGCGGGCCCGAAGAAGGGACGACAGCTCGCGTTCGCGCTCTGGGCATGGCTGATCGCCACCGGCTTTACTGCGGCGCTGATGATCATCACCGTCTCCCGTGCCCGGATGCAGCTGACCGACGGCGAGGTGACCGCGATCATCGCCGCCAGCACCGCCCTGCTGGTGTTCTCCCCGATGGCGCTCATCTTCGCCCGCCGGGTCACGGCCGCGCCGTACGAACCGTTGGGGCTGCGGCCGATCCCAGTGACTGGGATCCTCACCCTGATCCTGCTGCTCCTCGGGCAGCAGGCGCTCAATCTGGGACTCCCCATCGGCCTCTGAGGATGCGCTGATTAATGCTGCTCTGTGCGAGGACGTGCCGGGCGGGATGAACCGCAACCCCAGATCTGGTGGGTGTACTGGACGTCCATCGCCAGATGTGGGGGACGCGGGTCGCCCGATCCGGTGCGCCGCAGCCAGAGCATGATTGATCAGCG